>CAZUVT010000044.1:0-13437 GCA_964623925.1 uncultured Erysipelotrichaceae bacterium
ATCGACGGGTTTAGAGAGTGAAGTAAGGATGCTGAGCAGCGATCCGAAAGTCAGTTTGAAATCGTTGATTGGCAAATAAGGAGGAAATCTATGAATATGTTACAAGCAGCCATTATTTTGGCAATTACAAATCATTTACTTTCAGTATTGGATAATTTTATGTCTTGGGATGCGACTTGGCGGCCCTTGTTTGTCGGCTTTGTCACCGGAACCGTATTGCGTGACAGTAAAACGGGGCTGATCATGGGTGCACAATTGGAAGCTATCTACATGGGAATTTCTGCGATTGGAGGTGTAACTCCTTCTGATCCGGAGTCGGGAACAATGATTCCCGTTGCTTATGTGATCTTGACCGGAGCCGATATGGGAGCCGCTCTTGCTTTGGCAGTTCCGGTAGGAGCTCTGATTGAGTATTTTACAACTTTATGTTCACCGCTTCATTTAGCGCTGTTAGGTCTCTATGATAAATATGCAGCGGAGAATAAACAAAAAGAATATATCATTTTACATTATCTTTATTGTACGATCTTTATGTCCATCCCGCGTACTCTTGCAATATTTTTGGCGGTTTATCTGGGCGTCGGCAATTTAGGCGCCATCAATGAATTCATGCCGCTTTGGCTGATCAATGGATTGGATGTAGCCAGCGGAATGCTGACAGCGGTCGGATTTGGAATCTTGACTTCTATGATCTGGTCACCTAAATTTGGCATTTTCTTTTTTGTCGGTTTTGTCTTATCTGAATTGATGGGACTTTCCACAATTGGTATTACAGTGATTGCTGCAGCGATCGCTATATCGATGTTTTTAATTGATATCAAAGTCAAAGAGGCATCAGATAAGAATGCTGTTTATCAGATGGCAGAAGAGGAGGATTTATTTTAATATGGCAAAGATCAATAAAAAAGAATTGTCCGCAGTTGAAAAAAAGAATCTGCGGCATATGTTCTGGTGCTCCGGACATTTCTGGGGAGATTTCACAATGGTAAAAATGGAAGGAAATACTTATGCATACTGCATGCTTCCTGTAATCAATGAAGTGTATGGCGATAATGAGGAACTCGTAAAAGAGGCATTCGTACGAAATACTGAATTTTTTAATACTCATGCTTCTTGTGCGGGATTGATCCTAGGGCTTTCTTATGCATTGGAAAGAGAAAGAAGTGAAGATCCGGATAAGATCCCGGGAGAGATGATCACCAATATCAAGACATCCTTGATGGGACCGTTAGCTGCCGTAGGCGATTCAATTTTCTTTAATTGTATCCGCGTCATTTCGGCAGGAATCGGAATATCTCTGGCAATGCAGGGAAATCCGATCGGGGTTCTTCTGTTTGTGGCAATTTACGGCGGTATCTTTTTGGCTGTAAAGTGGGGATTATTAAATCTGGGATATTCTTTGGGAACAGAGACGATTACAAAAGCCTTTAAATCAGGTATTGTTCAGTCTATTTCCAATGCTGCCTGTGTTATGGGATTAATTATGGTTGGAGCTCTTGTTTCTGAAATGGTCGAAGTATCAACACCGCTTGTTATGTCAATGGGAGCAGGGACAGAAATGGTTATTCAGGATATCTTCGATGGCATTATTCCGGGATTTTTAAAACTGGTCCTCTTATTTTCTATTGTTGCCATGATCCGAAAAAAATGGAAACCGATCACGATTATTTTCCTTATTCTTGTGCTTGCAATCATCGGTTCTTATGTGGGAGTATTCTAGCATGAAGGCAATAAGATCTTCACGAATCTATTTTGAAGATGGAATAAAAGATGGTTATTTGATTTTGAATGAGGGGAAAATAGTAGGATTTCTTGATCCGGATGCAAAGATCACCGATGCGGAAGATTATGGAACGATGAGAGTTATTCCCGGAATATGTGATACACATAATCATGGCACCTATGGCTATGACCTGGATAAAGTATATGAGGATGAAGAAAAAAATCGTGAAAATATCCGCGGTTACCTTCATGCCCTGACTTATGAAGGAGTTACTTCAGCTTTGCCGACATCCACGGATACGATCCGCTATGTCGCTGAAGTTGCAAAAGAAAAGATCACGACGGGAGCCAGAGTATTGGGAATCCATTCTGAGGGACCCTATTTGAATCGAGTTGGTGAAAACGGTCGCCCTGAGCCGCATCCGGATGTAGACATGGATTTTGTTGAGAAAATGTGGAATGATTCGGATGGATATTTAAAGCTTGTTGCTTTAGCTCCGGAAATCGAGAACAGCGAGAAAGTTTTAAAATATTTTCTTTCCAAAGGAGTGAAAGTTGCGTTTGCCCATAGTGATGCAAAGGAGAAAGATGCGAGAAAAGCAGTTGATGACGGGTATCGTGTCTCCACTCATACTTCAAATGTGATGACCGGAATTCATCATCGGGATATAGGCGGATTAGGAGTGATGCTGGATGATCCGCGAGTTCAATGTGAAATCATTTGTGATGGCCTGCATGTTGATCTGCAATGGATAAAAATGATGCTTCGCTTTAAAAAACAGGAACAATTCATGATGATTTCCGATTCTGTATTTTTGGCAGGATTGAAACCCGGAAGATATGAGATCGGATGGTTTACTCCTTTAAATGTGACGACAGATGGGTTTATTGTGGACGATGACGGAAGATTGCTCGGAAGTTCCAAATCGATTCTCTATGGGATGAAGAATTTAGTAGAAAAACTAAAAATGCCTTTAGAAGAAGTCATTAAATTAAGTTCCTTAAATCCCTGTACTTACTATGGTTATGGAGATCATAAAGGATCGATACAAATTGGAAAGGATGCCGATCTGGTCGTCATTTCCGATGATTATCAGGCGATTGCAACCTATGTTGAGGGAGAGAAAGTTTTCGATCGAAACAAAGAAGTGCCGCTATTTAATCCAAATTCAGATTTTTCTGTTATAAAGTAGTCAAAATAATAGAAGTCGGAATCATTGGATCCAAAAAAAGATATCTTATAGGAGAAAAGGACTGTAGTGCGATTATAGAATCCTGTTTATTTGCATGCAGTCTTTTCTTGATTTGTTAAAAAGGATGAGGATAAAATAGAAAGATCAAGGAAGGTGAGAGAAGATGCAGGTAACACATAGACAAATGGCACTTTTGTATGAATTGTTAAAATTTACAGAACCTTTAAGCAATGAGTACTTACAAAATCATTTTGAAGTCGGAATTAAGACAATCCGGGAAGATATAAGATGTTTAAATGATATCTATGGACCATCGGGATTAAGAATAAATTATCTTCACGGGAAAGGCTATGCTTTATTGAATTGGCCTGAATCTTCCATGTCGGATTTAAAGCAAAGGCTACTAAAACAATTTGGCGATGCTACAGAAATCGAAGGCAGGATCAACGAAAATCATGAACAGATCTTGGAGTATCTGTTTTCTTCTTCGCATTATGGAAGAGTTGATGAACTATCTGACTTTTTATCTTTGAATTCCCGATCTGTTTCAAATCTTTTAAAAAGATGCAGAGAGGAATTATCTGCTTATCAAATCACCATTAAAACAAAACCCCATTACGGAATGATCCTATCCGGACAAGAGATCCATATACGATATTGTTATGCCGATACGATCTGGAACCATTTTAACCGTATCGAGCATGGCGCTAAAGCGGATTATTTTAAGACTCGTTCTTATTTTAGTGAAACGGAAAAAAGAGATGTGATGGAACGCTGCATCCGATTCATTAAAGAAAAAGAGTTAAAACTGAATCAGATTGCGTTAGAAAAACTGGTGTTTTTAATTATGGCATCGCATCAGCGCCTCTTTCATCAACACACACTCTCTTTTTCAGAGGATCAGATCAAGCTTTATTCTTATTTGTCTGATTGCCTTGATATAAAAAAACTGGTTGAAGCTATCGAACAAATCTATTCCTTTAAATTGCCGTTAGAAGAAATCATGCTCATTAAAATATATCTGATAACTAATCTGGAATCAATTTCTTTTGATAGATTCAAGAAATTGAGAAAAGAAACAGACCCAATACTGAATCAATTAAAAATCGAATTGTCTGTAATAGGAATCTGCTCTGCTTCTCACAATGCATGGATCAATTCTCTCTATCTTAATCTGATTCAATCTTTCATCAGATCGAAATTCGATGTAATCGAACAGTGTTCAGATGCTTCTATGAAAAAAGTAGTCAGAAATTCTCCGTTTTCTGCAGCCATTGGCAGACTCTGTTATCGGATCCTGCAAAGAGAAAATCATCATGTTTTGGGAGAAATGGTGTATGTTCGATTGGCGCTGGCGATTTATTCCTGCATTAGAAAGTGTAAAAATATCAAGAAGTTAAATTCAATAGCGATCTATACACCATTTGATTATGAAAGTGGTGATTCACTCATGCGTCGGGTTTTGGATCGATACAGCAATATCATTAAACATATAGAGGTCATTTCTCTTAAAGACTTGAATACGGAACGATTATCAGAATTTAATCATTTGGTCTATTGCGGGAATATGATCCCGCCCGGATTTGAAAGCGAGATACCGGCGCTTCAGGTTGATTTCTATTTTACCGAAACGGATGTCAAGAATTTTTATGAACATATTGTTGTTCCGACAAGGATCTATAAGAATGGATTTGGGAAGATCTACTATGAAGACTATATTCAAAATTATGATTTCAGTAGTTTTGCTCAGTTCAAAAATTGGCTTTTAAAAGAAAGCGATACGAGCTTGCATTCACAGATCATCGAATATCAGGCAGATGAGTACAATATCGTTAATGGTGTCATGAATATTCTGCTGTTTACTAAAAAACAGGAAGCGGCATTTTCTAAATTGATTTTATTAGATCGAAAAGTTAAAATAAGAAATACAAAATTTAACCGAATCTATGTTCATGCGGTAAAAGTGGACGGAGACTTGATTAAAATGAAAACGGTTGAAAAGGTGATCCGCAATCTTACGAGTATAGAAGATACAGAACAGATCATCATTCCGGAGAAATTAGATTTCTTCACTTATTATATTTTTGATAATTGGAATCTTCTGCCTCATCATAAGAAAAAAGACCGGTAAGATTACCGGTCAAATTTATTGCTGATTCAAAATCTCTGCTACTGCCGCATTGACAGTTTTTCCATCTGTCACTCCCTTGTATTTTGCCATCATCTCTTTGATCATGACACCTTTGCTTTTGACGGAGACTTCAATGCCTTTTTCCGCTATCAATTCATTTAGTGCGGTTTTCACTTCTTCCAAAGTCATCTGCTTTGGAAGATAGCTTTCAATAATTTCAATTTTTTTCTTTGTTTCTTCAATTAAATCTGTACGATTTGCCGGAGTCGTGGCAAGAGTTTCCTTTGTCTGCTTCAATTCTTTCTGAACGAATGTTAAAGCTTCTTCATCGGAAATCGTGACCTTATTCTCCTTTTCATATAGAACCATTGGCGAAATAAGAAGTCCGATTACACCGTTTTTAATCGTATCCTTCTCTTTCATCGCAGTCATCTTGTCTTTGCGAAGACGATCAATAAAACTCATTTTGTTATTCCTTCTTTCTAAGAATATTATACCTCTTAGCAGAAAGAATTTCTATTGGCGAGATAAATTTTAAGGATATTCTAGAAAACAGCAACTTTTTCAAGGGACTTTTTATGGGAGATCAAAATAAATCATTTAAATGAAATGAATCGTAATGCTGAATATGCCTTTTTCATAGGATGAAAAGATCTGTCCATGATTTAATTCAACGAGCCCTTTGGCAATGGATAATCCGATTCCGTTGCTTTTATTGGCATTTTCTACAGTAAAATAGCGATCAAAGATCTTCTCGACGGAAGTTTTATCCAGTTTACTTGTTTTATTTGAAAATTTCAGAATTCCATTTTCATTTAAAGCAACAGATAATTGGTTTTCACTGTATTTGATTGCATTGGAAAGAATATTTTCGAATATTCTTTTCAACATCGTTTCATCCAGCTTTTTAATAATGGGTGTATCCGTGATTTGAATAGTAGGTTCGATATGATTCGCTTTAAATAAATCATAAAAGCTGCATAGTGTCGCTTCCAAGACCGTGTTGATACAAACTTCTTTCATATTCAGGGAAACAGATCGTTCGTAGCTCTTGAAAAAATAGAATAGCTGCTCTGAAAGATCAGTCAGGTCCTGAGTTTTATCATCGATATGATTCAGATAAATATTTTGCTTCTCTGTCAGATTTCTTCTGTCAATTAAATCAAGATAGCCTCTTATGGCAGTAAGAGGCGTTCTTAGATCATGAGATAGATTGGTAATAGACTGCTGAAAATTCTGACTTCCCAATTCATATTCGATTTGCAGCTTCCGTATTCTTTTTAAACTTTCATTGAGCTGGCTGCAGCATCTTTTTAGATCCCGGTCATTAGAAGAAATCGTGATCAGATGATTGGTGTCTGATTTTGAAATGAATTCAAATTGATGCTGAATTTCCTGAATCGATTTTTTAAGAGTAAAGATCTTTGCGATCGATAAAAGAAGAGTGAAACATGCAATCAGAAATAGGATAAGCCAAATATTCATGAAGCGAGGTCCTTTCTATTTTAACTCTTTACGATTGAATAAAAATAATCCGGCACTTGTAAAGAGGAGGGTCACCCCAAACGAGTAAAGTGAACAAGTTGCCATATCCGTTTCTACTCTCATGTCAATTAGTAGATGTTGACCGCTTGGGATGGATTTAAGTAAATGCATATAGAGTGTTCTCTGATTTTCTGACAGGTATTTAGGGTTTTTCTGTTGAACGGCTTCATATTTGTCATCCACGATTTGTGCAACATTGATATACTCTGGAGCATTGATCCGGTTGAGCAGAAGTGTGCTTGCGACCAGCATGCCAAAAGCAAGTAAGAGCGCAGCCACGGCATTGACGGTCTTATTTGAGTTGATCATGGAACAAAATGTAAAGATGGCAGAGAAGGCAAGTATACTTGCAAAAATGCAGAATAAGATTCCTACCCAATCGGATAACGGAGTCTTCATGGCTCCGAATAAAGGAATACCGATTGATGAAATCACAACCAAATGAAGGACTTCCATCAAAGCAGAAATGCCGAAGACAAGAATCAAATTGGATAAATAGATCTTGGTTCTGCTGATGTGAAGCACGATTTTATTTCTCATTGTTCCATCTGAGTATTCCCGTCCGATAAACAGGGATGCAAATACCGCAATAACGATTCCACTCAGAGCTAGATTTCTGATAAGCAGCGGTTCTATTTCAATCACATAATTGTAATCGATCATATCCATATAATTGGTGTAGATCAGAAATCCGGAAACAACGAGGGTAAAGAGCACGATTCCCCAAAACAAGACATTTTTCTTCAAACGATTCCATCCTGCATGCAACAGTCTAATCATGATGAGCACCTCCGATCAGATTCATGTAGTAGTTTTCCAATGATTCTTCTGTTTCATGGATGTCCTCTACAGTCAGATTGATTTCAGAGAGATCATGCAAGATCTTCGGAATTGAGATCTTTCCATAGATGCAGATCGTATTTTTGTCTAAGATCTCATAATTGAATTGTTTTTCTTCTAAAAAAGCGATAAAATCTTTGGCTTCTTTAACTTTCAATTCAATTTTCTGCTGCATTTTTTTGTTTAATTCTTCAGAGCTGATTTCCTTGATGATCCGGCCATTATCCATAAATCCATAGTGAGTGGCAATCTTAGATAATTCATCCAGATAATGACTGGATACAAGGATCGTGATGCCTTTCTTTTTATTTAGATTGCAGATGAGCTCTCTGATTTCAATGATTCCCTGTGGATCCAGACCATTGATGGGTTCATCCAGAATCAGAAAATCAGGATTTCCGGCTAGAGCGATTGCGATCCCAAGGCGCTGTTTCATGCCGAGTGAGAAGTTTTTGACTGCTTTGTTTTCCGTATTTTTTAATCCGACTAAATCAAGCAGTTCCTCCACTCCTTTAAGATCCGGCATGCCGATCAAAATGAACTGCTGGATGAGATTGTCCCTTGCGCTCATGTTCTGGTAGATCGAAGGTGTTTCGATAATGGCTCCAATGCGGGAAGGGGAATTTTTTAAGGAATCGGTGTTTTTGATTCCATAAATCGAATAGGTTCCACTAGTCGGCTGCTGCAGATTGCAGATGATTCGGATCAGGGTTGTTTTTCCGGCTCCGTTCTTGCCGATCAGTCCATAGATCGATCCTTTCTCAACATGCATGTTTAAATTGTCCAATGCTTTGAAATCTTTGTATTTTTTTACTAAATTGTTTGTTTCTAAAACGGTTTCCATCGTTTTCTCCTTTCTGTCTGATTTAATTCTTGCATAAATCTATTAAGAAAACTGTTAAGGAAATTGTTAAGGATCTGCTAAGATTTCATTTTAAATCCGATTCCCCAGACAGATTCGATATATTCATAGGACGAATAGGTACGCAGTTTCTTTCGGATATTGCTGATGTGGACACGCAAAGAATTTTCATCACAGTCCTCATTGTTCATGCTGATCATCTCCAGCATCTGGGTTTTGGATATGACCTGATTTGGGTTTAAAAGGAGCTGTTTTAAGATGGCATATTCTGTTTTGGTTAAAGCGACTGAATGACCGTGAATGATACAGGTTCGGGCATCATTTTCTAATTGCAGATCTTTAAATTTTAATGTTTTGAGCTCTTTATTAATCCTTAACTGAACTTTGATTCTGGCGAGCAGTTCATTCTTGTCAAACGGCTTGGTCATATAATCATTCGCTCCGTTTAATAAACAGCTGACCTTGTCTTTTAAAGAACCTTTAGCGCTTAAGACGAGAATCGGTAGATGATTCATTTTTCTGATGATTTCTTCACCTTCTACTCCCGGAAGCATGAGGTCAAGGATGATCAGATCCGGTGTATTTTTTTGCAAGATCAAAAGAGCTTCGCTTCCGGAATAGGCATCGAGAATGGAATAATGTTCATGTGTTAAGATCTCTTTTAAAAGCTCATGGATGCTGGGCTCATCTTCTACGATCAGAATTGTTTTCATAGGCCGTTCTCCTTTTCTGTTGAAATAAGTATATCATTTTCTGAAGCGGCTAAATTTAAAAGAAAACTAAATTTTTTCTGAGGAATTTAAAAAGAGGGTTTATTTTGTAGATATGAAATATTCAACTGCTTCTTTTATTCTTTGGTGTATTTCAGCACTGAAAATTGGAAGCTTTTACAGCTTTGTATGTTTCAAAAAACGAAGTATAATATATTTATATCCAAGATAGGCTCCTGCAAAACAAAAATTTGAAAAATGAGTAATTCTCAACTGATTTCTAAAGATACATTAAAGTTAATTGACGAAAAATTGACCAATTTTTGTTATAGATATTTATATCACGATGATGGGAGGGTTAGATATGAAATATAAAATATTAATTGTTGACGATGAAAAAATGATTACAGATCTATTATCTTCACATTTTCAGGATTGTGGATATGATACGCTTGTTGCAAATGGCAGTGGTGAGGCCATGATGCTATTACAAAAACAGCCTGATTTGATTATCCTCGATATTAACATGCCGGGATTAAACGGATTGGAGGTATGTCGAAATATCAGAGAACATATTGTCTGTCCCATTATTTTTTTAACTGCCCGTATTACGGAGCTTGATAAGATAAATGGATTGCAGTATGGAGGAGACGATTATATTACCAAACCTTTTAGTTTAAAAGAATTATCTGCTCGCGTAGCTGCTCATTTACGTCGGGACGAACGCAATAAAAACAGATCATCTGTTCTTGCCTCAGCGGATGGACTTCTCGTTAATTTATCAAAGCATTGTGTGTATTTTGGTGAAACAGAGATCTTATTTTCGAGAAAAGAATTTGATTTGATTGAATATTTAATGACAAATACAGGGCAAGTATTTGACAGAGAAAGAATTTATGAAGCTGTATGGGGATATGATGCTGAGGGGGATAGCAGTGTAGTAAAAGAACATATCAGAAAAATCCGATCAAAATTTCGTGATGCAACAGGACATGATTACATTGAAACAGTTTGGGGAGTAGGATATAGATGGAAAAGCTAAAGAAAAAATATGATGATTTATCACTCAGACAAGCTTTTATACTGACCATTCTCATCACTTTCTGTCTCGTAGTGCTTTTATCGGGACTCTGTATATGGGGTTGTATAGCTTTTCGCCGCTATCTTTTACCGGATTCCAATGCAGTTTTTCTTACGATACAGGTATCAGATACAGATGGAAATAGACTCAGCTTCGGTTACCAGATCAAATTGGGTGAAGAAATGATCACTCTTCCTAGTATTCAAGTAGAGGAAGATGGAGAACCGAACTTTGAAAGCTATGATCTTTCATCCATGGAAACTGCCGTCACGAAAGTTGAAAATAGTTATGATATGCTTTCTTTAAAGCGTCGAATCGCTTATCAGACATGTGGTATTTTAATGATTGCATTGCCATCTCTATTTTCATTAACAGGAATTTTATTTTGCGGTTTTTTCTTTTATCGACAAAAACTAGCTAGACCTCTAAAACTTCTTTCCGAAGCGACAGAGCAGATTAGAGGTAAGAACCTTGACTTTCAGTTGTCTTATGCGGTTAACGATGAAATGGGCAGTTTGTGTTACTCATTTGAGCAAATGCGTCAAACTCTTGATGAGAACAACCGAGAATTATGGAAAATGATTGAGCAACAAAAAATATTGCAAGCATCTATCGCACATGATCTGCGCAATCCGATTGCCATTATTGATGGATATGCTGAATATTTGCAGATCAACATCAAAACCGGACATTTGACTACAGAAGGAATATTGCAGATAACGAATAATATGAGTAAGGCTGCAAAGCGATTAGGACAATATACTGAATCTATTCGAGCTATTAATCAGCTGGATGATATTAAAATAAACCGAATACAAATTCCAATTAAAAGATTTATTGAGGATGTGAGTGAGGATCTATCATTAATGGCAAAGAGCCAAAATATAAGATTACATCTGATTGATGAAACTTCAAAGGGAGTTGTTGAAATTGATACTTCCGTTCTATATCGTGTGCTTGAGAATATTTTGAATAATGCCTTGAGATACGCAAAGGAAACCATTGACCTCTTATTTGAAATGGATAATAAGATGCTGATTATTTCTGTAATAGATGACGGCTGTGGATTTTCGGAAGAAATTCTGAGAAATAAAAACGGATTGTTCATGCCCGTAGCGAGTGAAGATGGCCATTGCGGACTGGGATTGACGATCAGTCGGGTGCTTTGTAAAAAACATGATGGATGGTTGGAACTTTCAAATAATTCATCCGGTGGTGCTATAGTTAAAATAATTATAGGGATTTGACCTTTTATTGACTTTTGTTTTGTATGATCTCTTTGCAAGTCTTTAGAACTGCTACAAGGAGGTCTTTTATTTTTATGAAAAAATTAGTTACATGGATACTGGTACTTGGGATGATGTTTTCACTTTGTGCCTGTGAAAAATCCGCATCGGTAAATGATGGTCACAATACACAGCCGGGTCCATTTGAGCCATCCAATAACAAAGAAGATGTTGTGGATGGTCCGCTGTCATTACTTAGCAAATTACAGGGTAATAGTAAAGGATGTGCAACAGTGAACGGATATTATTATTTGTCTGATGAAATCGAGCGTCTTTTAGACGGTCAGCTTGCAACACATTTAATGTATATGGATTTTGCCACACGACAAGAAATTTATTTATGTAATAATGCTGCCTGTGCCCATAACACTGCTGATTGTACATCCGTTTTTTTAATCGATGATTTCCCTTTTGCTTCCACATTACTTTTTGTATGGAACGATAATTTGTATATTATGAGCAAAGAGCAGGATGATGATGGTTCAATAGGAGGAGTTGCTGTATTTGGCAATGATGGCAATTCGGTAGAAAGCCAACCGACAACTATTTATCGAGCAAATCTGGATGGAACAGACCGGAATAAGATATACACATTTGATTCGGCAGTTATAGTGGAAGATTTTGTAGTAGGTGATGCAGAAGGGCTTTATTTTATAACCAAAAAGTTGATAACGCAGCAAATCGACGGAAACAGTTATCACACTTCATCTGAGCGAAAGTTGATTTATTTGGATTTATCTTCAAGAAAAGAAACGATAATCTGTTCTATGTACTTTGATGACAATATTACATGGGATGTTATCGGTTGCAGTGATCGTTCTCTCATTTTATATGGAATTGATTTTGGACGGGATATATCGCCAAAGGAGCTACACCAAGATAATACTACAATATATGATAACTCCTATGATGTATTCGCAACTCTTAATATTGAGAATGGCATTTTAAAGGAATTTTACCGTGTGTATGCTCCCAAAGCACGAAGCTTTGAACTGGACAAAAACAAACTGTATTTTTCGGTTATTGGTGACGGTAGTATTACGGCTGTAGATATCTTCAGTGGTAAGCAGACTGAACTGTGTAAGATCTCACAGGATTCTATATGGGGAAAAGTTGGAGACAAGCTTTACACACGGGACAGCAGTGATCATACTTACTATTTTATCGATATAAATACCGGGGAAATCATTCATTCTCCACTTGTGAATAAATCTCTCGGATGGAGTTTGGATATTATTGCAGAAGTAGGTGATCAAGTACTGACGATCTATGATTATGATGCGACCTCCAAGGGTGATGGATCGTACACGATCAATGGGTATCAATATGGCTTAATCAGCAAAGAAGACTTATTTGCCGGCAGAGGTAACTTTATCCCAATCAGCATGATAGGGATAGGGAGATAACAATGTTAGAACTTTGCGATATTTCAAAAAAGTATAAAGACAAAATGGCTTTGAATTGCGTTTCTCTGTCTCTTGATAATGGAATTTATGGACTTCTCGGACCTAACGGAGCCGGGAAGTCCACACTGATGAATATTATCACGGGAAATCTTCAGCCAACTGGTGGAACAATCAAGTGGAACGGACAAAGTTTACAATCGCTGGGGGTGGATTATCGCAGCTTGCTGGGGTATGCTCCACAGCAGCAAGGAATGTATGAATCTTTTTCCGGACGACGATTTCTTTCTTATATGGCAACTTTGAAAGGAATTTCTAAAAAGGATATGCCGAAAGAAATTGAACGTGTTTTGTCTTATGTCAATATGACAGATTTGGCTGATCGTCCGATTGGAAGTTATTCCGGTGGGATGAAACAGAGAATACTGATTACCCAGGCCATTCTTGGGAATCCTAAGCTGATCGTGTTAGACGAGCCAACGGCTGGACTCGATCCAAAAGAGCGCGTCAGAATTCGAGAAAGGATCTCTGAACTTGCAGGGGATAAAATCATTTTGGTTTCTACTCATGTGGTTTCAGATATTGAATCTATTGCAAAAGAAATCATATTGATTAAATCAGGAACGATCATCGATCATGCTTCGGTGGATGAGCTTTGTAGAAA
>CAZUVT010000045.1:0-13365 GCA_964623925.1 uncultured Erysipelotrichaceae bacterium
AGTAAATTGGTAGTAAATTCAGCTTGAAATCCTGCGTGTATGCCCGTAAAACAAGTTTTTTTTGAGATAATCAACCATTTTTTTCAAAAATGTAGTATAGATGAATAAGGCAATGATGAAATGAAATAGTGAAATTCATGAAGTGATTGCCTTTTAATGATGAAAAAAAATAAGAATATGTTACAATAGAATATAGAATCAGGAAGAGGTGAAACGATATGTTTCAAAATGAATGGACGCCCTTTTTAAAGGCAGAATTTGAGAAGCCTTATTTTCAAAAACTTTCCGCATTTTTGAGAGTTGAATTCAGAACTAAAAAGATTTATCCGATCAGAACGAATGTGTTTGCAGCATTTGAGAACACAAACTATTCAGATATTAAGGTCGTCATCGTAGGGCAGGATCCATATCATCAGCCTAATCAAGCCCATGGCATGTGCTTCTCTGTGCAGAAGGGGATCAAGATCCCGCCAAGTTTGGAAAATATTTACAAAGAGCTTCATGATGATCTGGGTTGTTCCATTCCACATCATGGCTATTTGATGAAATGGGCAAAACAAGGAGTTTTTCTGATGAACACCGTTTTGACTGTAGAAGATTCTAAGCCTTTAAGCCATCGTAACAAAGGATGGGAGCAGTTCACAGATGAAGTTATGAGAAAATTAAATGAGCATGATTCACCAATCGTGTTTATCTTATGGGGAAGGAATGCACAGGATAAAGCGAGGTGGATTACAAATCCAAAACATTATTTGATCAAGAGTCCTCATCCTTCTCCGCTGTCTGCCTATAATGGATTTTTCGGATCACGGCCTTTTTCAAAATGTAATCAGTTTCTGCGCCAGCATGGAATGCCGGAAATTGATTGGCAGATCGAGGCTTGAATATGAACCTTTCCGCTGTTTTGCAAAGATTGAATGAAAAGCGAAAGAAGGCAATGATGCGAAGATTGATGATCATTCCTATGATATTGATTGGAATGTTCAGCTTTCTGAGCAGCCCGGGACTTGGAATGATGATTATTCTTGGTGGTGCAATTCTGATGGGGTTTGTTGCCAATGATCAGAATTATGCCAAGGAATATAAAGAAATTCTTGTCCGATCGGTGTTTGAATATTACTTTACGGATATTGAAATGAGAGAAAAAGGATTCGACTATGAATTTGTCAAAGAAACCAGACTGATTCCATGCGGTAATACCTATCACAGTGATGATCAGATCAGCGGGATGTATCATGGATTACATTTTACAAGAAGCGATGTCCGCATGCAGGAGGTAACGCATCATAATAAGACCACGACTACGACTACTTATTTTTCCGGTTCATGGATGGTATTTGATTTTCCGAAATCGTTTACGTCTTATTTATGTGTAAAGGAGAAAACTTTTTCCGGAGGGAATCCGGGAGGATTATTTTCTTCTATTGAAAGATTCAAAATGGAAAATGAGCAGTTCAACAAGACATATCATGTCTATGGTTCTTCTCAGCATGAAGCCTTTTATATTCTGACTCCCCATTTTATGGAGCGGTTGTTGAAATTAAATGATCAGTTTTACGGGGATCTATGCATCGGATTTATTGAAAATCAGATCCATGTATTAATCAATGATCATGAGAATTTATTTGAACCGCCGATATTCCGTGAAATAACTGAGAATGAGATTCACGAAATCGAGAAGCAGGTCCGCGTTGTGGTTCGGATCATTGATTTGTTGAATTTAGTAGATAATTAAGGAGAAATGAAAATGGAAATACTTATATTGATTGTTGTCATACTTGTAATCTGTCTTATTCAAATGATGAATGGATTGAAAAGATCAGAAGTGAAGATCGATGAGGCTTTATCGGGAATCGATGTTGCATTGGTGAAAAGATATGATGTCTTAACAAACAGTCTGGATGCCCTTAAAGGGATGATGAAATTTGAAAAGGAACTGGTTATTGAGACGATCCGTCTTCGAAAAGGAAATATGCAGGAAAGAAATGAAACGGTTAAAGGTTTGGATCAGGTACAGAATCAGATCTTGGCTGTGGCCGAAAGTTATCCGCAGTTGAAAAGCAGTGATAATTTCAGAGAGCTTCAGAAACAGATTCAGGATTGTGAGGAACATCTTCAAGCGGCACGACGCGCTTACAATGCCAATGTCTCTATGTTTAATCAGAAACTCGTCAGTTTCCCAACTTCTTTTTTGGCAGGAATGCTTGGAATGTGCAGCAAAGAATTCTTTGAAGCAGAAGCGTATAAAAAAGAAAATGTAAAGATCGATTTATAGTGGAAAGGAGGTCTGTGAAAATGGAAAGTTTTAAAATGAAAGACTTGCTGATGAAAAGCATTGATAATACGGCAAATATCATTTTATTAGGATTTTTATGGACATTGACCAGTTTACCGCTTATCTCGATCGGGGCAAGTACATGTGCGTTAAACTATGCGATGATCGATTATATGGCGAATGGTCAAAGACAAACCATGAAAGTTTTCTTTGATTCACTGAAAGCGAATCTGAAACAGGCTACCAAGCTTTGGCTGGGGTATCTGTTATTGATTCTGGTGCTTTTGATCGATATGCTTTTCTATTCTCAGACTGAAGGTGTGGTGTTGATCATGAGCACTTGGTTTGCCGGAATCATGTTGTTGATGATCTTATGGCAGTGCCTATTCGTTTTTCCATACATTGCCTGTTTCCATGTTACCAATAAAGAGGCGTTGCGTGCGCTGGGCAGTTATTTTAAAATGTATCCGGTAGTCATTTTACTGATCGTTCTTTTTTCCGCATTGATTATCGTGGGAACCGCAGTTATTCTTCCGTTTCTGCTGATGTTTGTGATGGGATTTGTGGCGTTTGTTAATAGCCGGTTTTACATTGCGATATTTAAAAGAGGGGTTCATGAGAAGGCTGTCAGAAAATTGAAATTTACAAAATAAAGAAGGACAAGATCAAGTCACGAAGATTTGATCTTGTTTTTTGCTGATCCGAAAAGATTTTTAGGTCTTTAAAAGCTATTGACAAAAAAATCTTGACTGGATAAAAAGGCGAATAAAATAAAAATTTGAAATATTTGGAAATAAAATGTAAGGGATTACATAAAATGCTTTTCAAGTTCCTGAAAATTAGTTATAATAAAATCAAGAAAAAGCAGAGGTTGAAACATATGAGACAAAATAACATGGTTGCAATGATACTTGCAGGCGGAAGAGGAAGCAGACTCTTGGACCTTACTAAAAAAGTTGCTAAACCGGCAGTTCATTACGGAGGAAAATATCGCATCATTGATTTCCCGCTCAGCAACTGCGCAAATTCAGGGATTAATGTTGTAGGAGTTTTGACTCAGTATGAATCAGTTTTACTTAATTCTTATGTTGCCAAAGACGAGTATTGGGGATTGGATGCAAAGGATAGCGGCGTATTTGTTTTACCGCCTAGAGAAAAAGATACCGGGCTTGGATGGTATCGCGGTACCGCAGATGCAATTACTCAGAATCTGGATTTTCTTGATCAGATGGAAGCTGAATATGTGCTGATCTTATCTGGCGATCACATTTACAAGATGGATTATTCCAAAATGCTGGCCTGCCACAAAGATAATAATGCAGATGCAACGATTGCAGTTCTTGAAGTTCCGATGAAAGAGGCAAGTCGTTTCGGAATCATGAATACGGATGCGGATGACGTCATCGTTGAGTTTGAAGAAAAACCGGCTCATCCTAAAAGCAATCTGGCATCAATGGGAATTTACATTTTTGATTATAAGACGCTTCGCAAATATCTCTTAAATGATGAAAAAACAGAAGAGTCTAATCATGATTTCGGAAAAGATATCATTCCGGCTTTCTTAAATGACGGAAAGAAATTAATGGCTTATCGCTTCAAAGGATATTGGAAAGATGTCGGAACGATTGACAGTCTGTGGGAAGCCAATATGGATCTTTTGGATCCGCATAATGAGCTTCAGCTGATGGATTCCAAATGGAAGATCTTTACTGAAGATGTCGGTGGAGCACCGCAGTTTATCGGCGATGAGGCAATTGTCAATAAGTCGATCATTACGCAGGGATGTGTAGTGGAAGGAACGGTCAGAAATTCGGTTCTGTTTACCGGTGTGAAAGTTGAAAAAGGTGCAGTCGTTGAGGATTCGGTTATCATGACAGATTCTGTCGTTCGCAGCGGTGCAACTGTTACGCGCGCGATTGTCGGCGAAGGGGTCGAAGTGCTTGAGGATGCCGTTGTCGGAGCTAAAGACAGCGCTGAGATCGTTTTGGCCGCAAAGAAGAAAGTGAAGTAGGAGGGGACAGTTATGTGTGATGCATTAGGAATTATTAACTTCGAAGGGAACAGCATTGATTTAAATGAAATGACACAGTTCAGACCTTTGCCTGCCATTTCAATTTTGGGAAGATATCGTGTCATTGACTTTGTTTTATCGAATATGACAAATTCGGGAATCGATCATATCCAGGTTTACATTAAAAATAAACCGCGTTCCCTGATCGAGCATTTAGGAACAGGACGTCATTACAACATCAATTCAAAACAGGGAAAACTTCATATTTTATATGGAGAAGAAGAGATGACTTCTTCTATTTACAACACGGATATTGCACAGTTTATGCAAAACATGCAGTATATCGAAGAGTCGGATGAAGAATATGTCGTGATGGCGCCAAGCTATATGATCTATCGTGCAGATTACAATGAAATCTTGCAGGAGCATATTAAATCCAATGCCGATGTCAGCATCTTATATAAGGCGGTGGATGATGCAAAAGAAGAATATTGGGCATGCGATGTTTTATCCTTGGATAAAGATCACCGCGTTTCTGAAATTGCTCAAAACAACGGCAAATACAAAAACAGAAATATTTCATTGGAAGCTTACATTCTTTCAAAGAAGTTGTTTATTGAACTGGTAAAAAAAGCTGCGAAGACAAGCTCGATCTTCTGGTTTAAAGATATTTTGGCTGAAAGCTGTGATGAACTGGTAATTAAAGGCGTGTCCATGCGCGGATATCTTGGCTGCATCAGCTATCTGGGTGGTTATTATCAGGTCAATATGGAACTCAGAAATTATGAGATCGCTAAGGAATTATTTAAAGAGGATTGGCCGATCTATACTAAAACCAATGATTCTGCTCCGACTTATTTCAGTGAAGATGCAAAAGTTCAGGGCTCAGTTATTGCGAATGGTTGTGTGATTGAAGGCGAAATCATCAATAGCGTCATCGGTCGTAATGTTAAGATCAAAAAAGGAACTGTTGTCAAGAATTCCATCATTCTTCCGGAAGCGTATATCGGTAACGATTGCTGCTTGGATACCGTTGTGGTCGATAAGCATGCAGTTGTCAATAAAGTCAAAGAGTTAAAAGGAGATAATGTAAAAGTGCCGGTTTATGTTAAGCGCCGGGATAACATTTAGGTGAGAAATATGAAGTCTGTATTATTTGTTGCTTCGGAAGGATTGCCGTTTATTAAAAGCGGCGGATTGGCTGATGTCGTAGGATCCCTTCCGGAAATATTGAATAAAAAAGGAAATGATGTCCGCGTTGTTCTTCCTCTGTATCTGAAGATTGCTAAGACGAATCGCGATAGTTTTGAGCGCATTGCGACATATCCGGTTGAAATGGGAATCATTCGAACCATTGCAACTGTATATAAGACAACAGAGGGAAATGTTACTTATTACTTCATCGAACATCAGGGATATTTTGAAAGAGATGGCCTATATGGCTATGCTGATGATGGCGAAAGATTTGCCTTTTATCAGAAAGCTGTATTAGAAATGCTTCCGCATGTTGATTTTTGGCCGGATATCATGCATTGTCACGATTGGCATACCGGCATGATCGGTGCCTTGTGCAAGATTCATTATGGCTATGACGAGCGTTATACGCGTATCAAGCATGTCTATACGATTCATAATCTGGCATTCCAAGGAAACTATTCAAAAGAGATCCTCGGTTCTTGTTTCGGTTTGTCGGATGAGTTCTATGAAAACGGGTACATGCGCTTTCATGATGGAGTCAGCTTCTTAAAGACCGGATTGATGACTTGTGATAAGATCACGACCGTTTCCGATACCTATTCCAAAGAAATTTTGACCCGTGCTTATGGAGAGAATATGGAAGGTGTGCTGGAAAGCAGAAAAGGAGATCTGATCGGTATTGTCAACGGAATCAATGTGACAGAATGGAATACGAAGACAGATAAGCATTTGGCTAAAAATTTCGATAAGCGCAATCCTTTCAGCGGAAAGCTTGAAAACAAACTCGCTTTGCAGCAAGAGTTAGGCTTGGATCAGGACGAAGAGGTCATGATGATTGGACTTGTTTCCCGTTTGACCTGGCAGAAGGGAATCAATTTGATTCTGGAGCGATTGGAAGAGATCTTAGAGATGAGAGTGCAGTTTGTTGTATTGGGTACAGGAGAAGCGGATATAGAGAGCGGTTTAAGATTTTATGCCGATCGTAACGGAAATAAAATGGCTTATATTCAGGATTATAATGACGCCTTGGCTCATCGCATCTATGCATCCTGTGATCTGTTCTTAATGCCGAGTCTGTTTGAACCATGTGGCATCGGACAGCTGATTGCGATGCATTACGGATCTTTGCCGCTGGTGCGTGAAACAGGAGGCTTAAAAGATACAGTCATTCCATACAATGAGTATACAAAAGAGGGAACCGGTTTCAGCTTTGCAAACTTTAGTTCTCAGGAATTAGTGAATACTCTTTATTATGCCGCACATGTTTTCTATGATGATCGAAAGTCATGGAGGACGCTTGTCAAAAATGCTTTGGCAACAGATGTCAGCTGGGAAATGTCAGCAGATAAATATATTGATGTATATAATTCACTTTAATCAAAAAACGATTGCAGTAGCAGTCGTTTTTTTAGACTTCACATGAAAAGAATCGATCTTGTGCTTTCAAATTGCTGAAATATGATCCCGAATGAAAAAAACTTTGTGAATTGTCGGTCAAAATACGGTCTTTCTGTTTACAAAAAATGGGTTTGAATGATATAATTTGAATGTTTAAAGGAGGCTATTTTTAATATGGCAAAGCAAACAGTAAAAGACTTAGATGTAAGAGGAAAGCGCGTCATCGTTCGTGTTGATTTCAATGTTCCTCGCAAAAATGGTGTTATTACAGATGACAATCGTATTCAGGCAGCTCTTCCTACGATCAATTATTTAGTTGAAAACGGAGCAAAGATTATTTTGATGTCACATTTGGGAAAGGTCGATCATAAGGATCCTGAAAAGTGTGAAGCAGATAAGAAGAAAAATGATATGGCTCCGGTAGCAGTTCGCTTGGCAGAGCTTGTAGATACAAAGGTTACTTTTGTTCCTGTTACTCGCGGTGAGGAATTGGAAAAAGCAGTAGCTGCATTGAATGACGGAGAAATCGTTTTGATGCAGAACACTCGTTATGAAAAGGGCGAAAGCAAAAATGATCCGGAACTTAGCAAATACTGGGCTTCACTTGGTGATCTGTATGTTTCCGATGCATTCGGCTCCGTTCACAGAGCTCATGCAACAACAGCAGGTATTCCGAGCATCCTTCCTTCCGCTTTAGGATTCTTGGTTGAAAAAGAAGTAACAGCTTTGACAAAGGCAATCGATAATCCTGCACGTCCATTGGTTGCGGTATTGGGTGGAGCAAAAGTTTCAGATAAGATCGCAGTTATCGAAAATCTGATGAAGATTGCAGATAAGATCATCATCGGTGGCGGTATGGCTTATACATTCAAAGTTGCTCAAGGTCAGACAGTCGGTGATTCTTTGCTGGAAGAAGACAAAGTTGAATTGGCTAAAGAATTCCTGGCTCGTGCTGAAGGCAAGATCGTTCTTCCGGTTGATACCAACGCAACAACAGAATTCTCTGAAGAAACAGAGTCAAAAGTATTTGAAGGCGATATCCCGGCAGGATGGCAGGGATTGGATATCGGTCCTAAATCAATTGAATTGTTCAAGAAAGAACTTGAAGGTGCAAAGACAGTCGTATGGAACGGACCAATGGGTGTATTTGAAATGGCTAAATATGCTACAGGTACGATCGAAGTCTGCAAAGCAATTTCTGCTCTTCCAAATGCATATACTGTCATCGGCGGTGGTGATAGTGCTTCTGCTGCCAAGAACTTAGGATTTGGAGATAAGTTCTCTCACATCTCTACAGGTGGTGGAGCTTCTCTTGAATTCATGGAAGGAAAAGAGCTTCCGGGAATTGCAGTTATTCAGGATAAATAAGAAGGGAATTTAGAATTATGAGAAAGCCAATTATTGTTGGAAACTGGAAAATGAATAAATTAAATAAGGATGCAGAAGCATTTGTAAAGGCAATTGATCCTAAATGCGAAGGGGCTGCTGCAACTTATGGAATCGGCGCTCCGTTTACATGTGTTGAAACATGTGTAAAGAACGCTAAAAACTTGATCATCGCTGCTGAAAACTGCCACTTTGAAGATGCAGGCGCATTTACAGGTGAAGTCAGCGTTCCGATGCTTCAGGAAATCGGGGTTACTCACTGCATTATCGGACATTCTGAAAGAAGACAGATGTTCAATGAAACAGATGAGACCGTCAACAAGAAAGTTAAACGCTTGATCGAAGCAGGCATCACACCGATCATGTGCTGCGGAGAAACAGAAGCACAGTTTGATGCCGGTGAAACCGAAGCAGTCATCCGTGCACAGATTGCCGGCGGATTAAAAGATCTTTGCCCGAAATGTGTAGGTAAAATGGTTATCGCTTATGAGCCGATCTGGGCGATCGGAACAGGAAAGAGCGCTAATACAGAAATCGCTGAAAAGTGCTGTGCTATCGTTCGCGATCAGGTTCGTGTTATGTATGGCGATGAAGCTGCTGAGAATGTTCGCGTTCAATATGGCGGATCAGTAAAACCGAACAACATCAAAGAATATATGGCTATGCCGGATATCGATGGTGCTTTGATCGGTGGTGCGAGTCTAAAAGAAGATTCCTTTACTGAAATCATTGATGCAACAAAGTAAAGAATCCTTAAATTGACAAAATATGCCTAGTCAAAACCTTATACTATTTCTACAAAGGAGGAATAGCGATGAGGAGCAGATTAGGCATTATTTTTTGTATTTCCGGAGTGATCTTATTGATCGATCCTTCGCTGGATGTGATTTCGTTTCTTAACAGAGCCGTTTTGATCTGCACTCAATACTGGCCGGTTTTCCTGATTCTTTTTGGATTAAGACTGTGTCAGAGTTCGCCGACTAAAAAGACAAATAAACATAAGTAAGCTTTTCTCTTTGCTGAATTATCCATTGTAAATTTTAATGGATTTGGTATAATAAGCCGAAAAAGGAGGAAACATATGGAACAGAGAATCTGTATTATCGGCAGACCGGGAAGCGGAAAATCAACCTTTGCGAAAAAACTGGCAGAAAAGACGGGTTTGCCGCTTGTGCACTTAGATCAATTATGGTGGAATGAAAACTGGGTTCAAAGTACAAAGGAAGAATTCGATCAGAAACTGGAAGAAAAGTTAAAACTTGAATCATGGATCATAGACGGGGATTTTTCCAGAACGTTAAAATTGAGATGTGCGAAAGCAGATATTCTCTATGTCTATGATCTTCCTAAAATTCAATCTCTTTTCGGCTATTTGAAAAGAGCGATTCAAAATCGAGGTAAAAGCAGAGAGGATATGCCGAAAAACTGTGTTGAAAAAATTGAGCTCGAATTTATGAAAGTCATATGGGACTATAAGCTGCCTGATTTAGAGGGCTTGCATAAAGAATTCCCGGAATTAAAAATCGTTGTGATGAAAAGCCATAAGGAAGCAGAGGAGATCTTGCAATCGATATAAATAATGTTTGCATTCCCAGGTCTTTTTTGTTATAATAGACGAGCATAAATGAGATATTTGCAGGAAGGAGATTAAAATGAAAGATTTCTTAGAAATTGCGATTATGATCGTGGCCGTATTTTTAATCCTTCTTTCTTTGTTACAAAGCGGGAAATCAGACGGGTTAAGCAGTGCTTTCACAGGAAGCGGTGGCTTGAACCTGTTTGCCAATGTAAAAGAGAGAGGACCTGAAAAAGTTATTTCTAACCTGACTCTTGTTACAGGGGTGTTGTTCTTCGTGTTAGTAATACTTATCAGAATCGTATAAAAATGGCCGAAAGGCCTTTTTATTTTTCATTGATCTTAAATAGTCAGGAGGTGAGTGCTGTGGATATAAAAGAAAGTATTTTGCATGAGATCCATGATCCGAAATATCGACCGATGGATATTCATGGATGGGCAGAGTTTTTGAATCGGAAAGATACGGAGTCTTTTAAAGAACTGATCAAGACGATGAATGAAATGGAAGACGCAGTTGAAATTTATCGGAATGAAAAAGATTGCTATATGTCTTTGCAAGCAGCCGGAATCATCATCGGAACCTTGCGGGTCAATCCCAAAGGATTTGGTTTTGTGGAAAGCGAAACAGAAGAAAGCGGAATCTATGTCCATGAAAAAAACATGCTGGATGCCATGGATAAAGATATCGTAGCTGCCAGAAAGACTGTATTTAATAATGGGGACAAAGAGTGTACGGTTCTCAAAGTGCTGAAACGAAATACGACTCATTTGCTTGGAACGATTCAGATCAAAAAAGGAATTCATGTCATTCTGGATAACAAAAACATCCATTCAAAACCCAAGTTGACTAATACCTTTAACTTTCACTTGATTGACGGGCATAAAGTCTTGCTTCAAATCGTTCGCTATGGAAACGTAATGCTTCTTGAAATTGAGAAAATCTTGGGACATAAAGATGATCCGGGTATGGATATAGTATCTGTTCTTTTAGAACATGGCATTGAACCGGAGTTTCCGGATGAAGTGATAGAGCAGGCCGAATCGATCCCTCAAAATGTGAGTGAAAAACAGAAAAAGGGAAGAGTAGATCTGACCCGGCGGACGATCGTCACGATTGACGGGAATGATTCAAAGGATTTTGATGATGCCATCAGTATTGAAAAACTAAAAGATGGGTTTAAATTAGGAGTTCATATTGCCGATGTTTCCTACTATGTAGCAGAAAACTCGCCTTTGGATCTGGAGGCAAGAAGAAGAGGCACCTCTGTTTATGTGGTGGATCGGGTCGTCCCGATGCTTCCTCAGCTCTTGTCCAATGGCATATGCAGCTTGAATCCGCATGTTGTGCGATTGACACTGACCTGTGATATGGAAATCGATCAAAATGGAGAAGTGTCAAGCTACCAGATCTATCCTTCTTATATTAAAAGTGCTGAACGCATGACTTATGAGAATGTAAATAAGATCTTAAATCAGGATCCGCAAATGTGCAGTCAATACCGCCGCTTGGGAAGCCTGTTCGAAGAGATGAAAGAGTGTGCGGATCTGATCCGAAGAAGAAGAGAATCGCTAGGGGCAATCAGCTTTGATAAAGAAGAGGCTGCAATCAAAGTGGATGAAAAGGGTCATGTATTAGATATCTGCTTGAAAAATCGCGGTGAATCAGAAAAGATGATTGAGGACTTTATGGTATGCGCTAATGAATGTGTGGCAGCCCATATGAAATGGCTGGAGATTCCTTCTTTATATCGTATTCACGAAAAACCGGAATTGAAAAAAGCGAAAGAGCTTTCAAGGATCGCCATGAGTTTGGGATATCGACTGAAGGGCGGTCTGGATGATCTTCGTCCGCTTCAGATTCAGGAAATGCTGGATTCATTTAAAGAAGAGGAATGTTATCCTGCTTTATCTTTGATTGCATTAAGATCGATGCAAAAAGCCAAATATGATCGTCATTGTTTGGGTCACTTCGGTCTGGCACTGAAAGAATATACGCATTTCACATCTCCGATCCGCCGTTATCCGGATCTGATCGTTCATCGTATGTTAAGAAAGTATTTCTTTGAAATGAATACCGATGAAAACAGCATTCATCAGGATGAACTTCTGATGGATGAGCTTGCGGATGAAACTTCGCTATGCGAAAGAGCCGCAACGGAAGCCGAACGAGAAGTTGAGGACATGAAGAAAACGGAATATATGAAAAGATATATCGGGAAATGTTTTGATGGTATCATCAGCGGGGTAACTAAATTCGGTCTTTTTGTCCAACTTGAAAATACGGTGGAAGGACTTGTTCATATCAGTGAGTTAAAAGATGATTATTATCACTATGATCCGCTGAATTTTTCATTGATCGGAGAAAGAAGTCATAAGAGTTATAAGTTGGGGCAACGGGTCAAAATCAAAGTGACGAATGCTGATAAAGAAAAGCAAATACTTGATTTTGTTTTGGTTGGAACAAGAAAAAGAAGATGATTTGTGGTATACTAGAAGAGTGAGGTGAAAGTATGAGCGAAAAAGTGGTTTCTTATAATCGGAAAGCTTCACATGATTATTTTTTGGAAGAGTTTTATGAGGCCGGATTGGTATTGCAGGGAACGGAAATCAAATCGATAAGATTGGGAAAGGTTCAATTCAAAGATGCTTACATCAGTTTCATCGATCATGAAGCCTACATTAAAGAGATGCATATTTCGGCTTATGATTTCGGGAATCGCTTTAATCATGATGAGACGCGTGAAAGAAAGCTTTTGCTTCATAAAGAAGAGATCAGAAAACTTCAAAACAAAGTGAAACTGAAAGGATATACGATCGTTCCGGTTAAAATGATCTTAAAAGACGGACGGGCCAAGCTCGTCATTGCTTTGGCAAAAGGAAAAGCGCTTTATGATAAGCGCGAAGATGCGAAGCTGAGAGATGCAAAGCGTGAAATGGAAAAAGCATTAAAGCTTCGCTACTAACATTTGGGGCTGTAAAGGTTTCGACAGGTTTATGTTTGATTCAGACTGCAGTGGAGTGGTACCCTAAGTACCAAAATAAAATAACTGGAAACAGATTAAGCTTTGCTGCTTAATTAGCCTAACATTTGGCTCGCAGCTGTCGGCTATGATTTTCCTTTAGGTCAGACACCGGCATCACTTTATAAAGGATAAGGCAATTGTTTTCCTGGAACAAAAGCACGAAAATCCCAACAGGAGAACTCAGAGATCGTTTGTCCGTTTGATGTCTCTGTTTTATAAAAAGCGGAATAAACTGTAGAGGTCTGAATGTGGGACAATTCTTGGACAGGGGTTCGACTCCCCTCAGCTCCACCAAATTAAAAATGAATTGGATGAATTTTTTTAAAAAGAGGAATTTCGTCCAATTTTTTTATTTAAGATATATAAAATTGTTTAATTGACAATGAAACATTTTCTGGAGAAATGATGAGAATTTTACAATATTTTCAAAAAATAAGGCATTTGGTTAATAACTAATCAAAAAAAATATAAAAAAAGTGAAAATTTCAAAAAAATGAAA
>CAZUVT010000046.1:0-13284 GCA_964623925.1 uncultured Erysipelotrichaceae bacterium
ATGGAAATTAACAAATATTGTCCGCGTTGCAATAAGAAAACAGTCCACAAAGAAAAGAAATAAGAAAAGCCTCGATTGGCTTTTTTTATATATATTTTCTAAAGAGGAGAAGAAGAGATGAAAGAAATTCAATGTATTCCCGTTGGGCTTTATCAGGCAAACTGCTATCTGATCAGGGAAAACGGACATGTTTTGATTATCGATCCGGGTGCAAGAGCAGCTAAGATCTTGGACCGTCTTCATGAAGAAGATCAGATTGATGGGATTTTGCTGACTCACGGACATTTTGATCATATCGGAGCCGTAGATGAGATCATGAAAGCAAAAGGATGCTGCTGCTATCTGCATGAAGCAGATCGCGTTCTTGTCAAAGATGAGAAAATGAACTCAATGCAGGGACTCAGCGCAAAGATCTATCATGATATACAAGATCTTTGTGAAGGAGTCAATCGCATCGGTCATTTTGAAGTAGAAGTATTCCATACTCCGGGTCATACTCCGGGTTCTTGTCTCATCAAACTGGATGACTCACTTTTTAGTGGGGATGTACTTTTTTATATGAGTATCGGTAGAGTGGATCTTCCACTTGGAAGCGAACGGGATATGCGCTCTTCTCTTCGATTTATCAAAACACTGGATCCAAGATTGACTGTTTATCCGGGACACGGCGAAAAAACCGTGTTGGAATTTGAATTGAATAATAATCCATGGTTATAAAAAAATTAGGAAATGAACCTTCTTTATCGTAATTAAGATATAGGGAGGTTTTTTTATGGTCAATAGATTTATGGAAATTCTAAAGCTTGCATTGAAAAAGAATGCAACCGACATTCATTTCACCTGTGTGAAGCAAAGCATGCAGATTCAGATGAGATGTGCAAAGGGAATTGTAGAAATCAAATCAAAGCCGGATGATCAAAGACTGATTTCGTATCTGAAATATCGTGCCAATCTGGATCTCAGCGACAGCTTTGAACCGCAATCCGGAAGCTTTGAAGAAGATCTGAATAATCAGACGATCGCGATGCGGTTTTCATGTGTTTCTACTTTTAAAATGACAGCAGGAGCGCTGCGGATCTTAAATGTTCACTCCAATCTGCGCTTGCATGATCTGACTAAGAATGAAGCTCATCGCCGACAATTTCGCGAACTCATCCAAAAAAAGAGTGGTCTGGTTCTTTTATCCGGTCCGACCGGGAGCGGTAAAACGACGACCCTTTATACGCTGCTGAAAGAGATCAAGGACAAAAAAATATTTACATTGGAAGATCCGATTGAAATCGTGCAGGAGAATATGGTCCAGATTCAAATCAATGAGAAAGGGGGATTTGGCTATGATGAAGGGATCAGACAGCTGTTGAGACACGATCCGGATATTATCATGCTCGGAGAGATCCGCGATTCGGATGCTGCATTGATGGCGGTAAGAGCGGGACTGACAGGGCATTTGGTATTTGCGACGATCCATGCGTTTTCCGCAGAAAGCACGATTGAAAGAATGATTGAGCTGGGTGTGAATCCGATTCAATTAAAGGATGTTTTGATCTGCGTCAGCAATCAGCGTCTTTATCATGCAAAAAGGAACAAAAAAATATGTTTGTATGAGTTTTTAAATAGAAAGGATATCAGCAGGTACATGAATCATGAAGAAAGAGAGAACGGATTTGTATCCATTCAAAGTCAAGCTGAACAGCTTGTTGAAAAAGGAATTCTCGATTCCAAAGAAGTCAGTGCGGATTTCGCTTGAAGAATGTCGGATGCTTCAGCTTTTATTGGAAAGAGGGATGAGTCTTAAAGAATGTCTGGAAGTATTAGAAAACGATCGCACTTATTCTTTGTTTACCGAACTGAAAAATAAAATCTCAACCGGAGAGTCGATTCAAGAAACGATGGAGCAAATCTTGGATAAACGGATCACGGGCCGGTTTACTTTTTTTACGCAATTCCTTAGTTTAGAAAAGAGTTTAAAATGTGCGCTCAGCTTGATCTCACTGGAGACTTCGATTCAAACCGAGATGATCAAGAAATGCATTTATCCGCTTTTGATGCTCTTTCTGACGATCCTTCTGAGTTTGTCTTTCAACTTTTTCTTTTTTCCGATCATGATCGATCTATTGGAGAGTTTTAAAAGTGAATCAGGTCATCTAATGATGATTGCTGCATGTTTAAAGATCATGTCTGTTGGTTTGATCTTGATTATGATCTTTTTCGGTTTTCTGATCGCTTTTTTTCTTCAAAAGTCCAAAGTGGGTTCAGCATATGAATTTCTATGCAAGCATTTTAAAATTCCTTTTTTGCGCCGGTTGTTTTCCTATTATTATGTTCGTTATTTTCTGGAGCTTCTTTGCATTGGATGTTCCACTCAAAAGAGTATTCAACTGATGAAAAACACAAAGGACCATCCCATTGTCAATTTATACTCTTACCGGATCAATGAACTCTTGCTGATGGGGAAATCGATTAAGGAAGCATTTCAATTAGATGGATTCGATCCGATCTTATCTCAATTTGTTGCAGTAGGAGCTTATTCTTCCAAAATGGAGGATATGCTTGAAAATTATTGCGCATTGACAAAGAAAGAAATAGAAAAGAAAGTTAAAAAAATAACAGGGTTGCTTCAATGTACGATGTACAGCTTTATAGGAATCATTTTGATTTTCATTTATCAGATCTTATTATCTCCGATGAATATTATTACACAAATCTAGGGAGGAACTATGAAAGAAAATGGATTTACATTATTGGAAATGATTATTGTGATGATGGTTTTAAGCATTCTTTTTTTGCTGACTGTGCCGAATATTCAAAAGGTTGCTGCCATTATTGAAAATAAAGGTTGTGATGCTTTGACAAAGGTCGTAGATAGTGCAATTTTAGAATATAAACTGGAATACGGAGTCACACCGTCTTCCATCTATGATTTGATTAATGAGGGATTATAAAACGAAGGGCAAAGGGAATGTTCAAATGGAAAGGTCCTTGAGATCTATGACGGTCAGGCAATGGCCTGATAACGGATATACCCTTGTGGAATTACTGTTGGTGCTTTTTGTTTTATCGGTATCTTCGGCTTTATTTTATCCGGCAATGAACACGGATCTGAGCACGCAGCAGTTCTATTTAATTAAAAGCGACCTGATCCGGCTTCAAAGCGAATGCATGGCCTTTCAAAAAGAAGAAACATTGGATATTGATGCCTATTCCTTTGTGTATGAACAAGATATCCGCTTCAATGAACGGGGCCATGTCAATAGGGCGCAAACGATCCGGTTTATAAAAAAGAAGGGAGTAATCGAACTTGGAAACGGCGTGTTTGTTGAAAAATAGAAATGGGTTTTTGGCATTGGATGCTTTATTGGCATTGATGGCGGTGAGTGTGATGGTCTCGACCTGTGCGGTTTCTGTGATCAATGAAGTGAATTTTAAAAGGAGTATAGAGGAGAAATGGGACAAAATAAAAGATCGGGAAAACGAGATCTTAAGCTCGATCGAAGCAGGATGTGCTTTGGGATGTCTGAGAGAAATGGATTTACCTTGATTGAAAGTCTGCTTATGATGTTTGTCATTTCATTGTGTATGCCGATGATCACTTCCTGCATTAAGTGTCTCTCTTTTTTAGATTATTCCAATCCGTCTATGCAGAGATTGAATCAGTTATATCAGCTTCGAAGTGATCTTTTGCAGTCTAGTTCGATCCGATTAGAAGGGGGATCTTTGATGTATTTATCGGATCAGGAATATCAGGTTTATCTAGTGAATGAGAAGGTAATCCGATCACCCGGTACGGTTATCTATTTTATTGATGTCCAGGATTGTTTCTTTTATCAAAAACAGAATCAGATCATGATGGTTTTGACTCAGAATGGAAAAGAAGAAGAATGGATGATCGGCTATGTCAAATAATGCGACTCTTTTGGGTTATTGCTGCTTTCTTATGATGCAGATCTTAAGCAGATGCCTGATCTTATGGACGATCCAGCAGAATTATCTTATGCAAATGATCCATGTTGAAAGGATGTCCAGAAAGTTTTTGATCGATTGTCTGATTGAGGACAAGATCGACGAATTACAGAGAAATGAAGACTTGTTTCAAAACCTTGAATACGTTTTTGATTCCTGCTTAATTCGTTTTGAGACTGATGATACCACAATTAAAGTTTTTATGACCGGCGATTTTATAGAGAACAGAATCGTTGAACGGGATAAAGAATCCGGATCCGGCATAGAATAAAAACAGGTGATGACTATGAAAACATTTAAAAAGATCATGCCAAGCGAAGTCATGTTTATCATCCTTATTCTCATCGGAATCATATTGAGATTTATTCCCACGGTCCATATCTTATTGCTGAGTGTGCTGTATCTTATTTGTCAATTCTTTTGTGTGAGCTTTATCCGCTATGCCACAAAACAGCTGCTTGAAATGAAAGATCTGTACTGTACCATATTGATCAGTTGTTTCATGATCTTGCTGTTTCATCATTCTTATACAGTGGATGAATGGTTTTATCTGATCTTTTCGATTGGAATTTCTACTGCTTATTTGGGATGCAATCAACGATTCAATGCTAATCGCGATAATTCCCGCAAGATGGAAATGACTGAGCATTAAAAGAAAATTATCGAATTTTAAAAGGTTTTTCTTCATTAGAAGTATAAATTCATTGACAAAATCGCTGTTTTAGATAAAATTAAAGGGTAGATTAGATAGGACGGTGTTTTAATGTTAAATTCAACAGAAATTAAACCAGGAATGTGTTTTACTTGGGAAGGAACTTTATATCAGGCAATCGATATCCAGTTAAATAAGACAGCTATGGCTAAGATGAAAGTCAAAGTAAAAGTCAAGAATCCAAGAACAGGCGTTGTGAATGAATTAAGTCTTATCAGCGGTGATAAAGTAGAACAAGCATTCATTGATAAAAGGGAAATGCAGTATCTGTACGATGGCGGCGATAATCTTTGCTTCATGGATACAGAGACTTATGAGCAGATCGAGATTCCAGCAGAAAGACTTGCTTGGGAAAATCAGTTTTTGAAGGAAAGCATGATGGTTACGATTCAGATGTATGAAGGAAATGAAGTATTGGGCATTATTTTGCCGGATAAAGTTCAGCTTTTGATTACAGAATGTGAACCTGCTGTTAAAGGCGATACCGCTACAAACGCAAGTAAGAATGCTGTTGTAGAAACCGGATTGAATGTTCGTGTTCCATTATTTATCAAAGAAGGAGAGATGATCGAAATCTCTACTGCTGATGGTAAATACTCAGGAAGAGCATAATTTTTAACCCAGTTAAATGAAAAGGGCATGGCTTGAATCAAGCGGTGTTCTTTTTTTATGAGGATGAGAAAAACTAATTTCCGGTTTTGTCTTACTTCCTCGAATATTATATTGTTTTTTAAAGATTATTGATGTTATAATAATAAAGATTCGGAGGTGTCTTGAAATGGAAAATTATTCTCGTACACAGAAATATGAAAAGCTGAGACGACAGTTGGAAAATGATCGTGAAAGCGAAATAAAGACAAAGGAGCTTTCTGATTATGCAGAAAGATTAAATACTCTTGATAATACTCGTTTTGAGAAAATGGATGTTTTAAATAAGGAAGACCACGATCCTCTTCATGCCAGAACAACGGTTTATGATGATGAAACAAGCGTTCAGATTCCTTTTAATATGGAAAAGAAAGAAGAAAAGGAAACCGCGGAAGATAAGTTCAATACAGATTTTATCAATGAATATATTAAGGAAGTCAAGCAATATAACTTTGATAAGGGCCTCCGTTCTGCTGAAGATACACAGTTGAATATTTTAAAAGAAGTTCGTAAGGGAAATGATCCGATGCTACGCCCATTTGGCGAGATCGAAGGAGAGTCAAAGGGAAAATTGGAACTTCCGGAAACTGTGATTAAGGCAATTGATGAACAGGAAGAAATGCGAAATACGATTTCTCTAGAAATAAAGAATATCTTAGCTGAGGAACAAGCCGAACAGAGTCTGAAAGCGGAAGATGTGACGGTTGAAGAATCGATCGTTGAAAGTGAAGAACCTGCAGAAAAAGAAGAGCCGGTTGAAGATCTTGGCGGGAAAACGTCTGAAAATCCGGTTGTCGAGCATATTACATCGGCAGATATAGAGAATATCGTGATCAATCAGACCCGGGAAATCAAAGCGCAGCTAGAAAGTTATGAAAACGAGCTGGATGATATGAGCAATACTGTATCAAATACCAATCGTTTATTGAATATCGTATTGGTTACTTTAATCATCGCATTGGTTATTGTATTGGGCATTATTGTGTATTGGAATCTGATGAAACGGGGAATTATCTAATGAAGATCAATATTGCGATTGATGGACCTTGTGCCGCAGGAAAAAGCAGCATCGCTAAAATTCTGGCGAAAAATCTTGGCTATATCTATATAGACACGGGAGCAATGTATCGAAGTGTAGCATATAAGGCAGATTGTTTAAATCTGTCTTTTGATGATGAGGATACAATTGCAGAAATGATCAAAAATACAGATCTGAAACTAAAGAGTGACGGCAGGATCTTTCTGGATGGTGAGGATGTTACGTTAAAGATCCGCAGCAATCGCAATTCGCTTTTGGCATCCAAAGTATCTGCCCTGAAAAAAGTGCGTGAAGAGCTTGTTAAGCAACAGCAGAAAATGGCCTTGGAGAAAGGTGTTGTGATGGATGGAAGAGATATCGGAACGGTTGTTCTTCCGGATGCCGAGTTTAAGGTTTATCAAACGGCTACGATCGATTCCAGGGCAAAGAGAAGATATAAAGAAAACATGGAAAAGGGAATTGAAAGTGATCTGGAAGTGTTGAAGAAAGAAATCGAAAAGCGTGACTATGATGATTCGCATCGTCAGAACAGTCCATTGAGAAAGGCTGAAGATGCAATCGAATTGGATACATCGGACATGACATTAAAAGAAGTGGAAGATGTGCTCATGAACATGATAAAAGAAAGGATAGCAGAATGATAGATGGTGTTGTAGCGATCGTAGGCAGACCGAACGTTGGAAAATCAACAATATTTAATCGTTTGATTGGCGAAAGACTGTCTATTGTTGAAGATGTTCCCGGGGTCACCCGAGATCGCATATATGGAAAAGGATCGTGGCTTACCCGTGAATTCAGAATTATTGATACAGGCGGGATCCAGCTTCAGGATCAGCCGTTTCAGGAAGAGATCCGTGCTCAGGTTGAAATAGCGATCGAAGAATCCGATGTGATCGTTTTTGTTGTGAGCGGAAAAGAGGGGATTACTAAGGATGACCAGTATATCGGTTCATTGCTTAGAAAAGCCAACAAACCGATCATTCTCGCCGTCAATAAAATCGATGATACGGAGCAGATCGTCAATACTTATGAGTTCTATGGCTTGGGATTAGGAGAACCTCACGCTGTAAGCGGTGTTCATGGAATTGGTATCGGCGATATCCTTGATGAGATCATCGCATCATTTCCGGACAAAAAGAAAAAGGATTATGAGGGAATGCTCAGTTTTGCCGTTATTGGTCAGCCGAATGTCGGCAAGTCTTCGCTGGTCAATGCCATCTTAAATCAAGAAAGAGTCATTGTTTCGGATATCGAGGGAACGACCCGTGATGCGATCGATACGCCGTTTAAAAGTGATGGAAAAGATTATGTGATCATCGATACGGCAGGGATCCGTAAAAAAGGAAAAGTATATGAAAATATAGAAAAATATTCTGTGCTCCGGGCGCTCAGTGCCATTGAAAGAGCGGATGTGATCCTATTTGTGATTGATGGCGAAAAAGGTATCCGAGATCAAGACAAGCATGTGGCCGGCTATGCTCATGAGGCTGGGAAACCGATCATCATTTTATACAACAAATGGGATACGGTGGAAAAAGATGATAAGACGGTCAATGAGATTACCAAGAAGATAAGAAATGAGTTTATTTATCTGAATTATGCACCGATTTTATTTGTGTCGGCAAAATCACGTCAGCGGGTCAATATGATCTTACCTCTGATTGATGAAGTTTACAATTATTCGACCTTGCGCATACCGACCAATGTGCTGAATGAGGTTATTATGGATGCTCAGACCATGACTCCTGCACCGACTCATAACGGCAAGCGATTAAAGATCATGTATGCTTCGCAAGTATCGGTTGCACCTCCGACGATCGTTTTATTTGTTAATGATCCGCAACTTCTCCATTTCTCTTATCAGCGATATTTGGAGAATCGATTGCGTGAGGCATTTGGATTTAACGGAACTCCGTTGCGTATACTGGCTAGGAAGAGAGGTTAGGTATGAAAATATCAATTTGCGGAAGCGGAAGTTGGGGAACTGCTTTGGCTCAGGTTTTGGCGGATAATCATCATGAAGTTTTAATATGGGGAATCATGGAAGATGAAGTCAATGATATCAATATGAATCATCGCAATTCCAAATACTTTTCAGATACTGAGATCAATCCGGCTCTTCATGCTTCTTCTGATTTGAATCAAGTAAGAGGAAGTGATCTCGTTCTTTTGGCGGTTCCGACCGGTGCCATTGAATCCGTATGTCAGAGTTTAAATGAGATCTTGGATAAAAAGACGATTTTCATCAATGTTGCCAAAGGCTATCATCCGATTACCCATGAGCGGCTCAGTGTGGTGATCCGCAAGACGATCAAAGCGGAACTGCTTCAGGATGTGGTTTCTTTGATCGGACCATCACATGCCGAAGAGGTCATCTTGAGAATGCTTACAACGGTCAATGCGGTATGTGAAAATGAAGATTCATCTAAATTGGTTCAGCAGCTTTTCTCAAATGGTTATTTCAGAGTCTATCGAAATAAAGATGTTATCGGCGCTGAAAACGGCGTAGCAGTCAAAAATATCATCGCATTGGCTTCAGGGATTCTGGAAGGAATCGGCGGCGGAGATAATGCCCGTGCCGCATTGATGACCAGAGGATTAGCCGAAATGGCGCGATTTGGAACATTTAAAGGAGGAAAGGCAGAAACTTACCTTGGACTGACCGGAGTGGGAGATCTGATCGTTACCTGTACCTCCGTTCATTCTCGAAATTTTCAGGCAGGATTGATGATCGGACAAAATGACAGTGCTGATTTGTTTTGGAAAACCAATACCAAGACAGTCGAAGGGGTCAATGCCTGCAAGGTAGTTTATGAGGAAGCGCTCAAAAATAATATTTATATGCCGATTACATCAGAGGTTTACAAGGTGCTCTATGAAAATGAAAAGCCGAGTGAAGCCATCGAAAGATTGATGAATCGCGAATTGAAAGCAGAAGACTGATCAAAAGGATTAAGGGGAGATTAATATGAAGAAAAAACTGATTTTGACCATATTGGGGGTTATTGTAGTTCTTTATGCCATGTTGCAGCTATTGCCGTATCCGCAGGCTGATACAAGAGGCTTGTTCAGCATCAAGAAAGGTGAAAGACCGCTTGTGATCGCTCATGGCGGAGCGAAGCTTATGAATCCGGAAAATACGGTCATGGCTTTTGATTATGCTTATAATGCCGGTGTCGACGTTTTAGAAATGGATCTTCGCTTAACGAAAGATAATGTTCTGATTACGCATCATAATGAAACGATCGATGAAACAAGCGATCATACAGGTCTCGTAAAAGATCATACTTATGATGAATTGATTCAGATGAATTTCGGGGCAAAGTTTACAGATTATGAAGGGAATCAGCCTTATGCAGATTTAAGCAGTGAAGAGTTGAAATCCTATCTCGGTGCGCTTGCTCCGGCTAAACTGGAAGATCTGTTTGGAAAATACGGAAACAGTGTTCTTTATATCATTGAGATCAAAGATGAAGGAGAAGCAGGAAGAATTGCCGCCAAAGAATTAAATCGCTTGATCGTCAAATATGATCTTCAGGATAAAGTTCAGGTTGCCAGCTTTATCAATGACATCATGAATTATTTTAATGAAATCAAAGATCCTCGCATTGAGACATCGCTTGATTTTGATACGGCTAAGAAATTCATCATCAGCAATTATGCCGGGTTTGGTATTTTCTTTACATATGAAGGCGTAGGAATGCAGTTGCCGACAAGTCAGTACAATATTCCTCTGGCGACAAAATACCTGATTTGGAAGATCCATAAAAACGGCATGTATGTCCATTATTGGACGATTAATGATCGTGAAGAAATGATTCAATGTATAAAAAACGGTGCAGATGGCATCATTACAGATAGACCGGATCTTTTATTTGAAGTTCTCGAAGAACTCGGTTATTAGTGATTTTATCGTTGCAAATTAAGAAGAACTTTGCTAGAATATATTTGTTTAAAGCGTTTATAAAGGACTAGTAATCTTGTGAAACGATTTCAGAGAGAGATGATGATGCGCTGAGAGTCATTTTAATCAAAATCACAAGACGAATTCACCTTTCAGCAGGAGTAATGACCCTCGTATGCTAAAGTCTACGTTACAAGACTTAAAAGTGGAAACAGTTATGTTTCAACAAGGATGGTACCGCGTTAAATCGTTCCTTTTGGGAGCGATTTTTTTATTGAAGGAGGACGAATCAATGGAAATTATTGAAAAAGTAAAAGAAGAAGGATTACAAGCGATCCAGGATTGTACGGATTCCAAAGAACTCAATCAGTTAAAAGTAACTTATTTAGGGAAAAAGGGACCGGTCAATGCTTTGATGGCACAGATGAAAAATCTAAGCAATGAAGAAAAGCCGAAGTTCGGTGCAGAAGTCAACCAGCTTAAACAGCTTTTGGCCAATGCCATTGATGAAAAAGCGAAGGATTTGGAAGAAAAAGAACTGATCAAGAAATTGGAGTCAGAAAAGATCGATATTACATTGCCTCCAACAGAGTCCAAGCTTGGAACTTTGCATCCATTGACGGTAGTGCAGCAGGAAATAGAAGATTTATTTATCGGTATGGGCTATCAGGTTGCAGAAGGTCCGGAAGTTGAAATCGAAGAATATAACTTCACTCGTGCCAATACACCGACCGGACATCCGGCTCGTGATATGCAGGATACTTTCTATATTGATCCGACGACATTATTGAGAACCCAGACCACAGCAATTCAGATGCGTGTTTTGGATACGGCTAAAGGAAAGCTTCCGATCAAAGTGATCTGCCCGGGAAAAGTATATCGTCGAGACGATGATGATGCTACCCATTCCCATCAGTTTACTCAGATGGAAGGTCTTGTTGTCGGAGAAAACATTACCTTGGCTGATTTAAAGGGAACTTTGCAGTTTATGGCGGATGCCATGTTCGGAGAAGGACGGCTGTTGCGTTTCAGACCAAGCTATTTCCCATTTACAGAACCAAGTGTTGAAGTCGATGTCAGCTGTCATGTATGTCAGGGAAAAGGCTGCAATGTCTGCAAGCAGACTGGATGGATCGAGGTTCTCGGAGCCGGTATGGTTCATCCGAATGTTTTGGAAATGGCCGGTTTTGATTCCAAGAAGTGCAGCGGCTTTGCGTTTGGTGCCGGAATTGAAAGAATTGCCATGCTGAAATACGGAATTGATGATATCCGCAATTTCTATACGAATGATGTTCGCTTCTTGAAGAACTTCAATCGTTTTGACTAGGAGGAAATGCTATGAAGGTAAGTTATAACTGGTTAAATACATATGTTTCTTTAGACGGGATCGCTCCTGAAGAATTGGCAGATGCTTTGACAAATGCCGGTTTGGAAGTAGAAGGAATTGAATATCAGGCATCCGGTACGAATCTGACGATCGGATATGTTTTGGAAAAGAAAGCTCATCCTGATTCCGATCATTTGAATATCTGTCAGGTCGATCTTGGAAATGGCGTCATTACACAGATCGTCTGCGGTGCTCCGAATGTCGATGCCGGACAGAAAGTCATCGTTGCAAAAGTCGGAGCTGTTTTACCTGGCGGTGAGATCAAGGCAGCAAAAGTCAGAGGTCAGGAATCAAATGGCATGATCTGCGCCTTATTTGAATTGGGTGTAGATAAAAAAATGCTTCGTGAAGATCAAATCAATGGAATTGAGATCCTTCCTGAAGATGCACCACTTGGTTATGATGATCCGCTTGGATATTTAGGATTGAATGATGCGATTTTAGATGTCAAGCAGACCCCGAACCGTGCTGATTTTATGGCCATGTGGTCTGTTGCGATGGAAACAGGTGCTATTTTAAACCGTGAAGTTCATCTTCCGGATATACAGCATGCTGCAGATGGCGGCAAGCCGACAACACTTAAGATTGCGAGCAAGACAGAACAATGCCCGATCTTCTTAGGAAAAGTCATCAATAAAGTAAAGGTTGGACCTTCTCCGAAATGGATGAGTGATCATTTGCATGCGGCCGGAATCAAATCCATCAACAATGTGGTTGATATCTCCAACTATGTCATGTTGGAAACAGGACAGCCTCTTCATTTCTATGATCTGGCTAAAATGCCGAATCGCGAAATCACAGTGGTCGATGATGTGGAAATGACCATGACAGCGCTTGATGGAGTAGAATATGAGATTAAAAAAGGAGATCTTCTGATTACGACCGGAGGACGTCCGACAGGCGTAGCCGGTATCATGGGCGGTGATGATTCCAAGATCGATGAAGAAACGACCGGAATCATTATCGAATCTGCTTTGTTTAATGCTTTGAGCATCCGTTCTACGGCTAGAAGACTCGGCTTGAATACAGAAGCTTGTTCACGTTTTATTAAGGGATTGGAACCTCAGGCACAGATCAAAGGAATGGAAAGAGCGGTTCAACTGCTTGTGGAATATGCGGATGCTGAAGATATGGAAGAAACTGTTCAGGTTGGTGAGCCGAATACGAAGCTTACACAGGTAACAGAAACTTTGGAACATATCAATCGCCATTTGGGGACTGAATTTGAACTTGAAGAAGTTGTCGACGTATTAAAGCGTCTGAATCTGCAACCGCTCGTGGAAGGAACTTCGATTTCTATGACGATTCCTTCTTATCGTACGGATCTTGTGATTCCGGAAGATATTGATGAAGAAGTGATCCGTTTATTGGGATATGATCGTTTGCCGGATGCGCTTCCGACGATGACAGCGACATGCGGTAAATTAACACCGATGCAGAAAATGCGCAGAACCGTTCGTACTGTTTTAAGCGGACTGGGATTGAATGAGGTCGAAACCTATACTTTAGTTTCTGATCGTGCTCTACAAGATTCGATCATGCCTTTGGGAGAAGCCGTTACTTTGATTTCACCGATGAGCGAAGAAAGAAAGAATGTACGCCAGAGCTTGTTTACAACGATGCTTGAATGCCTG
>CAZUVT010000047.1:0-13262 GCA_964623925.1 uncultured Erysipelotrichaceae bacterium
AATAAAAAATTCCAGGATCTTTTCCATGACTTCATCTTTGCTTAGACCGTCGACAAAATAATAGGTGGCATGATGATTTCCAATCGTCAGATCCCGTTCGATGATATCAAAATTCTGTTCGATCCTTAAAGTGTCATGGATCTTTTTTTTATTTTCCCGGTATGAGTCATTCAATTGCATAGTTTCCACCTCATTATTATTTTGCAGCATTTTCGGTGTTTTAAACAAAAAATAAATCTTGTTTATTTTCAAGGCGAAAATGAAATGATATACTTATGAACGGAGGGTTAAATATGGAAAAAATAGCACACTTCGAACGTGTTTCCTTTGATCAGTTTTGTGAAGGCTTTAAAGAGGGAACAAGTAAGGAAGAACTAAAAAAAATGTATCAAGATCTGAAATGCCCGAAAAGGGCAACCGTTGGTTCGGCCGGATATGACTTTGTTGCGCCGTTTGACATTGAAATTAAGCCGCAGGAAACAGTGAAGATTCCTACCGGAATAAGATGCGGCATTCATGAAGGATGGGTCTTGATGATTTTCCCAAGGAGCGGCCTTGGATTTAAATATCGACTCCAGTTGAACAATACAGTCGGTATCATAGACAGCGATTATTACTATTCTGATAATGAAGGACATATCTTCATTAAAATAACAAATGACAGCTATGAAAATAAGATCTGCAAGATAAAAAAAGGGGAAGGTTTTGCCCAGGGCATCTTTGTCCCATTTGGGATTTGTGATGATGACGAAGTAAAAGAATTAAGAAATGGCGGTTTCGGGAGTACGACAAAATGAAAAATTTCTTGACAAGACTCAGAAGCTTTATGGCCAGAAGATATGGGACAGATGATCTGAACCGGTTTATTTTGCGGAATGTTTTTGTTTTGGCTCTTATTGGTGTGCTTTTTAATTCGATTCTTTTCAAATCAATCTCCATTCTTCTATTGGTTTATGCGATCTCTCGGGCAATGTCAAAAAAGATTTGGGATCGTCAAAAAGAAAATTATCAGTTCAAAGAAATGATGAAGCCGTTCAACAACAAGATGGATTTGATCGTGAAGAATCTGAAAGACAGAGATCATCGTTATTTTCGCTGCGAACATTGCGGTCAGATCGTCCGCGTTCCAAGGGGTAAAGGTAAAATTGAAATCAAATGCCCGCGATGCAGAAAAAGATTTGATAAGAAAAGCTAGTTGACTTTCAAATCGACCTCAGTTATAATAGGTTTGCGTTGAAGAGAAAAGAGCTTAAGGTTACGAATTATAGAGAGACAATGGCTGCTGGAAATTGTTATCGGACTTAAGAAATACACCTCGGAGCTTCTTATTGAAAAGATAAGACGTAGACTTTGCGTTAAAAAGGAATGAGGCATTCATTTTCGAATGTGAACTAAGGTGGTACCACGTTATCTAAGCGTCCTTGATACAAGGATGCTTTTTTATTACAGGAGGAAAAGAGAAATGAATTTTTTTGAAGAGTTGAAATGGCGCGGTTTAGTCAAAGATGTGACTGATGAAGAGGGACTTCAGGAGCGTATCCTGAATCCGATGACCGTTTATTGCGGCTTTGATCCGACAGCGGATTCTTTGCATATCGGACATTTACAGCAGATCTTGTTGCTTAGAAGATATCAATTGGCAGGACATAAGCCGATTGCTTTATGCGGAGGCGCAACAGGAATGATCGGTGATCCACGTCCGACAACTGAAAGAAAGATGATTTCAATTGAAGAGGTAGCTCACAATGTTGAATGCATTCGTTCTCAATTGGCTCACTTTTTGGATTTTGATGAGACGAAACCGAATTGTGCAATTTTGGAAAATAACTACAACTGGCTTGGGGAAATGAATATTCTTGAATTCTTGAGAGATTATGGAAAGCATTTCAATGTCAGCTATATGATTTCCAAAGATATTATTGCCAGCAGACTGCAATCCGGTATCAGTTTCACAGAATTCACTTATACGATCCTGCAGGCAGCAGATTTCCTCCACTTATATCAGACATACAACTGCGAAATGCAGATCGGAGGAAGCGATCAGTGGGGAAATCTTGTTTCCGGAACCGATTTGATCCGCAAGATCTGCGGCGATAAAGCAAAAGTTTATGGAGTGACATCACCGCTGATCACAAAGAGCGATGGTTCTAAATTCGGTAAGAGTGAAGGTGGAAACATCTGGCTTGATCCGAATAAGACGAGTGCTTATCAGTTCTATCAGTTCTGGGTCAATGTTTCCGATGCGGATATCGAATCTTTATTGAAGCGCTTATCTTGCCGAAGTGTCGAAGAAATTCAGGCTTTGATCAAATCGAAAGAAGAAGCACCTCATTTAAGAGAAGCTCAGAAAGCCTTGGCTGAAGAATTAACTTTGCTTGTCCATGGCGAAGCGGGTCTTGAAAGTGCTAAGCGGATTACAGAGACTTTGTTTAAAGGTGATATTACAACACTTGCTTTCGAAGAAATGAAAGAAGCTTTACATGATGCCCCAAGTGCCATGATTACTTCGGGAACATCTTTGGCCGATGTTTTAGTTGAAGCCAATATTGCCAAGAGTAAGCGAGAGGCAAGAGAGTGGATCACACAGGGATCGATCCAGGTCAATGGTCAAAAGATTCAGGATCTTGATTTTATAGTCACGAAAGAAGATGCTTTCAACAAGGAATTGACGATCATTAAAAAGGGAAAGAGAAATTGGTTTGTATGCAGTTATAAGAATTAGGCGGTGAAAACTGCCTTTCTTTTAAAAGGAGAGAACAGATGAGAAACCTTGAGTTTTTAAATAATCACTATAAAGACGGTCAGGAAGAGGGTCGATTGAAGACAAAAGTAGGAAATATTGAATATATCACCACGATGAAAATGATCCATGAGTATCTGCAAGAGGGAATGCGTATTCTTGAGGTAGGAGCAGGGACCGGCAGATATTCGCTGGCTTTGGCTGATGAAGGGGTTGAAGTGGATGCCATAGAATTGGTTGAAGAAAATCTGAATATCTTGAAGTCACATATCAAAGAGAATTATAAGATCCATGCTTATCAGGGGGATGCCTTGGATCTGTCGCTTTATGAAGATGAAATATTTGATATGACTTTATTGTTAGGACCGATGTATCATCTTTATCACGAAGAAGATAAGGTCAGATGTTTGAAAGAAGCTCTCCGTGTAACGAAAAAAGAAGGAATCGTTTTGGTTGCTTACTGCATGAATGAGGCAACGATCCTGCAATTTGGATTTATGCGCCGAAATATTTTAGATTGCGTGGAAAAGAAGATGATTACCGATGACTTCAAATGCTTGTCGGAAGAAAAAGATATCTTTGAACTGGTTCGAATTGAGGATATCGATCATATTAATTCTCAATGTTCCGTCGAAAGAATCAAGCTTGTATCTTCAGACGGACCTTCGAATTATCTTGCAGAAACGATCGAACAGATGGATGAGGAAACTTACCGGCTGTATATCGATTATCATTTAAAAACATGCGAACGATCAGATCTGATCGGAGCCGGAAATCATGTTTTAGATATTCTGCGGAAAATTTGATTTCAACGGAAGGAATAGGGTTGTTTAAGGAGGGGATGATGTGGAAAGAACATTTTTTGAATCCATTCAGATCATTGAACCGATTCAAAACGGAAGCTGTATTTATTTAAGTCAAGGCAAGAAAATAACTTCAGAACTAAGTCCTGTACAATTTATAAAAGAAGGAATGGTTCTATTTGGACAAGATGCGGAAAGTGTAAAGAATGACTATCGGAAGATGACGGGATTTGTACAGAAAGCGCCGATTCTTTTTATCAGCGATGAACCGATCCTCTTTTTTCCGACTCATTCCGATACTTTTGAAAAATGTTTATTCTTTCAGTATCAGCGTATTGCCAAGATCAGCAAACACAAAGAAGGAGCACTCATTCTATTTAAAGACGGAACGATCTACCGGACTGATCTTGATATCCGCATCTTGAAAAAACAGATGCAGCGATGCCGGCAGTATCTGATCCGGATCGAAGAGAGAAAACAGAATGCTACTGCGATCTTAAAAATTAAAATGGATTAAGAAAGCGTGTCAAATGCCTCCTTGTTTACATATAGTAAATTGGGAGGTATTTCTATGAATGATTTTAAAATGATACTTGATTATTCAAAAAAAATAAGACCGACAGAAAGTGATTTTGAAGTTTTAGAGGGAGGAAGCATCTGTTGGACAGGAGCAATGACAGATCAGATTTCATATCACCATGACACCATGAATATTGCCTTGATTGGAAATGTTTTGGCTAAAAATGAGGAAAAATGCGAATTGCGTGATCTGGATCTGATCAAGAATATGATTCATGTATTTGGACAAGATTTTATTCATCACATCAAAGGCGCATTTATCCTTATTACTCAAATCCGCGACCAAATTTCAATTTATCGGGATCCGCTTGGATTGAAAACGATCTATTATACGAGTTCAGTTCAGACACCCTGGTATTTTTCAACTTCTTTAGACTATCTGACAGAGCAAATCGGAGCAGTGCTGGATCGAAATGGCATGATGGATCTTTTCTCAATGGCTCCTTCATGCAGAGAAGGAAATACCTTTTTCAAAAATATTCATGAACTGAAAATGGGTTATGCTCTCCATATCAGCAAGAATAAGACGATTCAGGAATGTTACTACCGGCCAAACAATCTGCATGAAGAGAAAAGTTTTGAAGAAACAAAAAGAGATGTTCAGATCATCCTGGAAAAATCAGTAGAAGATAATCTTGAAGAGGGACACTGTGCCAGCTTTTTATCCGGTGGTATTGACAGCAGTATTCTCTGTGCCATTGCCGCAAAGAAAAGAGAGGATCTTTCCACTTATTCTCTGGAATATGAAGGGAACTCCGATTATTTCAAGGGATACAGCTATCAGACAACAGAAGATCATGATTTTATTGAGCTGATGAAAGATCGTTATCATATGGATCACGAATGTTTTATTTGCAATCAAAGTGAATTGGCAGATCTGCTTTTGCCTTCTATGCTGGCTCATGAGGGACCGGGAATGGCGGATATCGATTCGGCAATGCTGTGGCTCTGTCAGAAGACAAAAGAGAAAGAAGACTGGGTCTTATCCGGAGAGTGCAGCGATGAATTCTTTGGTGGATATCCATGGTTCTATCGTCCGGATCTGCTTGAAAAGGGTGGATTTGGATGGATCAGATCCCTTGAAGAAAGAAACCGGTGCCTGAATGAGCGCATGAAGAGATTGGACTTTGAAGGATATTTAAAGGATGTTTATCAGGAAACTGTTTCCGCCGTAAATATCGATCCATTCTTACCGAAAGAAGAAAATGAGATTAAAAAGATCATGTATATGACGACTCATCAGTTTATGCAGACATTAGTTAAACGTCAAAATGCAATGTCCAATGCAGCAGGAATTGAAGTTCGTGTCCCGTTTGCGGATCTGGATCTGTTCAATTATCTATGGAATGTACCATGGAAATATAAATTCTATAACGGAAAAGAAAAAGGTCTTTTAAGAGAAATCTACAAAGATGCTTTACCGAAAGAAGTGGCAGAGCGCAAGAAAAATCCGTTCCCGAAGACCTATCATCCAAAATATACGGAATTAGTGGCAGAGAAGCTATTGAAATCAATTCATGAAGAGAATAGCGCATTGAAATTATTCTACGATATGGATCAATTGCATCGTCTGATCGAAGAAAGAGGAAGCTCCATTCAGACTCCATGGTATGGACAGTTGATGATGGGACCTCAATATCTGGCCTATCTTTACCAAATCGATCAGTGGTTTAAGATCAAGAAGATCAAAGTCGAGTTTTAAACTGTTTAATTAAGTTTATCTTAAAATTAAATTAAGGGCGGAGTTTTCCGCCCTTAATTTGTTATAATTAAACTATATTTTAAAAGAGGTCAGGCAATGAAGTTTTTGAATATGTGCAGATTATTGGATTTTATAAGTGTAATTCTTATCTATTTTGTGTTTTTCTTTCCTAAATGGCGTAAAAATGGTTATGAATTATTTGTAAAGAGCTGTCTATATGTCTATGGAGTCGGTGTATTATATGTCACTTTGATCATTCCATTTTTTGTGCCGATTCCTTTTATTAACATCGATCTATCGCGTCTTCAACTGAATCTTGTGCCTTATATCGATTACATCTATTCAAGAGGAGATTTCATCAGACAAACCTTTTTAAACATCTTAATGCTGGTTCCATTAGGCATTCTGATTCCGTTTATTTATAAAAAGAGTTTTAAAGAAACATTATTAGGTGGTTTTCTTGTCAGCGCTGGCATAGAATTTATACAATTATTGTCAGTAAGACAGATCAGCTCATGCGATGTAACCGATATCCTTAACAATACATTCGGAGTATTGATCGGATATGTGATTTATAAAATTTTTGATAAGCCGGTAAAGAAACTATTGAGTGGCTTATCTTCATTGAAATCAGATAAACCGGTACCCATTCACAAAAGAACTCAGAAAATATTGTTGACGATCATTTTGATTCAGCTGTTGATCCGTTCTGTCTTGTATAGATATATTTAAACGATGCATAGAAATAAAAAAATAGTTATAACTTAAAAAGTAGAGTATAATCTAAAACAGAGGGTGATGCTTATGGATGAAAAGGTTCTTAAAAATAAGGTGATCCATTATTGGATCCGGGGAGTGGAAAATGAAAAAGCGATCCTGTTTCTTCATCCGGCTTTTGGGGATCATACCTGCTTTGATTCTCAGCTGGAGTATTTTAAAACTTTTAAAGTAATTACATTGGACCTGATCGGGCATGGAAAATCAATCGGAAAGGGAAGAATTGAAGATACAGCGGAAGATATGATTCAGATTCTGGATTCGGAAGGAATCGATAAAGTCAATTTGGTCGGTGTATCGATCGGTGCAGTATTCGCCCAAGACTTTGCCAATAAATATCCAAACCGGGTGGCTTCTTTATGCTGTATCGGAGGATATGACATCAACAATTTTACAAAGGAACTTCAAAGTGACAATGACAATCAGCATCTGAAAATGATGTTTAAAGCGATGTTTTCTATTCGATCGTTTGCAGAAGACAATAAAAAAATGTCAGCTTACACGAAGGATGCCCAAAAAAGATTCTATGAGATGAATTTAAGATTCAAAAAAAGTTCATTCAGATATCTTGCCTCCTTAGGAAAACTGATCAATCGATATCAAACAAGCAGGAGGGAGTATCCATTATTGATCGGTGTCGGAGAACATGACCATGAAATGGCGAAAAAAGCATCGCTTATCTGGCATCATTCTGAACCTGAAAGCGTATATGTTGAATTCTCAGGGGCAGGACATCTGGTGAATATGGATACACCAGATCAGTTTAATGAGGCATTAATGAACATGATTCGATAAGCTTGATTTAGGATCAAAAGCAGAGGGGACAGAAAGGTCTGTCTCTTTTTGTTGTAAAATCAAAGAATAAGTGTCAATAGGATCAGATAAATTGGAAATGTTGAAGATATCCAAGACAGGAAAAAGGAAATGTGTTACAATTCATTCAACAGGAATTAAAAGTAATGAGGGAAAACCAATGAAAGCAAAAGAAATCTTAAGCAATTTAAAGCGGGGAATTTATGATTCGATCATTTTAGAACTATGTTGTGAAAAGGATCGGCTTGAAAGGGAAAAGGAAAGACTGGAGTCTTTGATCAATGAATTTGAATCCATCAAAAAAGAACAGGACTTATTCTGTCTGAGTGCTCCGGGAAGAAGCGAGATTATCGGGAATCATACCGATCATCAGCTTGGTAAGGTGATTACTGCGGGAATCAATCGCGATGCGCTGGCCATTGTCTCTTGCAATGATGAAAGAATGATCCGTATCCATTCAAAGGGATTCGGCGAATTCTCTATTTCAATCGATGATTTGGTCGTGAAGAAGATTCAATCAACGGAAAGCTTGATTCAGGGAATCGTTGCGGAATTTATCAAGAGAGGATATCAGGTGGCAGGATTTGATGCCTTGATCGACAGTCAGGTTCCGATCGGCTCGGGATGTTCCAGTTCTGCCTGTTTTGAAGTCTTGATTGCGACGATCCTTTCTGAATTATTTAATGAAGGAAAGGTAAGTGCCATTGAAATTGCCCAGATCTCTCAGATTGCGGAAAATGATTATTTTAAAAAGCCAAGTGGTTTAATGGATCAGCTGGCATGCAGTCTGGGTGGTCTTGCCGCTTTGGATTTTAAGGATAAGAAAGACCCACGGGTAGATTTGCTGCCTTCCGGTTTTATCTCAGAATCCTATTCTTTGGTTTTAGTTGATACCAAAGCTTCCCATCAGGATCTTACCGATGAGTACAGCTCGATCGTGGCTGAAATCAGTGAGGTATGCTGCTTCTTTAAAGAGGATGTCTTGCGTCAAGTCGATGAAAAGGCATTTTACGACGCTATCGGACAGCTTCGAAAAGAGACCTCAGATCGAGCCGTTTTGCGTGCATTTCATGTCTTTAATGAGATCCAAAGGGTGGAACAATGCAAAAGGGCATTGGTTGATCAGGATGTTCAAAAGTTTTTAACGCTTCTAAAAGAATCGGGACACAGTTCTTTTGAATATTTGCAGAATGTCTATTCTGGTAAAAATACAAAAGAACAAGCTTGTGCACTGGCTTTGGCCGTAACTTCGCATTTGTTGGGAAAAGAAGGATCCTACCGCATTCATGGCGGCGGATTTGCCGGAACGATTCAGGCATTTGTCCCCAATGAAAAGCTTGAAGAATTTATTGCCGGAATTGAAAAAGTGTTCGGGAAAGACTGTGCGATGGTCTGCAAGATCCGTCCTAAGGGTGGAATCAGAATAATTTAGGCATTGAATCGTGATCATTGAAATTAATTGAAATCTGGAATACAATAGGCTTATTAAACAGGAAGGAGCATTTATGTTAACAAAGGAATGTGCATTTCGACTGCTTCAAAAAGCGGTTTCTACCGGTGGAGATTTTGCGGAGATCTTTGCCGAAAGAAAGTTTACAAGCAGTTATGAATGTTTAAATGGAAAGCTTGAAAAAGCAAACAGCGGAGAAACTGTGGGGGTAGGAGTCCGCATTTATCAGGGATTGAAAAGCGTATACAGCTACAGCAATGAATTGGATGAAGGCAGCTTGATGAAGATGGTTGAAAATCTGTCAAAATCTGTACATGGCGAGGATCAAATTGAAGTGAAAGAGCTTCATGAAGTGAAAATTGAATCGGTTCATCCGATCTTAAAACCATTGAATCAAGTTCCTGCCAATGAAAAGATTGCCCTTTTAAAGCGTGCAGATCAAGCGATGAGAGAATATGATGAGTGCATTAAAACCGCACAGAATCGCTATTCAGATGAAGTACAGGATATTACGATTTATAATACAGAAGGAAAAATGGTCTGTGATCATCGGGAAAGAACACGGCTTTATCTGACGGCAGTAGCTCAGGAAGGAAATCTGCGTCAGGATGCCGGAAGAAATCCGGGAGCGCATCAGGGGTTTGAATTTTATGAGAATATGGATATAGAAGGACTGGCCAAAGAAGCCTGTGCCAGCGCGATCACGATGCTCCATGCAAAAGACTGTCCGAGTGGCGAAATGACGGTCGTCATTGACAACGGTTTTGGCGGAGTCATCTTCCATGAAGCATGTGGACACTCTTTGGAAGCGACCAGTGTTGCCAAGGGAAATTCAGTATTCTGCGGCAAGCTGGGACAGAAGATTGCCAGTGAATGTGTTACTGCGGTGGACGACGGAACGATTGTCAATGGATGGGGAAGCGCCAATATTGATGATGAAGGAAATCCATGTCAGCGAAATGTTTTGATTGAAAATGGCATTTTGAAGTCTTATATGGTGGATCGTTTGAACGCCAGAAGAATGAAGTGCGATGTGACAGGAAGCGCAAGACGGGAAAGCTATAAATATGAGCCGACTTCACGTATGACCAATACCTTCCTGGTTAATGGTAAAAATACCTTTGAAGAAATCATTCAGGCTACGGAAAAAGGATTGTATGCGAAGCAATTAGGGGGCGGATCAGTCAATCCTTCCACCGGTGAATTCAATTTCAGCTGCCGTGAAGCGTATCTGATTGAAAACGGCAAGATCACAGAGCCGGTAAAAGGGGCTACTTTGATCGGAAATGGAGCGGATACATTGCTTAAGATCGATATGGTCGCAGATAATCTGCTTCGTGCTCAAGGCATGTGCGGAAGTTCCAGCGGTTCGATCCCGGCAGATGTCGGTCAGCCTACGATCCGCGTCAGCAGTATGACAGTCGGTGGAAAAGGAGGAAAACTCGAATGAAATTGAATGAGCTATTAGAAATTGCGAAAAGAGAAGGGGCATCGGAAGCTGAAGTTTATTACTCTTCATCAAAGAGAACCTCTTTTGAAATCTATGAACAGGAAATGGACAGCTATGAATCCTCAACTTGCCATGGCTACAGTATTCGTGCCTTGTTTGATGGAAAATGCGGGGTATCCTATAGTGAGGATCTGTCTGAAAATGCCTTTGAAGCCTGTGTTAAAAGATGCAAAGAAAATGCAGCGATCAATGAAAGCGATGATGTAGTCGAATTTGCCAAGCCGGAAACGGTAGAAGAGATCCAGACTTATCATCCGCAATTAAATGATGTGAATCTGGATGAGATGAAGCAAATGATGGCGGATATCGAAAAAGAAGTAAAAGAAAGCGATGAGCGCATCATTGCGGTTTCCACCTGTGCTTTTGAAATGGATGAAGATGAATGTATTATTTTAAATACGTTGGGCGTTGATTTAAGCAGAAAGACGAATTATGTCGTTGCGGTCGTCGGATGCAATGCCAAAGATGAAAATGGGGTGGTCGATGCATTCAAGATCGAAGTCTGCTTTGATTTGAATAAACTGAACAAGGAAGAATTTGTAAGAGAAGTGACAGAGGAGGTTCTTTCCAAGCTTTCTCCAAAAAGAATGGCTTCCGGTCAATATCCTGTTATTTTGAAGAATAAAGTTTCTTCTTCTTTGCTCGGATCTTTGTCGGGAATGTTCAATGCCGAGAACATTCAGAAAGACTTGTCTGTTCTAAAAGGAAAAAAGGATCAGCCGATCTTTTCAGAAAAGATCACGATCATGGATGATCCGCTGTTGAAAGACGGATATAATTCATTTGGTTTTGACGATGAGGGGACTCCTTGTAAAACCAAAACTCTGGTTGAAAACGGAATTTTTAAGCAGGCATTGTACAGTCGGAAAGCCGCATTGAAAGAAGGCGTTTCTTCCAGTGGAAACGGATTTAAATCATCCTATGTTTCCGATATTGCGATCCGTCCTACCAATTTGTATATTCAGCCTCAGGATATGGATTATGAAGAGATGGTCGCAGGTATGGATGAGGGACTTATCATTACTGAAATCAGCGGTCTTCATGCCGGATTGAATCCATTAACGACGGATTTCTCCTTGTTGGCATCCGGCTATTTTGTGAAAAATGGAAAAATTGAATATCCTGTCAATCTGATTACAATTGCGGCAAACTATATGGAAATGATGAATCATATCGAAATGGTGGGAAATGATCTGAAGTTTTCTTACAGCGGGATCGGATCACCATCTTTGAAAATCAGCAGGATTGCGATTTCCGGAGAATAAGACGATTAATATGAAAAACCTTGTGGTAAAAATGAATTTGTTTTATCACAGGGTTTTGTATTTTTTTACTCAATTTCACATATACTGTAGGAAAAGAAGAAAAAGAGAGCCTCTTTTTTTACTTATTTGATAAAAAGTTTAAGCGGAAGTGTCATTTTTATGGTAGAATGTCTAGTATAGGTATGAGGAATGCCTTCATTACTAAAAGAGGTACTTAGCAATGAGAATGCGAAAGAAACAATGGGCAGAACCATTTTTACAAGAACATAGTGAAATCGTTATTGAAGATCCGCAGCTTCTTTGCGGTAAATGGAAACAGAAACTGGACTGTGAAAAGCTTCATGTAGAAATCGGAAGCGGAAAAGGTGATTATTGGTGCAAGATGTCCTCCATGTATTCAGAAGAAGGATGGATCGGTATTGAAAAAAATCGCAGTGTTGCAGCAGTTGCCGTACGAAAAGCACTGGATCTGAAAAATGAAAGAATGTTTTTTATCGCTCAGGATGCACAAAGTATCGAAGCGTGGTTTGATGAAGGAGAGATCGATGTGCTCCATTTAAATTTCTCAGATCCCTGGCCAAAAAAAGGAAACCACAAAAGAAGACTCTCACACAGCAATTTTCTGAAAAAATATGATAAGATTTTGAGTGAAGATGGATCGATCATAATGAAGACGGATAATAAAGATCTGTTTGAGTTCTCGTTGGTGGAGTTTTCTAAAGAGGACTGGCTGATGAAAGAAGTCAGTGTTGATTTTAGAAGGATGCCTCATGATGAAGATGCCATCAGTGAATACGAGGCGAAGTTCATGGCACAAGGAATGCCGATATATCGTGCAATCTTTGTGAAAAAGCAAGTGGAGGTGGGCGAATGAAAAAACTCAAGTTCATCTGTCTTATGCTTCTTTTTATAACTTTGTTAAGCGGATGCACTTTCGATGAAACGATGTCAGTCATGATGGATGAGATGCTGCAGGAAGCTTCTACAGTGGAAATTGCGGATACAAAAACGCATGTTAAGCAGTATTACAGTTATTATCTTCAACCGGCAATCGGGCGAAGATCATCGACTGCCATCAGCAATGTCTTTGTGTTTGACGATGATGAGTTTGTCATGAATCTGAACGTTTCATCTGTAATTAAAAATGAATACTATCTGGAAGCAGATACGAAGATCCTTCCGATTTACAGCCGTTCGAAAAGACTTGTTTATGAGACGGAAGGGCAGTGTTCCAATTCTTCGGCGGAATTGATGAATTATAAAGTTTCGATATATGATTTATCCAGAAACAGCTATCTGGTTATTCTGGAATCTGATTATTTCACATTTTTATCCCGATGTCCGCTGGGATCCGTTGTTCAGATCAGTGAGCAGATGCTGCTGACTTGCAGAACTGCTGAAGTGTACTCAGAGCCGATCTTGAAAGATTTTGGTGTTCAAAATGATGAAACATATGAAAAACAGAAAGTAGAAATTATTAAAGAAATGATTCCTGAAAGCGGATTGGTAGAAGATATCATGCCAAATTCGTCAAGTCAGGATGAAAGCAGTCAAGATGAAGAAGAGGAACAAAGTCAGTCTTCAATCAGTGAAATTACCACAATTGAGGTCGAATAAGGAGGA
>CAZUVT010000048.1:0-6470 GCA_964623925.1 uncultured Erysipelotrichaceae bacterium
CCAGAAACTCGCTCGTTTCTCTATTCGTTCTGTACGGTTTTTATTCTAGCACCAAATCGGTTCTATTGAAAGAGGTAGATCTTGAAATTCATCAAGAGAAAAAGAAGCTGTTTTCTGATCTTTTATTTCCCTGTGGAAGCTTGCCGAGTGAAAAGGAAGTATTGAAAGCGATGAATGAGGCAGCATGGAAGCTTTCCGATAAGTATGAATTGAAGAAAAATGAAATCATGCCGATGCTGAAAGCGGCTGTTAATGAATCGGAAGTATTGGATATTAAGGGAATTGCTGAGGAAGTATTTGAAGATCGCATCGATATTCAACATGAGTTTGTTGCCGAAATCAAAGAGGCAGGGATCGAAGCGAATGTCCCTTTTGAAATGGAAAAGCTGAAGAAAAAGGATCGTATGGTTCACTTTGTGACGGAAACAGGAATTGAACTGGCTATTCCGGCACAATTTATGAAAAGAAGAGATCGTGTGGAAATCATCAATCATCCGGATGGTACGATCAGTATAGAACTTAAGAATATTAATGATTTAAAGAATCGAAAATAAAAACAATTCACTTAAAATTCACGTAGAATCCATTTTAAACTCAACTTAAAGGTGTAAACTATCAGATATCAGGAGGAAATCTTTATGGAAGAGATCAATGAAAATGTTAATCAGGATATGGAAACAGAGCAGGATGAAAAGAAAGAAGACGAAATATCTGAAGAAAAAGATGAAATAAAGGAAGAGTCAATAGAAGAAAGTGATGCGGAAGCAGAACTGTTGAAATATCGCCAGATGGAACAGGAGCGGATCCGTAAAAAAGAAAATCGCAGGTATTGGATGAAAAAGACGGGGAAAGCGGTTTTGGTTGTCTTGATTCTTGCGATGGTTTCGGTATTTGGCGGATATACAGGAAGCTATCTGTATTCTAAATCACATCAGGGAACAAAAACAGATGCAGATGTAAGAACACAGGTCATTTATCAGTCGGTGATGAGACAGGATCAAAATGGGAATGAAATAGGACATTTATCGATTAAAGAAGTGGCTGATCTCTGCTCGCCGAGTGTGGTTGAGATCACGACCCAGACCATTACGCAATACTGGAATCAGACGTATACTTCAGAGGGAGCCGGGAGTGGTGTGATTTATACAGAAGATGGCTATATCATCACCAATAATCATGTGATTCGCGGGGCAAGTACGATCGGAGTCATTTTAAATAACGGAGAATACTATGATGCCGAAGTTATTGCATCAGATGCGGCTATGGATCTGGCTATTCTTAAAATCAATGCGCACGATCTGATCCCGGCAGTCTTTGCTCAGGATGACAGTGCTCAGGTCGGTGATACGGCTGTAGCGATTGGAAATCCGCTCGGCTCTTTAGGTGGAACGGTTACCGATGGAATTGTCAGTGCTTTGGATCGCGAGATCACCCTGGATAATGAAGTTCACAATCTTCTTCAAACCAATGTTCAGATCAACCCGGGAAATTCCGGGGGAGGTCTGTTTAATGATCGCGGCGAATTGATCGGAATCGTTGTGGCAAAATCGACCTATACGCAAAGCGGAACGGTGGTTGAAGGGATCGGCTTTGCCATTCCGATCCGGGATGTCAGATTGACCATTGAAGATCTGATGACAAGAGGCTATGTTTCCGGCAGAGTTTATTTGGGTGTCGGATTAACGGAAATTGCCGATACGCAGACAGCCCGCTACTATGGAGTAAGAAATCTCGGAGTTTATATCAATACTGTTGAAGAAGGTTCACCGGCGGATCTGGCAGGACTTCAGGCAAATGACTATCTGGTTTCAATTGATGGTCAGCAGTTCACGACCGTTGCGGAAATGAAACAGATCCTGAATGAACATGAGGTCGGGGATTCTGTTGAGATCATTCTTGTTCGCGGATCGCGCACCTTAGTAACGCATGCCACTCTTGCAGAAAAAACAGAATAAGGAAAAACGAGTCATCCTAAGCAATTGAATGCTGAGAGACTCGTTTTTTTTTGAAGGAATAAGAATAATTTAAATAAAAAAATGGATTTAACGATAAAATAAAACGTTCAATACTGGAAATGTGTTCCTAAAAACGATATAATAAAAAATATTAGTCTGGACTTTAGTGATATTTTTAATGAGGAATGAAAAGAAAATAAAGTCTATAGGAGGAACGACATGGTAAATCAATGGGATGAGATGATGGAAGAGAAAGATCTTGATACGGACATCAAGCAGAGAGAGGTTTTAATTGAAGAGGCTAAGAATTTGGATGCTTCTTTGACTTGGAATGATCTGAGTCGCAAGATTACAGAATTAAAAAGAAAATGGAAGCGTATTTCTTATTGGGAATCTGCGTATGAAGATAAGCTGGCAGAGGAGTTTGATGAAGTCTTGGATGGATATTATGCCAAACGCAATGAAATCTATCAGAATTCACAGTCATTGAAGCAGGAAGTGATCGCTAAGGCAAAAGAACTTGCGTCATGTACCAATTTCAATCAGGCTACAGAAGAGATGAATGAACTCATGCGTCAGTGGAAAGCTGCCGGATCTGCCGGAAAAGAAGAGGATGCATTGTGGGAGAGTTTTAATGAAGCTCGTCAGGCATTCTTTGATCGCAAGCGTAAATTTTTGGAAGAGAGACAAAATAAGTTTGAAAATGCCAAGAAAGTAAAAGAGGATCTGATCGAACAGGTGGCAGCTTATGTGGATTCAACAGATTGGCAGAAAACAAGTGAAGCGCTTCGCGGCTTGATGAGTCAATGGAAAGAGGCCGGATTTGCCGGAAGAGAACATGATGAAGATCTATGGAAACAGTTCAACGAAACTTGCCAGAAATTTTATGTGAGAAGAGATGCTCATTATAAAGAACTTCATGAAGTTCAGGGCGAAAATTATGCTTCTAAAAAGGAATTGCTGGAAAAAGCCCGTGAAGTTTCAGAATTGAAAGCTTTCACAAAAGAAAATACAGCTAAGATGAAAGAACTGAATGTTGAATGGAAAAAAGTCGGATCCTGCGGCAAGGAAAAGGAAGATCGCATCTGGAATGAGTTCAGATCTGTGATGGATGCTTATTTTGACGGACTTAAAGAATATAATGATCAGCGTCATCAGCAGTGGCTGCAAAGAATGCAGGAGAATCGCAAGCGCAAACAGGATCTGATCCAGAATCAGAGAAGACAGCTCAAGCGTATGCAGGATGATCTTTCAACGATCTTGAGTGAAAGAGAAGTGGAAGAAATGAAAGATCGGATCCTGGACAAGGAAGAATTTATTCAGGAATTGGAAGCACAGCTGGCGGAACTCGATAAGACGATCGGCGAATAGGCTTATTACAAACATCTTTTGAAAGATTAAGTTGATTTCAGAAGATGTTTTTTTTATTTGGCGGACAGATTGATTAAATGACAAGAATCTGTCCATGCTTTATGCGGAGGGTCGTTTATGAGAAAAGGAACAATCATATTGACATGCATGCTTATTTTTACTGTTTGGAATGTATCGGCACAGCCGAATGAACCGGGATATAGAATTTGTTTTGATCATGCAAGCTGTAATGAATTAGAGATAAAAAAGAAAGTGATCGCACTTTATGATGATTTGATGGAACAAGTTGAAAAGTCCAATCGAATGGCATTTTTAAAAACACAGACTGATTTGTTTGAATGGGATGAAAATATCCGGGCATTTTTATTAGATGGTGTGCTGAATATCGTTATCGGCGACGGGGAAGGATTCGTACTGGAAGGATCTTTTGAAAAAGAAAGCTGTGAGATCGAAGTGAATAAGCATTCATGGCTTTTTGATCTGTTAAATTGATTTTGGAATCGAATAATTCATTGAAAATGTCGCTTTCAAACCGTGACTCACTATTGTATAATAATTTTGGTGATGATATGGAAACAAAGATTTTAAAAAAAGAAGATTTGGATGTGGTAATTGAGATATTAGATCAAGATGGAGTGGTGGCTTTTCCGACTGATACGGTATTTGGAGTCGGAGTCCGCTGCGATCGCATCCAAGCCATTGAAAAATTAAAAACAGCGAAAGGAAGACCTGATGAAAAGCCTTTTCCGATGATGGTTTCATCCGTGGATCAGATGAAAAAAGTGGCGCAAGTCACCAAGCGGGATGAAAAAATCATTGAAGCTTTTATGCCGGGCGCACTGACGCTGATTTTTAATAAAAAAGAGGAAGTGGATCCACGGATCACAAATGGGTTTGATACGATTGCGATCAGAATGCCGGATGATCCTTTCATCTTGGGCCTTTTGGATCGGCTGGATGTGCCGATGCTGGTGACAAGCGCCAATCTGAGCGGGGCTCCGTCTGCGCTAAATGACGAGGAAGCTTTTGAACAGTTGGGTGGAAGGATCGAGGCAATCGTTCAAGGGAAAAGCGGTGCGGCCAAAGCAAGCACGATCCTTGATGTCACAAAAGCAGAGCTTCAGGTTTTAAGACCGGGCGAGCTGAGTCTTGAAGAGATCGAAGAAGTGTTATAAGATCCGTGTTATTTAATAAAGAAATATAGCTTTATTTTAACCGGTGATAATGCTATAATTATCGTTAAGAAGGAGAAAATTTTATGGTAAAAGTTTTAGATCATCCTCTAATTACACACAAGCTTACACAAATGCGCAAAGAAGAAACAGGTACGCTGAATTTTTCGCGAAATCTGGATGAAATCGCCGGTTTGATGGCATATGAGATCTGCCGCGATGTTCCGCTTCATGAAGTCACGATTCAGACACCTGTCAGTGAATGTCATACTTATGAGTTGGATAAGGAAATCATCCTCGTGCCTATTTTAAGAGCAGGACTTGGTTTGGTTAACGGAATCAGAAATTTGATTCCTAATGCAAAAGTCGGACATATTGGTCTTTACCGCGATGAGGAAACATTGGAACCGCATGAGTATTTCGCTAAATTCCCGAAAGGATTGGAAGATGCTTATGTATTGGTGTTGGATCCGATGCTGGCTACAGGCGGAAGCGCTATTGCGGCAATCGATATGATCAAGAAAAGAGGCGCTAAATCTATCAAGATGGTTTGTCTTGTCGGAGCACCTGAAGGAGTGAAGGCATTGAAAGAAGCTCATCCGGATGTTGATTTGTATCTTGCTGCATTGGATGATCATCTCAATGAAGTCGGCTATATCGTTCCGGGTCTGGGCGATGCCGGAGACCGAATTTTCGGAACAAAATAATGAAGGAGTTTGCAAAGATCCTGTCACTGGGAAGCGGTGTTGCATTGGCCATTTTGCTTCCTGTCTTGCTTGGACATTGGGTCGACAGGCAGCTTGGATCAAGCCCGTTTGGCACTCTTGCAGGAATGGCTTTGGGTTTGGCTGCTGCCTTTTACAAGCTTTATGAAATAACAAAGTAACTATGGGAAAATCAGAAAAAAAGTTGACTTGTATTCTATGCGCAGTGATTGCGGTTCTGTTTTTGCTGATCGATCTGTCGCTTGTCTATGGATTTTTACTGGGCAGTGTCGTTTCGATGATCATTTATCAGAGAACAGAACGTTTCTGTACGACACTTTTAAGCAATCAGCTGGCAAATAAAGGTTTGATGTATCTGAATTTTATGATTAATTTCGGATTGATGGCGCTGACTTTATTGATCAGTGCCCTTAAGCCTGAAATCTTTAATATCTTTGCAGCAACTCTTGGACTTTTGATTACAAAGACAACGATCATTATCCATGCCGTATTTTTAGAAAGGAGGAAAACTCATGATCCATCTTGAGATTCAATCAGATGTGTTTATTATAATCGGACTCACTGCAGTTTTGTGTCTTGCCGTGATTGCCCTTTCGAAGAAGATCGATCAGACCGATCCTCTGGCTAAACCGGGACTTTTGGTTTCGGCAATTCTATGGCTGGTAACCGCTTTGGATTCGCAGGTCAAAAGCAATGTTGGCTCTAAGATATCAAAGCGTTTGACTCCGTATATCATTACGATCACGATTTATATCTTTATTTCAAATATTCTTGGCTTATTCGGTTTTTCATCGCCGACTGCCAATTACAGCGTAACATTGATGCTGACGATCATCACATGGACGATGACGCAGATCGCTCAGCTGAAAGCAGGGGGATTTGGTGCTTATATGCATTCGTTTATTGAACCGATCCCGGTCTTTCTGCCGATGAACATTTTCGGAAAATTTTCCAGTCTTCTGTCCATGTCGCTGCGTTTATTCGGAAATATTCTTTGCGGAAGCATCATCATGTCGCTTCTTTATTCCTTTACCGGATGGCTTTCAACATCGCTTGTCAGCATGATCATTCCGGTTGCATCGGCATTCAACTTTTTGGCGCTTTTCGTAACGCCGGTGTTGCATGCTTATTTTGATTTATTTGCTGGATTTATCCAGACTTTGATTTTTATTACTTTAACCATGGTATTTATCGGGAATGAACTCCCTGATGATATGAAATTAAACGATTAACATTTTGGATAGGAG
>CAZUVT010000048.1:6480-13198 GCA_964623925.1 uncultured Erysipelotrichaceae bacterium
ATTTCTGGACAGGACTTTATCTATGGATGTTCCGCAATTGGTGCCGGTTTGGCTGTTATGACCGGTATGATGACAGGTATTGGTGAGGGATTTGTCGGTGGAAAGGCAGTAGAAGCGATCGGACGTAATCCGGAAGCCGAATCAAAAATCCGTTCTACGATGATCCTGGGTATCGCTCTTTCAGAGACCTGTGCCATTTACGGTCTTCTTATTGCCATCCTGCTGATTTTCGCTTTCTAATTATTTGAAAACAAAAGTAGCAAGGAGGGAACAAAATGATTGATATTGATATTATTGGACAATTGCTTCCCAATCCTGTAACAATGCTTGTTCAGCTTTGTTCAACGCTTGTCTTGTTTTTAGCCGTCAAAAAGTTTTTGTGGAATAGCGTAGTCAATATGCTGGATAAGCGAAGTGAAGCTATGCAGCAGGAACTGAATGAGGCCGAAGCTTTGAAAAAACAAGCACAAGAGGCGAATGAAGAAGCGAAAAAGCAGTTGAAAGAAGCTGCTGATACATCAAAGATGATCGTGTCTAAAGCAGAAAATGAAGGAAAGGCTGTCAAGGAACAGATCCTGGCATCCGCTAAAAAGGAAGCGGATGATAAATTAGAATCAGCTCGTCGCGAGATCGCCTATGAGAAGAAGCAGATGCGCAGTGAAATGATCAGTGAGATGGTTGAGGTTGCCATGGTGGCAGCCGAAAAGCTGATTCAGGAAAAGTCAGATTCTAAGGATGATCAGGCTGCTATCGAACGCTTTGTAAAGGAAGTAAGTGATTACCATGAGCCAGTTAACTGAGAGATATGCGACGGCTCTGTTTGAGCTTGCAGTTCAAGAAAGTGCCGTGCCGCTTTATCAAAAACAGATCAAGGAACTGATTGAGATCTTTTCGGGCAATGAGTCGCTCCAGTCTTTTTTTGATGCGGTACAGATTTCACCGACTGAAAAAAAGGATCTTCTGACCAAAGCATTTAAAGGAAAGATCGAACCGCTTCTTTTTAATTTTCTGAATCTGTTGGTGGATAAGAAAAGAATCAACCATGCGGTGGAAATCATGAAAGAATTCAATTCGATGTGCAATCGGGAATTGAATATTCAGGAAGGCTTTGTTTATTCTGCCCGTTCCTTGAGTGATGAGCAGATCAGGCAGCTGGAAGCAACATTGAGTCAAAAAAATAACATGAATGTGGAACTTCATAATCTGATCGATGAAAGATTAATTTCCGGCATCAAGGTCGTAATCAATAATCAGATCATCGATTTGAGCATGAAAAACCGCATTGAGTCAATGAAAAACGAATTATTAAAGGAAAGCAGGTGAAGAAATGGATTTGAGACCTGAAGAAATAAGTGCTCTGATCAAGGAACAGATCAGACACTATGAAGATAAGATTGAATCAAATGATGTGGGAACGGTTATTACCGTCGGAGATGGAATCGCTTTGATCCAAGGGCTTGAAAAGGCTATGGCCAGTGAACTTTTGTTGTTCCCTGGAAATGTTTACGGAATGGTATTGAACCTGGAAGAGGATCATGTCGGTGCTGTACTTTTGGGAAGCGACACCCAGATCAAAGAGGGTGATGAAGTCCGCAGAACAGGAAGGATCGTTGAAGTTCCTGTCGGAGATGGCATGCTTGGCCGGGTTGTAAATGCTTTGGGACAGGCAATCGACGGAGGAGCTCCGATCGAGAGTACAAAGACAAGACCGATTGAGCGGGTTGCTCCGGGTGTCATGACGAGAAAGAGTGTTCATCAGCCTCTGATGACGGGATTGAAGATCATTGATTCCATGATCCCGATTGGAAAAGGGCAGCGTGAGCTCATTATCGGCGACCGTCAGACCGGAAAAACCGCCATTGCGATCGATGCGATCATCAATCAAAAAGGCGAGAATGTCAATTGTATCTATGTTGCGATCGGTCAAAAGGCAAGTACTGTCGCTCAGATTGTTGAGAAGCTTCGTCAGCATGGAGCCATGGAATATACGACGATCGTCGCATCAACAGCGAGTGAATTGGCACCGCTTCAATATATTGCGCCGTATGCCGGATGTGCCATCGCGGAAGAGTGGATGGAACAGGGCAAGGATGTCCTGATCGTTTATGATGATTTAAGCAAGCACGCTGTCGCCTATCGAACAATGAGTTTGCTTCTGAGAAGACCACCGGGAAGAGAAGCTTATCCCGGAGATGTATTCTATCTGCACTCAAGACTGCTTGAAAGAGCGGCTAAGATGAATGACGATTATGGTGGTGGATCCATTACGGCTCTTCCGATCATCGAAACACAAGCCGGCGATATTTCGGCTTATATTCCGACGAATGTCATTTCCATTACCGATGGACAGATCTTCTTGCAAACAGAGTTGTTCAATTCGGGAGTTCGTCCGGCTGTTGATTCGGGATTGAGCGTTTCCCGTGTTGGAAGTTCGGCTCAGACAAAGGCCATGAAGCAGGTATCCGGAAGCTTAAAGTTGGATCTTGCACAATACCATGAATTATTGAGCTTTACTCAGTTTGGATCGGATCTGGATGCAGTAACCAAGGCTACGATCGATCATGGTGCAAGATTGACAGAACTGTTGAAGCAGGGACAGTATTCTCCGCTTTCAATGGAACAGCAGGTATTATCTCTGTTTGCCGCTAAAAATGGATTTATGAAAAATATTGCTGTAGAAGATATCAAGAATTATGAGGAGCAGCTTCATAAGTTCTTTGATACAGATAAGCCGGAGCTTGTTGAAGCGATTCGTGAGAAAAAGACACTTGATGACGAATTGAGTGAACAGCTGAAAAATGCGATGAATGAATTTACTTCTCAATATCAGCTGGTTCACGGGAGCTAACATATGGCTTTGAGTAAGCAGGCATTAAAGGGTCGTATTCGATCTATCAATGCAACAAAAAAAATTACGAGTGCAATGGAACTGATTGCGAACTCCAAGCTTCAAAGACAGCGAAACATGATGGAAAAAAATCGTGAGTATGCATTTTATTTGAAGTCCATGGTACAAAGCGTGCTGGCTGGATGCGAGGATGCGGACAGCCGTTTCCTCAAACAGAATCAGTCAAAAAAGACTTTGACGATCCTGTTTACATCCGATTTGGGTCTTTGCGGCGGATATAATTCAAATATGCAACGCTATGCTTATCAAAATCTAAAGCTGGAAGATCCCATCATTCTGGTAGGAAGTAAAGGAAGAAACTGGTTGCAGAATAGAGGATTTACGATTTTGAATGAACCCGTGGAAAGCGATAATCTGAGTTTCAATGAGCTTGGGAAAATTGCCGATCGCGCGTTGAATATGGTTCTGAATCAGGAAGTATTTAAAATTCAGGTATTATATACGCAGTTTATAAATACAGTATCATTTCAGCCGGTCTTAGCTACATTGCTTCCGCTTACAGAAAACAAAGAAGAGGCAAAAGAGCTCAATGCGGCAACCATTTTTGAACCGGGACCAAACGAAATCTTGGAGAATCTGATTCCGATGTATATCCGCTCGCTTGTTTACAGCATTTATCTGGAAACAAAAACAGCAGAACAGGGATCGCGCCGTTTGGCTATGGAAAATGCAACCGACAATGCTGAAGAATTGACTGATAAGCTAATCTTGCAGTTCAATCAGGCCCGTCAGGCAGCGATCACTCAGGAAATCACAGAGATCGTTGCAGGTGCCGACGCATTGTAATAGAGGAGGAATTATGGCAAAAAATCTTGGTAAGATCGTACAGGTTATCGGGCCTGTCGTAGATATCCGTTATGAAAAGGGAATGCTTCCGAGTCTGAAGAATGCGATCCTGATTCAAAAAAATGAAAATGAAACATTGACTGTCGAAGTTGCTCAGCATGTCGGCGATGATTGTGTACGCTGTATTGCCATGGGCAGCACGGATGGCCTGGTACGCGGAATGGCGTGTGTGGATACGGAAGCACCGATTTCCGTGCCGGTCGGACAGGAAGTGTTAGGAAGAATGTTTAATGTTTTAGGAGAAGAAATTGATGGATTAGGTCCACTTGGTAAAGATGTCAAGAGAATGCCGATCCATCGTGAAGCTCCGTCCTTTGATGAACAGCAGACATCTGCTGAGATCCTGGAAACCGGTATTAAGGTAATCGACTTATTGTGTCCTTATGCCAAGGGCGGCAAGATCGGACTATTCGGCGGTGCCGGTGTTGGCAAAACGGTTTTGATGCAGGAATTGATTCACAACATTGCGAAAGAACACGGCGGTATGTCTGTCGTTGCCGGAGTCGGGGAAAGAACCCGTGAAGGAAACGATATGTATCACGAAATGAAGGATTCCGGCGTTTTGAGTAAAACAGTTTTGGTTTACGGACAGATGAATGAGAGTCCGGGAGCCCGTATGCGTGTCGGCTTATCCGGTCTGACGATGGCTGAGTATTATCGGGATGAAGAGGGACAGGATGTGCTTCTGTTTATCGATAATATTTTCCGTTTCACCCAAGCCGGATCGGAAGTTTCAGCATTGCTTGGACGTATGCCTTCGGCTGTAGGATATCAGCCTACATTGGCGACCGAAATGGGACAGCTTCAGGAACGGATCACTTCAACAAAAAGAGGATCGATTACTTCTGTACAGGCAATCTATGTGCCGGCGGATGACTTGACTGACCCGGCACCGGCTACAGCGTTTACTCACTTGGATGCAAAGACGGTTCTTGACCGCAGCATTGCAGCACTGGGTATTTATCCGGCCGTAGATCCGCTTGAGTCCAGTTCCCGTATGTTGGATCCGCTTGTCGTAGGCGAGGAACAGTATGAAGTTGCCCGAGGTGTTCAGCAGTTGCTGCAACGCTATAAAGAGCTTCAGGATATTATTGCGATCTTAGGTATGGATGAGCTTTCCGATGAAGATAAAGTTATCGTCAATCGTGCTCGCCGTGCCCGTAACTTCCTTTCTCAGCCGTTCAATGTTGCCGAACAGTTCTCCGGAATTAAAGGCCGTTATGTACCTTTAAGCGAAACAGTCAGAAGTTTCAAGGCTTTGTTGGATGGCAAGTATGATGATCTTCCGGAGCAGGCATTCATGTTTGTCGGAAGTATTGAAGAGGCCGTAGAAAAGGCCAGATCCTTAGGGTATGAGGCATGATTCACTGTAAAATAGTCACTCCTTTGGGAGTATATCAGGATCTTGAGGCTTCCATGATCAACATTGTTTCTGTGAATGGTCAGCTTGGCATTCTTCCAAGGCATATGCCGCTTGTAACGATGCTGAAGATTTCTGAAATGTCGATTCTCACTCAGAATCAGAAAAGAGAGCGTTATGCGATCAGTGGCGGCATGTTCTATTTTGAAAATGACGAAGCCACGATCTTATGCGATGCGATCGAAAATGAGAATGAGATCGATCTAAAAAGAGCAGTCGCGGCAAAAGAAAGAGCTGAAAAGCGTATTTCTGCGAATGATCCGAATATTGATCTGCGTCGGGCGGAATTGGCTTTATCGAAGGCATTGAACAGAATACGAGTGAAACAATAAAAATAAGGCAATATTCGGTGCGAATATTGCTTTTTTATAGGAAATGAAAGTATAATTGATTTAGACTTGTTGGAGAATAGTTATGAGAAAAAGTGGAATATTGATGCCGATTTCTTCTTTGCCTTCCGATACGGGAATCGGAGATTTCGGAGAAAACGCAAGACGATTTATTGATTTGATTTCATCCATGGGATTTAAAGTATGGCAGATCCTGCCTTTAAACCCATTGGGATTTGGAAACAGCCCATATCAGCCTTATTCTTCTTATGCCATGGATGAATGCTATCTGTCATTGAAGAAACTTCAGGATGAAGGATTGATTTCTTCTTTTTGTTCTTATCATGAAGAAACAAAGCAGGTTGAATATGAAGAAATCAGAAGATTCAAACTTCCTTATCTGAAAGAAGCTTATCGCTGTTTCATAAAGGATGATGACTACAAGAAGTTTTCGGAAATTCCTTGGGTGAGAAGATACGGTGTTTTTTCTGCTTTGAAAAAGAGAAATGAATTAAAAGAATGGTCATGCTGGGACAAAAAAGAACAAGATTGGTCTTTGGATCTTTTAAAAGATGAAAAATTAAAAGAAGAAGCTGACATGGAAATCTTCATTCAATATGAATTAAAAAAACAATGGAATGAATTAAAGCGTTATGCAAATGCAAATGGAATTGAAATCATGGGAGATCTTCCTTTTTATGTCGGATATGACAGTGAAGATGTCTGGTCATCTAAAAAGAATTTCCTTTTAGATGATAAGTCTCGTCCGACATTCATTGCCGGGGTGCCGCCAGATTATTTCAGCGAGACTGGGCAGCGATGGGGCAATCCGATCTATGACTGGGATTATTTGCAGAAAACCGATTTTGAATTCTGGATCGACCGTCTGGCGTATAATTCCGAAGTGTTTGATATTTTGAGAATTGATCACTTTCGGGCTTTCGATACTTATTGGAAGATTCCAAGCAGCTGTCCGACAGCAGTAGAAGGGGAATGGATCGAAGCTCCGGGAAGTGCTTTCTTTGACACTTTGTTTGAACAATTGCCAAATATTCATCTTGTAGCTGAGGATCTGGGAGAACTTCGCAAGGAAGTGCTTGAATTAAGAGACGCTTATCATTTTAACGGAATGAAGATCATTCAATTTGCGTTTGAAGGATTCGATCAAACTTTTGATGATCGCGAAAATATGATTATTTACACCGGAACTCATGA
>CAZUVT010000049.1:0-13125 GCA_964623925.1 uncultured Erysipelotrichaceae bacterium
GTGATGCATCGGGAAATAAGACGAGATATAATCTGGATCATATTTCTGTTTCTTCTGCAATAACATCGGTAAAAGGCCTCGATTATACAAAATCCGGCTATTCCTCATCCTCAATCAATCTGGCAACTCTTGCAACAGGAACATATAACTTATCTATGGAAGTCACTGTGAAAAACGGAAATATCATGATGACAAAGGAAATTGCGTTGAATGCTTCAAAATTGCCGGCAGACATGGTTGTTGGACAATATACATATCGTTTCGTTCAGAATAATAGTAAGCTTTCCATGGTTAAAGAAATAAATAAGGCATCGGTTGATATAAGACCTGTGAATATTATCCGAGAATTCAGTTGGAAAGAAAATAATCTTTATATCAAGGGAACTGGTTATGTAATGGGAATTAATAATAACGATGTTTCCAAGATCAAGAAAAATCTTCTTGTTCTGGATATAGACAGCGATAAAGTTATTGCAAAATATCCACTGAATGTCATTGAACAGAAAGTTGATTTGTTGGATGGATTTGATTATCGATATGCTTGGTATGATGGAGAATTGGATTTATCTAATCTTGAAAAGGGCACTTATAAATTAAAATTAGAGATTGTTGTAAACGGACAATCGTATTTGATTGATATTAAGAGTAATAACCTTTCATTTGAACTAGAACCGAAAGAATTGATAAATCAGTCAACTAAAAAGAATTATTTCTATCAATTCAGCGAAAATGCTGGTTATGCATATCGGATGGAATTAAAGGTTTCAGCCAATATTTTAAAGGAAGTATCAAAGACTTCCTTGCCGAGCAGAAGGCCTTCTGTCATATCTCTTAGAAATATAGAGTTTGTTGAGAATGATAGTACTACGATCCTGACGATAGATGGATTGGGATATATCCGTTATGTTCCGTATAATTCTTTAAAATCAGTTGCCTATGAATTGATTTTAGAGAATATAAATACTGATCAAGTTCTTCGTGTGCAGATGAATCCTAAAGCTTGTGAAGTGGATTATACATCTATGTATAAATCTGAAAATGATTTGTCTTATATTTGCTTCGATAGTGAAGTTGATATGTCAACAATTCCTAATGGAACCTATGATATTTATGTTAAGACAGAAACAAGTCCAAGTAAAAATGAAGTTTACACCGATGTTATACAGGCTACAGGATTAAGATCAGATTTTGTTGTTGGACATGAATCAAATTCAGGAATATTTAATATTCATGTATTTGGATATAACAACCGATACCGCCTATCAATTTCAAATAATTTGCCGCCGGTAGAAGCGGGTGGAACGATTGTCAGTGAATTAGGACTTCAGCAATCAGATATAGAGATTGAAAATCAAGAAGTTGCTCAATAGGAACAGACGAAAATATTCGTTTGTTCCTCTAACAGATCGGAGGATTAGAAATGAGTCAGAAAAAACTGAATTTAAAAGATAAAAAGACGATTTTTCTTATATGTTCGGTAGTTGTTCTTTCAATACTTGTGGGAACTGCATTGTTTTTTACGTTTAATTATGAAGGTCCGTCTATTCAGATGCCTGATTTTAAGGAAAAAACGATATCCGATGTTGAAGTATGGATCAATGATCATGATTTGGCAGATCGTTTAGAAATTACCTATGTATTTGATGAAGACGCTGAAGAGAATACGATTTTATCCCAGAATATTCCGGCAGAAGATAAATTGGGTAAAGATGATAAAATTTTGATTACAGTATCAAAAGGACCTGATCCGGAAGCAGTTATTCCGTTAGTAGATTTTAAAGATATGGATATTGAAGAAATTCAGAAGTTTGTTGAGGATAATAAACTTTCTGATGTCACTTATGAATATGTGGTAAGTGAAGAAGTGGAAAAAGGAAAATTGATTGAAGTCAACATTAATGTCAATGTAAAACAGATCAAGAGAAATGAAATGATCATTTTTACGATCTCTAAAGGACATGATGAATCGTTGGATATCATTGTTCCTAATTTTAGCGGCTATACAAAAAATAAAGTGGCAAATTGGGCTAGTGCCAATGAAGTTACTGTTATTTATCAGGAAGGCTACAGCGATACAGTAGAGCGAGACTATGTGATCTCTCAAGATCCAAAAGCCGAATCGGTTATTACTGCAAAAAGCAAAGTGACAGTTACAATTTCCCTTGGAAAACCTGTAGAAGTCAAAAACTTGGCTGGAATGACCAGTGCTGAAATCGGTACTTGGGCAACAAAAAACAATGTCAAGGTAGTTTTCTATGATTATTTTAGTGATACGGTTGAAAAGGATAAAGCAATTTCCAACTCGCCAAATAACGGTAAAGTTTCTCAGCAGTCAACGATCACAGTAAAACGTTCTCAGGGAAAGCCTTCGATTGATGATTATACAGGTAAGACAAAAACTGAATTTGATGCTTATTTGGAAAAGTTAAATGCTCAATACAATGCCAGTGCTAAAATAACGGTCAAAGTCACTTTAAAATATGATGATACAGTCAAAAAAGATAGCATTATTGCACAGGATAAAAAGGGTAGTCAGGCTATCGGCACTGTCATTAATTTGACAGTTAGTAAAGGAAAGCAGATAACTGTAATTGATTTTGCCGGAAAGACAAAAGAAGAAATCAATACTTGGGCTAATACCAATAAGATTCTGATTAATTATGGTTCTGAAAAATATAACAACAATATTGCAGAAAATAGAGCCATTTCAAATGACAAAGTGAATGAGAAGGTAGATGAAGGAACAACGGTTAATGTTGTGATTTCTAAAGGAAAACCAAATATTGCGGATTATAAGGGTAAATCTAAAGCTGATTTTGAATCTTATATTGCAGGACTGAATAACAATGGTGCGAATTTGAAAGTGAACTATACTGAAGGTTCTGATAATAAAGTCCAAGCGGGATATATCATCAGTAATACTTCGGGAAGCGTTAATACCGGAAGTACGATCAATGTCAAGATTTCAACGGGAGCAGCACCTGTTACAGTAGGAAATTATGTCGGACAGAATGCAAATGCATTGAATGTCGATGGATTGAATTTCAATATAGCGGAGTATCGTTATAGTGATACAGTTGCTTCCGGAATTATTTTAGAGCAGTCTATTGTTTCTGGAACATCCGTTTCAAGAGGAACGACGATCAATCTTGTGGTTTCTAAGGGAGCGGAAGCAACAATTCCATTTGATATTTATAATTTGGAATATTATGACAATTTAGGATCTTCGGATAAGGCTAAATCAGAGATTACTGATTATCTGAATCGTTTAGGATTCTCAAATATTAATTTCATTTCCAGTTGTGATAATAATCCGCGAACGGATGGGGATATCGATTATTCTAGATCAACAGGATCCGGAAATTATAAACCTTCAGCGACGATTACGATAGCACTATTTACTGGACAGGCTTGTTCAGCCAACTAAAGGAAATCGGGGTTTTGGATATTTGCCAAAACCTTTTCTTTATCCAAAATCATTTCTATGTTAAAATAATATCCACGAGGTGAAATTATGCAACAATTAATAGAACCGATTGCTCAAGAGATGAAGATTTCTGTAGAGCAGGTTAAGAATACTTTGGAATTATTGGAATTGGGGAATACAGTTCCTTTTATTGCAAGATATAGAAAAGAAGTAACAAAGGGATTGGATGAGGAACAGATTTATTTCATCGAAAAAGAATACAATTATCAGCAGAATCTTCAAAAGCGAAAAGAAGATGTTTTGAGGATTATTGAAACACAAGGAAAGCTGACGGATGAAATCAGAGACCAAGTCAATGCCTGCTTAAAATTGAGCGAGGTAGAAGATTTATATAGACCTTATCAGCAGAAAAGGAAGACCCGCGCCACAGAAGCAATCAAAAATGGATTGGAACCTTTGGCAAATTGGATCATGGGATGTCCGAAAAATGGATCTGCGGAAGCAGAAGCTAAAAAATATTTGAATGATCAGATTAAGACAATTGAGGAAGCTTTACAGGGAGCAAAGGATATAGTTGCTGAGAAAGTTTCTGATGATGCCAAATTGAGATGGAAAATCAAAGATAGTATTCTTAAGTATGGATGGATCATTACCAAAGCCAAAAAGAATCATAATGATGAAAAAAAGATCTATCAGATGTATTATGATCGTAAAGAGAAATTGAGTCATGTGGCGATGCATCGTGTAATGGCCATAGATCGTGCAGAGAATGAAAAAGTCATTACTGTTTCGATGGAATATGATGAGCAATACTTAATAAATTATGCGGTCAGAGGGGTATGCAGAAATAGAACTACGATTGCTCAAAATTTGATTGAAGAAGCGGTGCAGGATGGGTTAAAACGTCTTGCATTTCCTGCCGTAGAGCGAGAAGTGCGAAATGAATTAAGTGAGAAGGCTCAGACAAAAAGTATTGAGATTTTCTCGCTGAATGTGGAAAGGTTGCTTTTACAACCGCCGCTAAAAGGAAGAATGATCTTAGGCGTCGATCCGGCATTCAGAACAGGATGCAAATTGGCAGTGGTTGATTCAACCGGGAAGATGATTGCAATTTCGGTCATTTATCCGCATTCCGGAAATCATCAAAGAAAAGAAGCTGAAAGAGAATTGGTAAGAATTATTCGCGATTATAAGATTGAAATCTTATCAATCGGCAATGGAACTGCATCCAGAGAAACAGAAAGCTTTGTGGCAGAGGTAATTAAAGAATATCGTTTGAATGTTTCTTATACGATCGTTTCTGAGGCAGGTGCTTCTGTTTACTCGGCCAGCGAGCTGGCAAGAAAGGAATTCCCGGATCTTCATGTTGAGCAGAGATCTGCTGTTTCAATTGCCAGAAGATTGCTTGATCCGCTTTCAGAATTGATCAAGATCGATCCAAAGAGCATCGGGGTCGGTCAGTATCAGCATGACCTTCCGAAAAAAGAGCTGAATGATCGCCTTGATTTTGTGGTTAGCAAGGCCGTCAATCGAGTAGGAGTGGATGTGAATACAGCTTCCGTAGAGCTTTTAATGCATATTTCCGGATTGAGTAAGGCAACAGCTCAATCCATTGTTGATGAACGGAATGAAAAGGGAAGATTTACCGATCGAAAACAGTTGAAAGAAGTAAAAAAATTAGGCGCGAAGAGTTTTCAGCAGGCTGCCGGATTTTTAAGAATTGCCGGGGGAGATGAAATCTTGGATGAGACATCGATCCATCCGGAGAGCTATCAAGCTGCTAAGAAATTAATGAAAGAATTAGATATTCATTCGCTTGGCGAGTCATTTGATTTTGATGATTCTTTAAAAGCCTCCTTATGTGAAAAATGTGGAATGGATGAATATACCTTTGAAGATATTATGGACGCTTTAAAGCAACCGAAAAGAGATTATCGTGATCAATATGACGGTCCAATGCTACGCAGTGATATCTTAGAATTAAAAGACTTAAAAGTCGGAGAAAAATTAGAGGGTGTTGTACGAAATGTAGTCGATTTCGGTGCTTTTGTCGATATTGGATTACACGATGATGGCTTGATCCATATTTCGAAGATGTCAAAGGAAAGAATATCTCATCCGAGTGAATTGCTGGAAGTCGGAGATATTGTAACTGTTTGGGTATCGAATATTGATGAAGTCCGTCAGAAAGTTCAGCTTTCTTTGATTGAAGGTGAATGAGATGATAACAGAATGTGAATGTTTTGCGCTCGATGCAAAAGGAAGAGGATTAGTAAGATATCAGGATAAAGTCATTTCGGTAAATGGTCTGCTTCCAAATGAGAAGGTAAAACTAGAAATCAGACAGAAAAAGAATTTTATCGATGCGGAACTGATTGAGATCACTTCCGTCAGCAAGCATCGGGTCGATCCGATCTGTCCGTATTTTAAACAATGCGGGGGATGCCAATTGCTGCATTTGGATTACAAAGCTCAATTGGATTATAAAAGAAAACAGCTGGTGAAACTGTTTAAAAAAGAAGTGCAGATCCCCTCTATCATAGGAATGGAAGATCCGCTTCGCTATCGAAACAAAGTTCATTCTACATTCTCCTTAAATAAAAAGGGGAAAGTAATCAGTGGAATCTATGAAGAAAACAGTCATCGTGTTGTGAACATCAGTACTTGCATGATACAAAATAAAGAGGCAGATATCATTATTGAAGCACTTCGGAAATGTTTGAATGACTTTAACATAGAACCTTACAATGAGGATGCGCAAACCGGTTTGATTCGTCATGTGTTGATTCGAAAAGGACTCAGAACTTCTCAAATACTGGTTGTTTTAGTTGTGGCTGATAAAGTGTTCTATGGGGTTAATAATTTTGTTAAGGCGCTTTTAAAGTTATGCCCGATGATTACTTCGATCGTGATGAATATTAATTCTAAAAAAACGAGCATGGTATTAGGTGATGAAGAAAAGATCCTTTACGGAAAAGGATATATTGAAGATGAATGCATGGGATTAAAGTTTAAGATCTCATCTTCTTCCTTCTATCAAATCAATACGATTCAGATGGAGAAACTTTATACATGTGCTTTGAAAATGGCTGCCATCACAAAGCAGGATCGGGTGCTGGATGCTTATTGCGGAATCGGAACGATTACATTATGTGCTTCAAAAATGGCCAAAGAGGTAATTGGAGTCGAATTAAATCGTCAGGCAGTGAATGACGCAATCTATAATGCCAAAGCGAATGGTATTCAAAATGTTCGCTTTATCTCTAGTGATGCTACCAAATGGATGATGCAGTGTGCATCGCGTCATGAGAAGATCGATATAGTCATAATGGATCCACCGAGAAGTGGTTCTACAATGCAGTTTTTAAATGCCTGCTTGAAATTGAAGCCGCGCAAGATCGTTTATATTTCTTGTGATCCGACAACTCAGGTGCGTGATCTTGAAGTTTTGAAAAAAGAATATCGGATCGTTTCGAGCCAGGGAGTTGATATGTTTCCATTTACAAATGGAATTGAAAATGTTTGTCTTCTGGTCAGAAAAGCCAAGGAGAATATTCGCTGATTGGATTCAATTGAGCTATATGAGGCTTGAAACAGCATAAAATCAAAATAATCAGAATAGAATGATGAGGAAAGGACGAATGATATCGTGCGTAAATTTCTCATCATTTTTATTTGCTTATTGCTGTTTTCGATAACAGAGATCAATGCCGAAAGCTATATTGTGATCTCTACCAATGATAATACTGTGTTAGAAGAAGAGAATGCTCATGAAATTGAGAGCGTTGCCTCTATATCCAAAGTGATGACTGCGTTGGTTGCCCTGGAAAAGGGGAATTTTACAGATGTTTGGGAAGTAGGAGATGAAATCTACAATGAAGGCGGAATCAATATTAATTTGACGGTAGGCCAGAAGGTCAATATGCAGGATCTGCTTTATGGCATGATGCTGAAAAGCGGATGTGATGCTGCCAATGCCATCGCTTATCATGTTGGAGGAGATATTGAAACCTTTGTCAAAATGATGAATGACAAGGCACAGGAATTGGGAATGCTGAATACAGAGTTTCATAATCCGACAGGATTGGATATCGTGGAAGAAGGAAATTATTCAACGGCATATGATATGGCTTTATGCATGGCTGCTGCTATGAAAAATGAGACATTTCGAGAAATCGTTGCCACAAGAGACTATACAAGTGAATGGGGAACAAAATGGAAAAACAGCAATAAACTCTTAGAGGACTTTGCGTTTTGTACCGGTGGAAAGACCGGATATACCAAAAAAGCCGGAAATACACTTGTGACATCTGCTTCTTATGAAGGTGCAGAATATATCATTGTAACTTTGCAGATTCCCGATCGTTATGAGTTTCATAAGGAAAAATACAGACAGATCATGAATGAATACAAGTTATATACGATTTTGGAAACACAGGAATTTGAAATGGATGGATATCAAGTAACCATCGATCATCCGTTCATCATCTGTGCAAATGAAGAAATGATGACAAAAGGGGAATTTTTGGCCTATCTCGATGAAAACAGCAGTCAGTATATCGTTGAATATAATTATAAAGATATTCAGATCGTTGACATGTATAAAGCTGAAAAGATCAAGAAAAAAATATGTTTCTGGAGGTTCTGCATATGAGTAAGATATGGAGTTTCATGATCCTGATTTCTTTGGCTGTCGGCATATCTAGCGGCCGCATCACGACTTTAAATCAGGTTCTAGTCTCAGTCGGTCAGGAGACATTGGATTTTGCTTTGCCCATGATGGCCTCAACCTGTTTTTTCAGCGGAGTCATGTATGTGGCGAAAGAGGGAGGTCTCATGAAGGGGCTGGAAAAGCTTTTAGGACCGTTTTTCAGATTGATCCTTCCTGATTTGAGAGATAATCCGGAAGCCCTTCAATATATCAGTGCAAATATCGTGATCAATATGTTTGGCTTAGGTTTTGCGGCAACACCAAGCGGATTGAAAGCGATGCAGCTTATGCAGAAAGATAATCCCAATAAAGATACGGCAACCCGATCCATGATCACATTTCTGGTCTTAAATACGGCAGGAGTTACCATTCTTTCTACGATGATCGTTTCATTGCGTGCTCAGTTTAATGCCGCTGTTCCAACCGATTATATGCCTTATGCGATCATTGCGACAACTTGTGCCTGCGTGGCCGGTTTACTGATGGATAGGTGGTGTAATTATCGTGGCAAGTGAAGTTATTCTGCCTGCTTTGGTGATCTTGATTTTTGTTGTAGCACTCATAAAAAAAGTGGATGCTTATGAGGCCTTTATTTCCGGATGCAAAGAAGGACTTGGATTATTTGTTAATGTGTTTTCAAGTTTATTGGCGATGATGCTTTCCATTTCGCTTTTGCGCGAGTCCGGGGTATTTGATATCATCTCCAATTTTATCTGTAAGATCTTTCCATCGATTCCATCTTCGATTTTTCCGCTAGTCATGTTTCGGCCGATATCAGGAAGTGCCCCCTTGGCAATTTTGATTGATATCTTTAAAAATTTCGGACCGGATTCGCTGGCAGGAAAGATGGCCAGTGTTATTCAGGGATCAACGGATACAACACTTTATGTGATTACCCTTTATTTTTCTACTGTGGGAATCAAAAAAATCAAAAACAGTCTCTGGATCGGTTTGTTTGCAGACTTTGTCGGAATCACGCTGGGAATCCTCCTCACTTTAAAGTTCATGTCTTAAAATGCTGGAATAAAAGCTGAAACACTGGTAAAATAGAAAAATAAAGTGAGGAATCAGCTATGGAAAGAATACAAAAGGTCATTGCTGCGAGTGGACTGACTTCCAGACGTAAAGCTGAAAGCTGGATTTTAGAAGGAAGAGTCAGTGTCAATGGCCAAATCATCCATGAATTGGGATATAAAGTAAAAAAAGGAGATCAGATCGAAGTCGACGGAAAACCGATTAATAAGGAGAACAAAGTCTATTATGTGATCAATAAACCCAAGAAAACACTTTGTACATTGAATGATGAGCACGGTAGAAATATGGTCACTGATTTGATTGATTGCAAAGAAAGGATCTATCCGGTCGGAAGATTGGATTATGATACGACAGGGCTTTTAGTCTGCACTAATGACGGTGATTTTGCAAATTGCCTTGTTCACCCGAGATATCATATTCCGAAGACCTATGATGGTGTCTTGGATGGTATTTTAACAACAGAACAGATCAAAATGATTGAAAACGGCATTGTTTTGGATGATGGAATCAAGACGCTTCCATGTAAATTGACTGTCACCAGCAAGAATTTTGAAAGACACATGATGAACTTTACGATTGTGATCAAAGAGGGAAGAAATCGTCAAATCAAAAGAATGATGGAAACTTTCGGATTGAATGTTGTAAAACTTCATCGCCGCAAGCTTGGATTTTTAACAGTCAATGATTTGAAAATCGGGGAATATCGTCTTTTAAAGCCATATGAAGTCAAGCGCCTTCGCCGCTTGGCAGAAGAAGGAAAAGAAAAGTAGAAATTATTAATAAAAGATTTGCCTTTGAAAAACTCTGTGATATAATAATTACGGCTTTAAATTAGTGCAGAGACGCTAAGAAGGAAAATCGAGTTTTTTAATAGTACACAACCTTCATAGTATCTCTTTGAAGGTTTTTTATTATATCTGAGGAGGGACAAAGATGAAAGATCTGTTGAATTTGAAAAGTCTGAGCACAGAAGAAATCATGAATTTGTTGAAAGAGGCGCAGAAGTGTAAAGAAGGAGAATATCTCGAAAGTTTAAAGGGGAAAATCGTTGCAAACCTGTTTTTCGAACCATCGACAAGAACTCAATACAGCTTCAATACAGCGGAAGAGAAATTGGGATGCAAAGTGCTCAATTTCAATGCCGCACTCAGCAGCATGCAAAAAGGGGAAAGCTTTTATGATACCGTGAAAACATTTTCCAGTTTCGGCTTGGATGCGATCGTTATCAGAAGTCGTGAAGATGAGTATTATAAGGAATTGGTCGGCAAGATCCATACACCGATCTTAAATGCCGGAGATGGGACAAAAGATCATCCGACTCAAAGCTTATTGGATCTTTTAACGATCTATCAGGAATTTCATCATTTTGACGGATTGAAAATTGCGGTTGTGGGAGACATCAAATATTCGCGTGTTGCGCATACCAATATTGAAGTGATGAGCCGGTTGGGAATGGATGTTTATTGCAGCGGTCCGGAAGAGTTCAAAGATGAGGCATATCGCTACATCGAATTTGATAAAGCAGTAGAAGAAATGGATATCATTATGCTGCTCAGAGTCCAGCATGAGCGACATGAGACAGCGATGAAGATGAGCAAGGAAGACTATCATAAGCAGTACGGATTGACTATGGAACGGGTAAATCGCATGAAAAAAACGGCTATCATCATGCATCCGGCACCATTTAACCGCAATGTTGAAATTGCCGATGAAGTGGTTGAATGTGAAAAGAGCCGTATATTTAAACAGATTGAAAACGGGGTCTATGTGCGCATGGCAGCGCTTAGAAGATCGATGGGAGAATAGAAAATGAGTATCTTGATCAAAAATGCTGAAGTTTATTTTGAAGACAGATTATCAAAGAAAGATGTGTTGATTGATGATAAAGGAATCGTCAGTGTTGCGGATATCTTAGATGTTCCTGCAGCCAAAGAGGTCATTGATGGATCCAGTTATCTGATTGCACCGGGATTGATCGATCCGCATGTTCATTTAAGAGAGCCGGGATTTGAATACAAGGAGACGATCCGTAGCGGCAGTGAAGCGGCTGCAAGAGGCGGATTTACAACGATCATGGCGATGCCGAATTTAAATCCGGTTCCTGATAATGTGACCGATTTGAAAAAAGAGTTGGATCTGATCGAAAAAAATGCAGTAATTAAAGTCATTCCTTACGGATCGATCACAAAAGGTCAAAAAGGGAAGGAACTGAGTCCGATCGCATCTATGAGCGAAGCTACATTCTGTTTCAGTGATGATGGCAAAGGAGTACAGAGAGAAGAAATGATGCTTGAGGCGATGAAAGAAGCCGTTCATCATAACTGTCTGATAGCAGCCCATTGCGAGGATGAAAGCCTGATTGAAAAGGGGGCCTGTATTCATGATGGATATAAGGCAGAAGAGATGGGACTGATCGGTATCAGCAGTGAAAGTGAATATAAACAGATTGAACGCGATTGCATGCTAGCTTTATCAACAGGATGTCAGTATCATGTCTGCCATGTTTCCTGCAAGGAATCTTTGCAGATCATACGCGATGCCAAAAATCGAGGAGCGAATATCACCTGTGAGGTCACTCCGCATCATTTGATCTTATGCGAAGATGATATTACAGAAGATGACGGAAAGTTTAAGATGAATCCGCCATTGCGTTCAAGAGAAGACAGACAGGCCCTGATCGATGGATTATTGGATGGGACGATTGATATGATCGCAACCGACCATGCTCCGCACTCTGAAGAAGAGAAAAGCAAAGGATTGAAGAACAGTCTGATGGGGATCGTAGGCAGCGAAATCGCATTTCCTTTGATCTATACGCATCTTGTTCGACCGAACATCATCACATTGAAAATGTGCCTTGAACTGATGAGCACAAGATGTGCCGAAGTATTTGGCATTGATGACGGGACAATCGAAGAGGGGACTCTGGCCAATCTTGCAATCTTCGATCTGAATCATCCGTTTACGATTGATCCGCAGACATTTAAATCAAAAGGACATTGTACACCGTTTGCATATCAGGAAGCATATGGAGAATGTGTTATGACCTTTTATCGCGGAAAATGTGTTTACAGGAGGTAAAATATGAATCGCAAAATTATTTTAGAAAATGGCATTGAAATGATCGGAAAAGGATTTGGTGCCCATGTTGATGCGATTTGCGAGATCGTCTTCAATACATCGATGGTTGGCTATCAGGAAATCATGTCAGATCCTTCTTATACAGATCAGATCGTTGTCATGACTTATCCTTTGATTGGTAATTATGGAGTCACGGACGAGGATTATGAGTCCAAAAACTATTCGATCGGCGGTTTCATCGTTCGGGAATACAACGATAAGCCCTCTAATTTTCGATATACCAAAACTTTTTCTCAGATCCTGGAAGAAAATAATATTCCCGGCATCTGTCAGATCGATACGCGCAAACTGACGAGAATCATTCGCGATCAGGGATCGCAGAAAGTCTTGATTACCGATATGGAAACTACCTTGGAAGAAGGCTTGAAGCGAATTCGGGCAACTCAGATTCCTCATGATCAAGTCAAGCGCGTCTCCAGCAAGAAGATCTGGTATTCGCGCACGGCAAACCCGAAATATAATGTGATTGCGGTCGATTGCGGAATCAAGCTGAATATTATCAGAAAACTGAATGAAATGGGATGCAATGTGACCGTCGTTCCTTATGATACATCCTATTCTATGATTCAGGAAATGAAACCGGATGGATTGTTTCTCTCAAACGGTCCCGGAGATCCTGAGGATGTTACACCGGTTATTCAACTGGTCAAAGAAGCACAGGGAAATGTTCCGATTTTCGGTATTTGTCTCGGTCATCAAATGATCGCACTAGCTAATGGCTTACATACATATAAGATGAAGTTTGGACATCGCGGCGGAAATCATCCGGTCAAAAACAGGATCAGCGGGAAAATTGAAATCACATCCCAGA
>CAZUVT010000050.1:0-13050 GCA_964623925.1 uncultured Erysipelotrichaceae bacterium
AAGCCATATACACAGCGTTGGATTTAGGTGCGATGGACATATAGATGACGGCTTGGCTTAAATGAACACTGCATTCCGGCATGCCGATATAGTGGCATGCCTGATAGGCATTGATGGCGATTTCCAATGCTTTTGGATCGGCCAGGCCGATATCTTCGCTGGCAAAGCGGGTGACTCGTCTTGCGACATAGAGCGGGTCTTCACCGGCTTCCAGCATTCTTGCCAGCCAATAGACTGCTGCATCCGGATCGGAATTCCGCATGGATTTATGCAAGGCCGAGATGAGATTATAATGTTCTTCTCCATTTTTATCATACAACAGAGATTTCTTTGAAATACATTGTTCTAAGATTTCCGGGTGGACCTGAGTGATTCCGTTTTCATCTGCTTCGCTGTTCAAGATGACCATTTCCAGAACTGAAAGGGCACTTCGGGCATCTCCGTTTGAAAATACAGCAATCATATTTAAGAGTTCATCGGATATTTGAACCGGTGTATCTTTAAATCCTCTTGGATCATTCAAGGCTCTTTTTAATAAGGAAACGATTTCTTCTGTTTTCAATGACTGCAAGACAAAGACGCGGCATCTTGAAAGAAGAGCGCTGTTGATTTCAAAGGAAGGATTTTCAGTGGTGGCCCCGATCAAAATGATCGATCCCTTTTCTACAAATGGCAAAAAAGCATCTTGCTGAGCTTTATTGAAACGATGGATCTCGTCGACAAAAACGATCGTCTTTTCATGAAAAAGGGAATTGTCTTCCACTTTCTGCATGAGTGTTCTAATTTCTTTAATACCGCTTGTTACGGCTGAGAAGGTAACAAAGGAGGCTTTGGTCTGATTGGAGATGATCTTGGCCAATGTGGTTTTTCCTACACCCGGAGGTCCCCAGAAGATCATGGAGGAAATCTGATCATTTTCAATCAGTTTTCTTAAAATCTTTCCGGGTCCGATCAGATGGGTCTGACCGGAAAACTCATCCAAATTCTCAGGTCGAAGACGATCTGCCAGGGGTTTGAATTCCATTTCTTGTTCTGATTTCATGGTGTCCCTCCTTTTTTCATTATTATAAAATGAATTGTTTGATCTCGCAATGAAAAAGAATCAGACTTTCTGCATGCAGGAAATTTGTTTTTGATGCGTTTATCAGTTATAATGATAATAATTGAAAAGGAAGTGATCCCATGAAACAGCTTGTAACCGGAATCCTGGCTCATGTCGATGCAGGAAAGACAACGCTCAGCGAAAGCATGCTTTATCTTTCGGGCATGATCCGCAAGATGGGCAGAGTGGATCACAAGGATGCCTTTCTTGATTTTGATTTACAGGAAAGAGATCGGGGGATTACGATTTTTTCCAAACAGGCAGTTTTAAAATGGAAAGATACTGAAATCAATCTGTTGGATACGCCGGGACATGTCGATTTTTCATCGGAAATGGAAAGAACATTGCAGGTCTTGGATGTTGCCATTTTGGTGATCAACGGACAGGATGGGGTGCAGATTCATACAGAAACGATCTGGGATCTTTTGAAACATTATCAGCTTCCGGTCTTTATCTTTATTAATAAGATGGATATCAGTTTTAGGGAGAGAGAAGAACTGTTGGAAGAATTGCAGGAAAAACTGTCATCTTCCTGTCTTGATCTGACAGAAGGAATCGAGAACATGTTGGAAAAGATCGCACTATGCGATGAAGAACTTTTGGATGATTATCTTCAAAATCAAATAATTGATACAAATAAAGTGAAAAAAGCGATTTCCGAGCGGAAAATCTTTCCGTGCTATTTTGGGTCGGCTTTAAAAATGAATGGGGTCGATCGCTTATTGGAGGATCTGAATGAATTGACGACATCTTTGGATTATGGAGATGAATTCAAGGCAAAGGTTTATAAGATCTCGCGTGATGAATCCGGCAACCGATTGACCCATATTAAAATTACCGGTGGTGTTTTAAAAGCGAAACAGAAGCTTTCTGAAACAGAAAAAGTAGATCAGATCAGACGGTATTCCGGAAACAAATATCAGATGCTGGATGAGGCATCTGCCGGAATGATTGTGGCCTTAAAAGGTTTGAAGAAAATTGAGGCAGGGGAAGGATTGGGAAGTGAAATCGGGACATTTCATCCTTTTATTTCTTCCTATATGCAGTATCAGTTATTATTTGATGAAAAAGTAGATCCGATCATGATGCTGGAGAAGATGAGAGAATTGAGCGAAGAAGATCCGCAGCTTCATGTTTCTTATAATGCTTTAGATAAGAAGATCCATCTTCAACTGATGGGGGAAGTACAGATCGAAGTATTAAAGCGGATCATTGAGCAACGCACCGGCGTGTCAGTCGAGCTGAGTCAGGGGAATGTGATCTACAAAGAAACGATCATAGATAAGGTAGAAGGAGTCGGACATTTTGAGCCGTTACGTCATTATGCAGAAGTGCATCTGAAAATGGAACCGTTAAGTCCGGGAAACGGCTTGCAGTTTGCGAGCGATTGTCCGGAAGATGAACTGGCAAAAAACTGGCAGCGTTTGATCCTGACCCATCTGGAAGAAAAAGAACATCTCGGTGTTTTGACGGGGTCTCCTATTACCGATATGAAGATCACACTGATTGCGGGGAGGGCTCATCAGAAACATACCGAAGGCGGAGATTTCCGTCAGGCAACCTATCGGGCGGTAAGACATGGTTTAAAAATGGCTCATTCTGTTGTCTTAGAACCTTATTATCGATTTAAATTGGAAATTCCAAATGAATTTTTAAGCAGAGCGATGTTTGACTTGGAAAGAATGGCAGCATCTTTTGAAATTACAGAGTCGGAAAATGAACTGAGTAAGATCAGTGGACAGGCCGCGGTTTCAAAAATGCAGAATTATCAGGCAGAAGTGGTTTCCTATACAAAAGGAAGAGGCAGACTTCTATGTGCATTAGATGGATACTTTCCGTGTGATGATCAGGAAGAGGTCATCCGAAAGATCGGATATGACAGCGAACGAGACCTGGATAATCCAACCGGATCCGTTTTCTGTTCCCATGGAGCCGGATTTACGGTGGACTGGAATCATGTTCAAGACTATATGCATATTAAGTCTTCAAAAGCTCAGAATTCATCTGAGATTCAAAGAAAAGATCGGGTAAACCGGATAGATGAAGAGGAACTGATCAGGATCTTTAATCAAAGCGGTGGAAGAAATGCCAAAGATAAAGAGAAAAAAGGAAAATTTATTTCGAAGGAAGAAGAGTACCAAAAAGTTGAAATTATTGAACAAAAGCCGGAGATCTTGATCGTTGATGGATATAATATGCTTTATTCGTGGGAGGAGCTGAATCTTTTAGCTAAAGAGAACCTGGATGCGGCAAGAGATCGGCTGATTGATATGATGAGCAGCTATCAGGGATATCGCGGATGTGCTTTGATCCTGGTTTTTGATGCCTATAAAGTTCGTGAAAATACCGGCTCAGTTTATAACAATGGAAGTATTTATATCGTTTATACCAAGCATGCACAAACAGCAGATTCTTATATTGAAAAAGCAACTCATGAATTAAAAGAGAAATATAAGGTGACTGTAGCGACTTCCGATGGCATGGAGCAGAGGATTATTTTGGGAGAAGGGGCTTTGCGCATGTCAGCCAGAGAGCTTGAAGCAGATGCAAAGCGTGTTCATTTGGAAGGATTAAAAGAAAATAGGCTTAAAAATTCAGGAAGCTTTCGCCCTCTTGAGAAAATAAGAGCGATCACAGAGAATGAAATTGAATAAAAAGTATTTTTCTCTCATATTCTTTAATGGTGAGAAAAATGAAGAAGAAAGTTATGATATCCGCTGTTATAGCAGTTATGCTGGGACTGGGCTTTGTCGCTGCATCTTCATTTGAAAAAGCGATTACGGTTTTCAGCAATCACGATCTTGTCGGAATTACGGTTGTGATCGATGCCGGTCATGGCGGAGTGGATCCGGGCAGCAGCCGGGGAAATGTGATTGAAGATGAGATCAATCTGAGCATCGCGAAATTATTGGAGAAGATTTTAAAGGAATCCGGAGCAGAAGTGATCATGATCCGTGATGAAGATGAAGATCTTTCAGAACAGGGAGCTTCCAGCAAGAAACAGTCGGATCTGAAAGCTCGTGTAGAAATCATGAATCAGGAAAATGTCACTTTTTTTATCAGTCTGCACGGGAATATCAGTCTGGATACGAAAGTGAAAGGCGCTCAGGTATATTATCAAAGCGGCAATGAACCATCTCGGATCTTGGCAGAGTGTGTTCAGCAAGCATTGAAAAGCACCACTTCCAGCAAGTTTATCATCAAAAAGGGAGATTACTATATTTTAAATAATACGAGTAATCCCGGGATTTTAGTGGAATATGGTTTTTTGAGCAATGCGGCTGAAAGAGAGAAGTTGAAAGACGCAAAATACCAGGAAGCAATCGCTTATAATATTTATGAGGGAATCCTGGAATATCTGAAAAAAATAAAAATTAATTTATAAAAAATGATTGACATTCAAGATGTCAGGTGGTATTATAATCAAGCATTCGATGAAATGGGCCTGTAGCTCAGGTGGTTAGAGCGCACCCCTGATAAGGGTGAGGTCGTTGGTTCAAGTCCATTCAGGCCCACCATCGAATTTAATTATACAAATGGGGTATTAGCTCAGCTGGGAGAGCACCTGCCTTGCACGCAGGGGGTCAACGGTTCGAACCCGTTATGCTCCACCATTTATAAAAATTCAAGTCTCGTGTGAGGCTTTTTTTGTTGTTGGTGGTGAAGAAATAGGATAAATGTCCGATTGAATTATGAAAAATTTATGAAAATTTCTTCTGTGATTATGAAAAAACATCAATTGATTCCAAACAATTTGTCGTTTTATGACTTAAATCCCCGTAAAAGAGTTGACGAATGATTTTGTGAAAAATATAATTATAAGTAGTTATAATCCGATAACATCACTTTGAAAGAATAATCATTAAAGGGCATGGTGTTTATTCACATCATAAAGGGAATATTGCATTATAACTATAACTTGTTGAAGATAACAATTAAACGAGGGAGGAAAAATGAAAAAAAGAAATTTAATTAAAATTCTTTTGGCCCTGTTGGTTACTGCAAGTTTGTTTGCTTGCTCAGCAAATAATGCTTCAGATAGCCAAGGTTCTGATGGTGAACCGGAAACAAGTGACGGAGCTCAAGGTTGTACTGCCGATGGAGAAATCAGTCTTGATGTAATCAATGACTATTTAAACAACAGTGCTGATCTGGGTGAAGGCTCAACAGGAAATGTCGTTGCAGTCATTCCGATCAATCACGTAAACGGACCAAGAGAAGAAACTAATTTCTATGCATTTGTCAATTTCAAGTATAAGGCAAGAAATTATATTAAATATCAGATCACTTATCTGTCATGCACATGCCGTAGCGCGGATGTAAACTACTGGATGACAGCTTATGTTGAATTGAGCTTGCCTGATAGCAAAAATGTTGAAGATGCAGTTGTTAGAACATTGTCATTTGATCGCGATGCAAACGATCATTACACTGCCGGATTCTGGGGAGACAGCGATCCGACACCGGCAGGATTCACTTATGAACAATTCAAAGAACAGTATATTCCTTTCTTTATCGGAAAAGATGCTAAGTATTTGGAAACATTAAGTGTTATGGAAGATATTGATGCTGCTGATTACAGCGCAGGAGAAGGAAGAGCAGATCTTACAATCGATGCATTGACAGGATCTTCAGTTTCCGCAAACAATATTATCCGTATGTTAAATGCCCTGATGAAATATCATGCAACAGATGATTATTTCGCACAATAAATGAAAGAGGAAAATTAAAATGAAAAAACTATTAATGTTGGCTTTGGCTGCTTTATTGTTGGCCGGATGCGCTGGCAAAACAGATTGTCCTGAATGCGAAGTTTGTGAGCCATGTGATGAACCTACAGTTGTTGAACCGGTTGCTCTACCAGATGCACGCGATTTGACAAAGAAGTATGCACCAAGTGAAGGTGCTGCTGAAGTAGCTTGTGCAGCAGATGTTTATACAAATGCTTGTGCAGCAATTACAGTTGATAACTTGACAGATTATCTTGGACGCGACGATGTTCTTTACATCGACCTTCGTGATTACAAGGATTATGCTAAGAAGCATTTGAAAAACTTCGAATGTCTTCCATATTTTGCATTGATCTTTGATGCAGAAGCAGGTACAGAAGGTAAGCCTCAGTTGTTCGGTGGATCAGTTGATGAACCAGTTGCAACTTATGAAGAATCTATGGCTTTGATGGAAGCTATGTTCCCGAAAGATAAGACAATCTTCTTCATGTGCCAGAGCGGTGGACGTGTTGCTCAGATGATGAAGTTGATGGATGCATTAGGATATGACATGAGCAAGATCTACAATGTTGGTGGTATGGGTCAGTATACAGATGCTAAGTATGCTCCATATACAACAGATGCTGCTGAAGTTGTTGTTGATGCTGTTTACAGCTTCGAAGGTTTGACACCGGTTGCTAAGTAATTAAACTTAAGTTTATAACAAAAAGGATATCCTGAAACAGGATATCCTTTTAACTTGTCATGGAAGTTTCTTTCTATTTCGATTATAATAGAATAAAGAGAAATGAGGATTCTGTTATGAAAAGGATGTTGATTGCAGTGTTGATCTCGCTGCTGTTTATACAAGGATGTGCTGCTCAGGATAAGGAACAAAGCGATGAGCAGTCACCAAAATATCAGGAAGTGACTGAACTGCCGAAAAAAGAATCGGAAGAGAGTACACTGATGAAAGATTCACCTCTATCCCCGCTTAATTTGGACGATTATCTTTTCTTGGAAGATTGTTTATATTTTGATACACGAGATGTCAATCAGTTTATCGAAGAAGGACATGTTGCCGGATTTGTGAACATCCCATTTTATCACGTGCTGGTTGATTATGAATTTCAAGAGAATGTATTATTTTCAATGCAGAAGGTTCGTGATGAAAATGGAAAAATCACGGCAAATTTAGGAGATCCGGGAAGTTTCTTTGCCAATTATGAAGAATCTGAATCCATGATTCGATATCTATTTCCTGAGGATAAAAAATTAGTCTTCATTTCAACAGCCGGAGTTGAAGCAACCTACCTGATGAATCTGCTTGTGCAGTTGGGATATGATCCATCCAAGCTATATAATGCCGGTTCATTTTCCAATCCGATGGGAAACATTGTTGCCTACAGGACTTATGATGGAGCCAAGCACCTTGTTGAAGGAACGAATGCCTATACAGTAGAAGCACAGTTTAATTGGGGTGAATTGACTCCGTTATCAGAAAATGAATGATTTCATAGTCAAAGGCTTGACAGAGCATTTAGTGAGAATTATACTATAGAGGAAGTTAAAACTGAATACGTCTTTGGGGCAGGGTGTAAATCCCTACCGATGGTAAAGTCCATGAGCCATGATAAATGGTTGATTTGGTGAAATTCCAAAACCGACGGTGATAGTCCGGATGAGAAAAGACAGATGAATCTTTTGAATGAAATCAGATACACCTCAAAGAAATGGAATGAGGTGTATCTGTTTTTTATTAAAAAAGCAATCCGGAGGCGAACAAATCTTTTAGCTTCTGGATTTTTTTAGGAGGAAAATAGTATGAAACAATCTAAAATCCGTTCAATGGCTCTCGTTGCCATGTTGGGGGCTGTAGCCTTTGCCCTTATGCAATTCAAATTTGTTGTTCCTGTTCTTTCACCGGTCTTCAAATTTGAACCTTCTGCATTAGCTGAAATCATTGGTGGATTCATCTTAGGACCAATCGGTGCCATCGAAATTATTGCGATCAGAACAGTCCTAGATATCGCATTTTTCGGTTCAAGTACCATGTTTACCGGAGAGCTTCAAAACTTCTTATTAAGTGTTGCTTATGTTGTTCCGGCTGTTTTGATCTATCGCCGTATTCATACCAAAAAAGGTGCTGTGATCGGCTTGATTTCAGGAACCTTATGTTGTGTACTCGTTTCGATCATCACCAATCTCTATATCGTATTCCCGTTCTATCTGAAAGCATTTGGAATCGAAATGAGCGGTTTGGTAGGAATGTTTGCCAAAGTCAATCCATGGGTTAAAGATCTGCCGACCCTGGTAGCTTTCTCAATCGTCCCATTTAATATCTTATCTAAAGGAGTTACTTCACTGATCACGATGTTGGTATATAAGAAATTAAGTGTTCCGCTAAAGAAGTTCCTACAATAAAATTAACTTTAAAATAAGACCTCATCCTTAAGAGAAGCGATGAGGTCTTATAGTTTAAAGATCATGTTGAATTAATCGTTGGTGATGTAAGAATACATATCGCCGGATTGGATAAATGTAGCGGGAATCGGTTCGCCGATAGCTTTTGGAAGATATTCGAGCATATATCTCATTCCGTATTCTTCAGAGTTGAAATGACCTAATGCAAAAATAACTTTTGGAATGCCTACCATAGCGGCATCTCGAATATACTCGCTGAGGGTATAATCAATTAGTTCAGCAGTGATAAGGAGGTCAATATTTTCTTCGTCGACTCTTTTGATGTCTTCATTGTTATTTCCTAAAATATGTCGGCAGATCCATGCTTTGCGAATGATCGTATTCGGATCTCCGAGGATCCTGATTGCATTCAAATTCATGGTTTTAGCCATTTGCTGAGCTAGATCACTTGCCTTTATAGCTGGTAAAGTAAAATCAAAAGGGTGAGCTTTATCGCCTGTTAAATAGGCTTCCCATCCTAATGTTTTCATGACTCCGTACCAGATTCCATCTGTATAACTTCCATCATCCATCGGTATACCGGAATGAATATAATCATGGTCTCTCCATACCACGATTCCGCTTTGATCTAAAAGTTCTTTTTTCTTTAAGAAGACGGAATTATTGCTTAGCCAATCAGTATGATCGCCATGATTCCAGAAGAGGGCTTCATGACAGATAATTAGATTAGCTCCTTTTTGATAAGCCTGCCGTATAACATCGGCAGTGGCCCAGCAAGTGGTAACGATTCCCGTACATTCTTTATTCGGATCGCCATACAAGATTTGATCGCGAGTCGTTTCTTCTTTGATCGGGTGTCCTGCAAATGAATCTCCTTTATGATATTTCTTGATTCTTCTGATCACTTCATTGATTTTCATAGTATCACTCCTTTTTTTCATTATACTTGATATCTTTATTTGGGTGAAGTATCACTGAAATATTTTCCAAATATTGAAAATCATATTATGTTATGAAGATCCAATGAGAAAGAGATTCGATATGTTCTCATGAGGTGAAGTTGTTTTTTTATTTGTGAAAGTACAGTATAATAAATATGCTTCAGGAGGATCAATCTATGGGCTTAGAAAATGAAGTGCAAAAGGATCCATTGAAAGAAATAGATCATAAAGAAAAAATAATGGATCGCATTTTAGGGAATAGTAAATACTTGTTGGATATAAATGAAAAGAAAAGCATATTGGAATATCATAAATTGATAGGTAAATCTTGTTTTGATAAAAGGGAGCATTTTGAGCGTTCTTTATTTCTAATAAAAAGAATCGTCCAAAACAAAAAGGGTCATATTGCCGAAAATGTCTGTGCTGAAATGATACAGGATCTATTATTGCAACTGAATCATCTGGATTTAATTCTAAAACAAGATGATTTATTGGGATTATTTAATGAACCGAAGTTAATGGAAACAGAGGATATCATTTCTTTTATTTGCGAAGGGAGTGAGAAGAATCCTATCCTCTGTGTAAAGATGGCAGAAATATTAAAACAGGATCTGATACAAGTTCCTTATGATAAACAGAAATGCGTTGAATTATTGATGAAAAAGTACGTTTCATTTGGTTATCCCAAAGAAATTATTCCTGTTTATCACGATCTTTGCGGTTCCAATGACCGATTAATACCCAAAATCATTGATAATTGTCTGCACAAGCAAAAATATCAGGAAATCATCGATTTATTTGCTGAAATAGGAGTGAATAACAAATTTGATTATGAAGCATTGCTTATTTCGTATCATAAGACAGGAAATATTGCGATGGAAAAGAAGACACTATTCGATTATTTTGAAAAATTTCCAAATATAGAAATCTTAGAAAAAATGTTGTTGATCTTAGATGAAGAAGAAATTGAAAGTTATCGTCCGAAGATCATGAATAGTGCCATGAAATCGAGAGAAATCTTGAAAGAGACATGTATGCGTATCGGAAATACGGATGACTTATACTTTTTGCTTAGAAAGGGGAATTTAAATCTTTCAGAGAGAATCCGGATCTTGAGTCGTCATACCATTGAATTATATAAAAAGGATGCGGAATGCACGTTGCTTATGATGAAAAAGGATCTGATAAGTATTCTTCACTCATACAGATTCTCAGAATCCCAGCTTCAGGATCTGGTTTTCTCAATGACCAAATTGAAAAAAGGAAGAGAATTCTTGAATGATATTTTAAAAAAGATAGAAAAAGAGGAAAATAAAAAAGCCATCAAAACTATAATCAAATCAGTAATGGAGGAAAATCAGTATGTTTACAGTGAAAACTACGAAGCAGAATCTTGGGGTTGAAATAGCGGGAAGTTATGAGGATCTTGATGTGTTATATGATGGAATCTCACGCTTATGTAATATTGATGTAGATGGATATGAAGGAGTGCAGAGCAGATTGCTTGCATTCTTATATGAATTGAGAAATACAGTTCAGGGGAAACGGGAGATTCAGATCCAGACAAAAGAGTTATCAAAATTGAAATTAAAAATTGACTCTGATCTGAAAGAAATCCATGAAGTGACTTACATGAATCGTTTCCTTTGGACAGAGATTCTTTTTATTATTTTTTCATTAGAAGATTATAAAACGATGTGTCTTTATGATAAGAAACACTTTATTACCGATGATAAGATCTTACAGCCGATCTATGCTTCATGCAAAGCTCAATGTATTAAAGATATTGCGCTGATCAGCTATTTTCAGCAATGCATTTGGGAAGCACTGCAGGAAGTGATCGGAGAGATCCGTGTTAAAAGCTTGAAGAAACTTTTAGATGATCGAAAGATGAATTATAAGGGATATTGTTCACAGGCAATCGATTTTATGAATAAGCGATTGGTACAAGCCTTTGTTGAAAATCGAGTGAAAGTGATCGGTGAACTGGCAAGAAACATGATTAAAAAAGATGCCGGTTATGATGAATTGGAAGAATCGATCAGAAGATTTGCGAATGAAAACGGAATCCCTTATTATGAAGTTGATTTTGAAGGAAATGAAATTCAAGGATATGAATCTTTAAACTGGTAAGAAAGCAGGAGGATTAGTATGATCTATATTTTTATGTCATCTATCATTTCGATGATCTTCATAATGGTTCGAGTAAGAAACTATGAGAGTTTCAAAGAAAGGATAAGAGAATATGAAAAATCAAATAAACGAAAAGTGATGAAAACCAGAATATCTTTTTCTTTTTATTTGAAGTATCTTCTCTATCTGCTTGGTGTTTTAGTTTTAGTAGCCTTTGTCTATATGAATTCTTATGAGATCGGTGTATTAGGCGTAAATTTAACAGTGAGTTTAACAGTTTGTTTGATTTCTGTTTTTGTGGCGGATCTTTTTTGGAAAGGCTGGGAAACTCAGCTCGTTTATGATAAAGAAGGATTTTTTATTAAACAAAGCTATTTTCATTTCAATAATGTTAAAGAAATCATTCAATTAGATAAGAAGAATAAATTTGAAGTTATTTTACATAATGGAAAAACGATTAAAGTAGGTCATGATCAAGCAAGGCAGATCAATTTAATGATCAAGAAATAAGACATTAAAAAATTTTCGAATTTAGACAGTTTTTCGGGATTGTTCAATAAGGGAATACCGTTGTTGAAACATTTCTTTTTTTACGATAAGATAGTTCAAAATCAAAAGAAAGTTCGAGGAATCTGTATGTTAGAGAAATTGATCGTATGTTTTATTGCGGGGATCGGTGCCGGACTTGGAACCGGATTTGCAGGAATGAGTGCAGCGGCGGTCATCAGTCCGATGCTGATCACATTTCTGCATCTTCCTGCTTATGAAGCGGTCGGCATCGCCTTGGCGAGTGATGTATTAGCCAGCGCCGTTAGCGCTTATACCTATGGCAAAAACAAGAATCTGGATATCAAGAATGGCAGTGTCATGATGGCAGCTGTTTTGATCTTTACCATGGTGGGAAGCTGGGTGGCCAGTATTCTTCCCAATACAACGATGGGAAGTTTCTCTGTATTTATGACATTGCTTTTGGGAATTAAATTTATTGTCAAGCCTGTTATGACGACAAAAGAGGCGATGGGGAGTGTCAGTGCAAAAAAGCGGATCATTCAATCCCTTATTTGCGGGACAGCAGTAGGATTTATTTGTGGTTTTATCGGAGCAGGCGGCGGCATGATGATGCTTCTTCTTTTGACGAGCGTGCTAGGCTATGAATTAAAGACAGCTGTTGGAACGAGTGTTTTTATTATGACCTTTACTGCTTTTACCGGGGCTGCAAGCCATTTCATGATAGGCGGAATGCCGGATATGAATTGTCTTATGTTCTGTGTTTGCTCAACATTATTATGGGCTCGGATCGCTGCAAGATTCGCCAATGTAGCCAGTGCAAAGACCTTGAATAGGGCAACGGGGTTGGTTTTGGCTGTTTTGGGCATTGTGATCTTGGCAGTTAATTATTTGGGATAGAGAAGACTTAAGTATGATACATTAAAAAACTGACAGGTTGATTTTTCAACTTGTCAGTTTCTTTCCTTTGTTGAATTAATTCGATAATATTTCTTTTAGAGTATCCATTAGTTTTTCTATATCGATCGGCTTTGCAACATGGCCGTTCATTCCGATATCCAGGGCTTTCTGTCTGTCCTCATCGAAAGCGTTTGCGGTCATCGCCACGATCGGAACAGACGCCCTGGCTTTATCCTCCAGGGCACGAATCTGCCGTGTCGCCTCATAGCCATCCATGATCGGCATCTGAATATCCATCAGAATCAGTTCATAAGTACCCGCCTCCACATTTTTT
>CAZUVT010000051.1:0-12868 GCA_964623925.1 uncultured Erysipelotrichaceae bacterium
CCGCTTAAGCTCTACTGAACCCCCCAGACTATCTGGGGGTTTTCCATAACAAAAACTGCCGACCCTCGTATGAGAGTCGGCAATTTACTATTTACTTTCTAAGTCATCAATTCTATGATTGGCTACTTTAATTTTTTCATCGAAGACATTACATCTATCTTCAAGCTTATATGTACATACAACTATCTGATTATGCTTATTTACTTTCTCTTCAAGTTGTTTCAATCGATATTCTAATAATGATTGATTCTTCCCATTCAATTCTATAGTTGCAATCAAGAATGGTACTGTAACACATATCCCACTGATAAGAGCTACAATAATTGATTCAATCATGTATTATTCGTCCTTCCCTAACTGCTTTAGTGTCTGATTCAAACCTATTAAAGTCCATACTGAAATAGAACCGGTCAAGACTATCTGAGCTGACCAATCTCCTGTAATAAAAGGTGCTAAAATTCCTACTATTACAAACATTGTAATCGAAATGAACTTATCCGGATATTTCTCTGTTGATTTGAGTACTGCCCCTGCCGTATAACATCCTCCCAATACAATTGGCATCATAAATTGTTCTAAAATTGTCATAATTTCCATCTTTCTTTTTTTCCTCCTGTTTCTTATTTCAATGAATTCATTCTTTCCAACTGTAGCAATCACTTCCCCACTTACCGGTTGTTCTCGAATATTCAATTTCTTCTCTGCTGTACAGATTACCATTCTACTTGTTCCCTTATCAGTTGAATCTTCTGTGTTACCCGGAATGTTAGATGCTTGTTTTTCTCTGTAATATAAAATGATATCAGCTACAACTGATCTTGTCGTATTCAATTTGATGGATCCATTTGCTAGAAAGTACACACTTCCTCCTCCATCCATACATGCACAATCTGTCATTCCCAAGTATCTTGCTAAATCAGGAAGTTGACTTCCTCTTAATCCACTCTTTCGGGTTACACCACTAAAGGATACCATCACAATTTGTCCAAGACTATTCTTACCAATCAGACTTCTTCCACTGATACAATAATACTGACTAGTATGTTTGGTTTTTCATAGGCAACTCCATTCTTTAAAACTTCAAAGCAAGATATGCAAGTTCCATAAAATTCACTTAAATGATTCCGGATGTAATACTGGGTATCGATCACATGAATCCGTCTTTCTTAAATCCGATTTCCATCCTGATTTTTCCTTTCTTCGTGATAAAATTAAGGAATAAATATTAGGTCTATCAAATATTTACCCAGCAGCTTCAAGTCTCCTTGAGCTGCCTTTTTTCTTTTTGTATTCCTGTACCATGTAAGTTCTAAGTGCGTAAGCAACAACTCTATCAACGATTTTTTCTGATTCTTTAGCAGAGACACAGTAATCATCACAAAATTGGATTTTCGTTTCTCCTATATTCATTGTTAGTACAACATTTCCTTCATTCTGCATATTTCTACACTCCTTTCTACATGGTATGAAATTGATTGAAATTTCTTTACTTTCTATTTCCCACTTTTTCAGATAAAGAATTCTTTCTTCCTACCATCTTTTAGAAATGATTAGGAACAAGTCATCCTTCAACATCCATCAAAACTAATGGATTCTAAAAATAAGAGTAATTAAGTTTGTTCTTTTTTACTCTCAAGTAACTCTTTACAAGCATTTATCGAATCTGCTTTTGAATTGAATAACTTGGATAAGCTTCTAAAAATCTTTCGTCTTCCAATTCAAGCAATATGTCCTTGGCTTCTTTGTATTTATTAATTCCTTCCATACTTCCTCCTTTCTAGTCATTCTTGAATAATTCCTTTTCAACCGGTACTAAGTTTTCTTATTTTTGATTAATTTTTTTGTTGCATAAATTTAAGTTTTCTTTATAATTATATGTGAAGGGAGTATTCTTATGAAAAAACCGAACACATTTGCAGAACGTCTTGAATATGCTTTAAAAGCAAGAAATAAAAAACAAATTGATTTATCTTTAGGTACAGGACTTAGTACTGCATTAATATCACAATACCTTAGCGGTAAATTTAAGGCAAAAAGTGACAAGGCTACTATTATTGCTGATTATTTAGATATAAATGAAATGTGGCTTATGGGATTATCTAATAAATTTGAAAAAGGCAATAAAGATCTTACATCTATCACCCAAAACAAAATCGTATTTGATGACTACTTCCCACTTCATTACTCAACCAATTTATCTGCCGGAACTCTTGAAGAGTTACTTAATTCTGAACCAGATGCAATCGTTTATGTTCCGATCAAATATCAGAACAAGAAAAAAAGGCTTCATGCTTTTAAAGTTAACGGGACTAGCATGGATAATGTTATTCCGGATGGCTCTATTGTTATTGCTGAAGATATCTCTGAAGTTAGTACTAAAATAAAAGATGGAATAATTATCGTTGCATGGATTGATGGTCAAGCAACAGTGAAACGGATCTATATAAAAGGGAACCAAATAACACTGATGCCGGATAGTCATGATAAAAATCACATGCCAATTGTCATTAATACTGATATACAAACTGTAAAAATTATCGGAAAAGTTATCTGGCATATGAATCCAGATGATATTGAAAAAACATATTAAGAATTAATTATTAAGTAAAGAAAGAAGGAAAACGTATGGGATTATTTAATAAAAAAGAACTACAGAAAATTCAAGAATTAGAAAACGAATTAATAAGCCAAAAAAAACATGTCGAAGAATTGGGATTAACTGAATATATAGATTTATCTATTGAAATAGATAAAAAACAAAAAGTTAAAGAAGAATTAAATAAAGAATTATTAGAATTAGAAGATACAATAAATCAAAAAAAGAAAGATTTAGTTTTATTAATTTCTGACATTGATGTCCAAGATTTTGGATTATACCGTCCCACTTATAAATGCATGACAAGTAGCGAATATGCAGATTTAATCAATAATATTCGTGAAAAACAAAAGAAAATGATTAAGGATAAGAAAGCATTAAATTATTATGACGGTTGGGTATTAGAAGGTAGCAAATCAAAAGGTGCTGCAATGAACAACGATAATATGAAAATGGTTTTACGAGCCTTTAACTATGAGTGCGAAACATTAATTGCAAATGTAAAATTTAATAATTTTGATAAAGTAAAAGATCGTATTATTAAAAGTGCTGATGCAATTGACAAATTAAATAAAAGAAATCGAATATCAATCACACAGTCATTCATAGCTTTAAAAATAGATGAATTACATGCAGTACATGAATACAATGTAAAAAAACAAGAAGAAAAAGAAGCTATGAGAGCTGCTCGTGAAGAAGAACGAGAAGCTGCAAAATTGCAAAAAGAAATTGAAGAAGCTCGAAAAAATATCTCTAAAGATATCAATCATTATGAAAAAATAAAACTAGATTTAGAAAATAAACTTTCTAATGCTCCCGCGGAAGAAAAAGCAATGATTGAAGAAAAACTCAATGAAATTAAGGGACAATTATCTTTACTAGATTCAAAAATGAAAGATGTAGACTATCGAGAAGCAAATCAAAAAGCCGGATATGTTTATGTTATTTCTAATATAGGAGCATTTGGTGAAGGAGTTTACAAAATCGGAATGACTCGAAGACTTGATCCACAAGATAGAGTTGATGAATTAGGAGATGCATCTGTGCCATTTACATTTGATGTTCATGCAATGATATTCTCCGATGATGCTCCAAAATTAGAAACAGCACTACACAAAGCTTTTTCTGATAGAAGAGTCAATAAAATTAATCTGCGGAAAGAATTTTTCAAAGTACCTTTAGAGGAAATTGAAAAAGTTGTCAAAGAAAACCATGATAAACTCATCGAATTCAATAAAGTTGCTAACGCAGAACAGTATAGAGAAACTTTAAAAATTTCAAGTACTTCCTCTTTAAAATAGTTTTATAGAAATGGAGTGATTAAATGATTGAGTTGAACACGATCAAACAAAGAATTGAAAAATACAAAAATAAAATAGCAACAAGTTATAAATTATATATAAAAAAAATATCAATAGGATTTTCACTGGCAATACTTGTTTTATCCAATATATTTTTTCCCAGTACAGATGGAAATATTCATCTGAATATACTTAAATGGATTTTAGGATTAGTTACTGTTATAGTGTTATTTTCTTTCATTGGTAAGCAACTATTAAAAGATAGCTATGAAATATCATATATGATCCTTATTTTTCTTTCATTTGCTCCACTGCTTACTTATATAGTTTGCAAATCTTTTCAAATTCCAAAAAACGAAATAGTAGGGACTGTAGATGCATGGATTGGTTTCGCAGGTTCTATAATTGGAGGCGCGATAACTTTATTGACATTATATGCAACCTTATTGCACCAAAGAAATTCAAGCAATAGATCTCAATATTATGAATGCCTACCAGTAATTCAAGCTTTTCCTCGTAGCCATTTTAGAAATGGTGAAATATTAAATTATTTTGAGCATTGCTTAACGATTGATTCCGTCAAAAATGAAATAGACGAACCATATATACTGAGAATTGATAATTGCATTTTGAAAAATATCGGAAATGGAATAGCTACTAATATAAATATCAATCAAATATCAGTTGAAGTCCATAACGACGAGTTTCAATACTACCAAATTGCAAACTATTTTCCTTCATATAAAGCCAGTTTATCTGCAGTTAGCGAAAAAAATGAATATATCTCAAGAATTTGTTATGAAATTCCTATCAATGAACAAAAAAATCTCATGTTAAAAACCTTATATATCCATAAAAAAAACAAAAAGAAAATTTATGCTTATTTCCGAGTAACAATGTTCTTATCTTTTAAAAACAGAAATGGAAATAATGTATACCAAATACTACGTATATTTTGTAACGATGCCAGTATAGAAACAAGAAAAGATTCAATTGTTTTCGAGCTCAATACTCACAAATTTGTTTCTGAAATAGTTTTGGATTCAAATCCAACATTTTAAAAAATCCAACCTTGAACTGGTCCTTCAAGATTGGTAGCATAGTAAAAATGACTTGGTGGTCATTCCCTTTTACTATGCCTCAATTATACACAAGTTTGAGAATAAACTCAATAAAATAATAATGGAGGCACTATGAACAATTATTGTATCTATTTAAGAAAATCCCGAGCAGACCGAGAAGCTGAACTCCACGGTGAAGGAGAAACACTTGCAAGACATGAAAAAGCACTCTTGGATCTTGCCAAAAGACTTCATCTACCAGTCAAGCAAATCTACAAAGAAACTGTATCCGGTGAAACAATTGCGGCTCGTCCATTCATGCAGAGACTCTTATCCGAAGTAGAACAAGAGCTTTGGGACGGAGTCTTAGTCATGGAAGTAGAACGCTTGGCCAGAGGAAATACAATCGATCAGGGAGTCGTTGCTGAAGCTTTTAAATATGGGAATTGTAAGATCATCACCCCTATGAAGACTTATGATCCAGGCAATGAATATGATGAAGAATACTTTGAATTCGGACTCTTCATGTCTCGAAGAGAATATAAAACAATCAATCGAAGATTGCAGCGAGGAAAGATTGCCTCTGTCATGGAAGGAAAGTATTTAGGATCCATCCCGCCCTATGGCTATAATATCGTCAAGATCAAGAATGGAAAAGGAAATACTTTAGATATCAATCCGGATGAAGCTCCAATCGTTCAGCTGATTTTCAAATACTTCACAAAAGGAATCCTTTTAGAAGATGGAACACTTAAAAGGTTAGGCTGCAGAGGAATAGCTCTTGAATTAAATAAAAGAGGAATTCCTTGTCGAAAAAGCGGTCATGTATGGACTCAGTCAACAATTCGAGGGATCTTAGATAATCCCACTTATATCGGAAAGATTAAGTGGAACTACCGGGCCATAGTTAAGAAATCAGCGAATGGCATTGTCAGCCGTTCCCGGCCGAGGATCAATCAAGAAAACAAGATCTTAATCGATGGACTTCATCCGGCTATTATTGATCAAAAAGTATTCAACCAAGCAGAATCTTTATTAAAAGGGTATACACCTCACGCAACAGGATTGAACCAAGAAATCAAGAATCCCCTTGCTGGTATAATCAGATGCGGAAAATGTGGTCATGCGATGAGAAGACGTCCGGCTGGGCCCAAACAAAAAATGGATGCATTGATCTGTGATAATCCTTACTGTGATAATATTGCTTCGTATCAATACATCATCGAAGAACGAGTCATTTTCGCGCTGAAAAGCTGGGCAGATGGATACGAAATAGATTTAACGAATGAGAATCCATCTCAAGCCAAAGATTCCTTAGAATCGCAATATGAAGCGATTTCAGTACTTGAAAATCAATACAAGAAATTGATTGAGCAGAATGACAATATCTATTCCTTCTATGAACAAGGAATCTATACTACTGAAGTCTTCTTAGGGCGTTCTAAACTGATTGCAGACAAGCTTACTGATAACCGGGAAGCCGTAAAAAAATTACAGCTAGAAATAGAACATGAAAAACAGCTGCAGGAAGAAAGAGAAGAATATCTTCCAAAACTAAAGAATATCCTAGAATTATACGAAAATGTTGATGATGTACTTACTAGAAACAAAATGCTCAAAGAAATAATAGAGAAAATCGAGTACGTCAAAACAGAAAAAGGAAAGAGAAATCAGAAATGTGAAAACTTTTCCTTGAAACTTTACCCAAAATTACAACGAAAGTCTTAAAAACCGCTTTATAAAGCCTTTTTTTGACATACACCAATTTGGAGCAGACGAAATGGCTCATGCAGAAATGATTGCCACTATTGTCCGCCAGTTAATAAAAAATGCTGATGCTGACAAAATGAAAAAGGCTGGATTCGCTGACTACTATGTTGACCGCACCGCCGGTATTTATCCGGTTTCCGCAGCCGGCAACACATTTGATGTTGCATGTCTTGCTTCTAAAGGCGATGCCATTACCGATTTATTCGAAGATTTAGCTGCCGAACAAAAGGCCCGTACAACTTATGAAAACCTGTTGAGAATCATCCATGATCCTGAAGTAAGAAAACCAATTGAGTTCTTGCGTCAAAGAGAAATCGTTCACTTCCAGAGATTTGGCGAAGCTTTGGATTATGTTCGTAAAGATCTTGATTCTCGCAACTACTACAAATGCAATGCATCCTTTGATGAAAATTGCGGTGGTCGCGATGACTGCAATCAGAATCGCGGTTTATCCTGCGACTGCAACAACAACTGCTGTAATCAACAATGCAACCGATAGAAAAACAAGCCACGAAAGTGGCTTGTTATATTTTACTTATTCTCCTCAATATAAGAATCTACAAATCGCTTAACAAATTTAAATTGAGAAGGTCCTGCTTCCAATACTGCACGATGGAATTCAACCGAATCAAACTTATTGCCCAATTCTTCCTGTGCATAGCTTTCAAGTTCTTGGAATTCTAAACATCCGATATAATATTTCAAATAATTTCCCGGTTCTTCAATCACATATTCAACGATATCCTGTGCAACTCCCGGATTAAACCCATAGTATTCCAAAAATTCTTCCGTATCTTCTACGGACCAGCCCAAATAATTCACACCCATGTCGATAAGCGTGCTTGCAGCCAAAGATAATGAGCTTGAGGCCTTGGCTAAAACTGCTGTTTCAGCATTATATGTTGCATACTCAACCATATCATAACTCTTCAACTCTACATAGGTTGCCCAGCCTTCAACATAACCGTTAAAGTTTAATAAAGAACGAATCGGATAGCTATTGACTTGATTGAAGTAGGTTGTCTGATACAGATGTCCCGGATATCCTTCATGAGCCAATGTTGCAAACAACGTATCATCATCTGCATATTGTTCGCCCATATTCAAGTAAATAACATTTTCATTTGCTTCATCGATCGGCGGAATCATATAAAACGCCGGAGATAAAGATTCTTCTAATGATTCATGAACTGTTTTGATCGTATATTCCACATTTGGTCCTTTCGGGAATTCACTTTCCATCGCTTTCTTAAAATGTTCGACAGTTTCTTTGGAATCCGTGATTCCAATATCAAGAATGTTTTCATAGAAGTAATTGTAAGCATCTTCATTTCCGCTGTATACCACATACATTCTATTTAAAGATTTAATCAAATCATTTTCAACCAACTCGATCAATTCTTCAATTGTTTTATCGGAACCTGTTCCATATTTAACTAAATACTCATAGTATCTTTTTCCTTCAGGGAAGTAACATAAACCTAATTCATTTTCCCCTGTTCCTTTTAATTCGCTCAATCCTGCAATGACTGCTTCATATGCCGGAATCACCTTATTCAAAACTGCATCTTCGATCTGACGATTATATTCCGCTTTCTTTTCTGCTGAAATTCCATCAAAGCCATTCACCCGATCTTCCAATATTTCAATCAAAAAATTATTCTGCGGATCGGCAATGAAATCTTCACAATTAGAAATGACATCATCTACCGCAAAATCAGCCATAAACAACCCCATTTCACTTCTCTTTTTCTCATATTCAAGACACATATCAAAATAATCCGGAACCAAATTCAAAAGTCCAATCACATCCTGAATATCCTTTTCCCGATAGATCTGATACTCTGCCAAAGTAATAGGCAGATTACTATGAACGCCGGAAACATTTCCAAATAAGGTGCCATAATATTCCAATCCTTCACTCGACAGCTGCAATTCCAGATATTCCTCTAAAATTTCATAAACCAAGACTTGTGATTTTGACAAAGTCATCTTGTCAAAAGAATGAAGCTTATCCATCGTTTCCTTTAAATATTCGGATTCTTCCTCAATTTCTGCAAGATCAAGCGATCCGAATGTAGGCTCCATGTCTTTGATTCCATAAGCGGATGGATCTTTTAGAGTATAGTGTAAAGTAATTGAATCAGAAGTTACTTCTTCAATAAAAAGATCTTCTAAAAAAGATTCAAACTCCTCATTGACCTCACCTGTTCCTTGACTGTTATTCTCATTAATGAACTGGGAATCATTCGGATCAGTTGAAGATTTCCCTGAACATCCAAGACAAGATACAATCAAGATCAAGCTTAATAATAGATTTAGTAATTTTTTCATATTGCCTCCCATTTTAGTATGAATCATTTAATAAATTTCATTATTTCTCTTCAAAAAATTCTGTTCCTATTATATCTCATTCTCAACTTCTTTACAATTTCTATTCTTTCATTTAAACTTATTAAAAGGTGATAACATGACTGAAATACAAGAAATACTGCTTATGCAAGCTCAAAATAAAAAAAATTTTCACACCCAAGATGCAATCAAATTGATTTATCAGAATGAATTTCATGCCGAACATTTCATTCATGATCCTATAAAAGTTGTTCTGTCATTAAAAGAAGAAATCATGAATCATGAACTCAATGATAACTTTTTTTGTGAAAATATCGGAAATGACACCGTTCGTTTTCATCTGACAAAATGCAATGGAAAAGTTCAGAACCTGATTGCCGATTTTTTTACACTTTCTTTTGTAAAAAGAGAAGGAACGGAAGAATCTTTTTTACAAAAATGTCATGAATTGATGGATCTCGCTAAAATGAATCCGGACTTTCTTCCGAATGAACCGGTTGAAGAAATCGTTTCAAAATATCTTCAGGAAGGTATCCGGCCTGTTCATCATAGTGATGATTATAAAATGAACAATATCGTTCATTACCGCATCATGCATCGAAAAAATGCAGAAATGCTGATGATCTGTTTAAAAGCTTTGGATTTTGTAGAGAAAAAAGGCCATTGTACTCTTGTGATCGACGGTCGTTGCGGAGCCGGAAAAACAACAATTGCATCTATTCTCCAAAAGGAACTGGACGGCGATGTTGTTCACATGGATGACTTTTTCTTACAAAGTCATCAAAGAACTTCTCAACGTAATGACATGGTCGGAGGCAACTTTGATTATGAGCGTTTTACAAAAGAAATTATTGTTCCGCTTGCATCGAATCAATTGCATTCTTATCAGCGGTTTGATTGCAACAAGATGGAGCTTAATGAAATCATAAAGCTGCAAAACAAACCAATCACGATCATAGAAGGATCTTACAGCCTACATCCTATTTTAAAAGAATACTATGATATTAGTGTATCTGTCGATATCAACTGCTCTTGTCAGAGTGATCGCATTTTAAAAAGAAATGGTCCCAAAATGCATAAACGATTTATAGAAAAATGGATTCCCAAAGAAAACCTGTATTTCGATACTTACCATATCATTGAAAATGCTCAGTTTCATCTATAGAAAATATCAGCCTTAATTTCATCAATTAAGGCTTTTCACTTTCCATGAACCATCTGTTTCTTTCATAAAATAATTTTCTTTCCCGATTCATGATCCGGCATCGATAAAGAATTCCGCATCCGCCGGTGGCTGATACACCGTTTCGGACTTCTAAGATCTTATCAATTTTATATTTAACGCCATTATCCCAAACAAGAATAAGCGGTGTTAATTTCCCCTCTTTATCCACAAGGGTCACAATGTTCACATATTTCTTATACATAGTTCACCTCAAAAATACCCAATCGGATGAATGACATTTTCTCTTTTCGGATCAAAATTCGCTAATGTTTCATCAAGCAGCATATTGCATTTTTTTATTTTGTAATATCCATATTTATCCCGAATCTGATCAATCGTCTGATCGATTTTTTTCAGTTTCCATCTTCTCTGCTGAGTTGAAAATAAATCTAATTGAATAAATTCGTTATCAGATTTCAAATCGGATACACTGACGCCTAAGCCCCGCAAAGGTTTATCAAAAAAGACATTTTCTTTGAGCAACCGCATTGCCGTCTCAAGAATTTCTTCCGCAAGATTGGTTCCATAATTTAATTTCATTTGTCTATTGAAAGCAATCAGATCACAGTCACGAATACTTAAACTAATTATCTGTCCCTGCAAATGCTCCTCTTTCAATCTGGAGGCTACTGATTCACATAAAGCATTCAATACGATTTTTGCTTCTTTTTCATCTTGGATATCTTTTGGTGCCGTAGTGCTGTTCCCGATTGATTTGATTTGTCTTCTGTGTTCGCTCAAAGATACTTCCACATCGTCTTTTCCGTTAGCAAACAGCCAGATCACTTCCCCCATCTTACCTAATTCTTTTTTCAGGATCCGCACATCATAATTTGCCAGATCGCCAATTGTTTCAATCGATAAGCGATGAAGCTTTTGATGGGTCGCCTTTCCCACATAGAATAAACTTTCGACTGAGCATTTCCATACTTTCTCTTTGAAATTTTCCTGTGTAATTTCGACCAATCCGCTTGGTTTGATCAGATCTGATCCGAATTTGGCAAAGACTTTATTGAAACTGATGCCGATGGAAATCGTTAATCCCACCTCTTCCAGTACCTCTTTCTGTATCTTCTTCGCCAACTCATACGCTTTACCAAAAAGAACTGAAGAATCCGAAACATCGATCCACGCTTCGTCTAAGCCAAAGCTTTCGACTTTATCCGAATAGCGCTTATATATCTCTTTTACCTTTCCTGTATAATGAATATATTCTTCATAATGAGGTTCGACAATCAATAAAGAAGGACATTTCTCAACTGCCTCTAAAAGTGTTTCTCCCGTTTTAATGTTATATTTTTTTGCCAGATCATTCTTGGCCAGAATAATTCCATGTCTTTTTTCAGAATTTCCGCCAACTGCCATAGGTATATTTTTCATCTCAGGAAATTTCATCTCTTCTATCTGAGCATAGCAATGATTGATATCACAATGAAGAATCACTTTCTCTTTCATGAATACCGCCTCCGAGATTATTATATTCACAGAAGTTGCATAAATCAATATAAAAATGCAACTTTTCCAATTCTATTTTCTGGAAATTTATTTTTTGTTGCATTTTTTGAATCGCATGTTATAATCAATTCAGAGGACAAATTATGGAATTAAATGAAATATTGCGCGAGTATAAGCAGAAGAAAGGTGTAACGAATGATTTTATTGCCGAACAAGTCGGTGTTACGAAATCAACCGTTTCGCGATGGTTGTCAGGAGAAGTAAGAAGAGTTCAGGACAATACACTGGAAAAGCTGTCCTCCCTGATCGGATATGATATCAAGCCATTTTTAAACGGGACGGTCATTCACTTTAAAAAACCGATCTTGGGAACAGCGAAAGCCGGATATGATTATTTTGCAGAAGAAAATTATCAGGGTTATATCGATGTCACAGAAAACGATAATCAAAAAGGTGACTATTTTCTGCAGATCACCGGAAATTCCATGGAAGGGGCAAAAATACATGACGGCGATTTGATTTTTGTTCATTCCTGCAATGATGTAAGAAGCGGTGAAATTGCAGTCATCTTAATCGAAAGACAAGAAGTAACTGTCAAGCGCGTTATAAAAAAGGCCGGCATGCTCATTCTTGAAGCTGCCAACCCGGAAGTTGAAAATCGGTATTTTACCCTAGAAGAAGTCGCAAATCTTCCTGTTCAAATTATTGGAAAGGTCATTTACAGTAAAACTTTCTTCTGATTTTTGTATCTCATTTTTTATTGATTATATTTTGCATACAATGGTATTGTAAAAATCAAATTAAAAACTTGTTTAGCTGTCGCAAAAAGATTTTTCTCAGCAGTTTCTTTTTCCATGGATTCTTTTAAGGAACAAGGGCCTTGCTGGATCGTAAAAAAAGCATCGATTCCGGCTTGATTCAATTTCAAACTGCCGTCCGTATGTCCGCAAAAGGCAATTACTTTACAATGATGTTTCTTCGCCAGCTTTGCCACTCCGAAAGGGGCTTTTCCCATGACAGTCTGCTCATCCAAGCTGCCCTCTCCGGTAATCACAATATCTGCATCGCTGATTTCTTTTTCCAACTCCAAATTTTCAATGATCAAATC
>CAZUVT010000052.1:0-12811 GCA_964623925.1 uncultured Erysipelotrichaceae bacterium
CTTACCAATAGAAATTAAGCTTTCTTTATTCCAAATAGCTTCTGCCCTTTAGTGATATAGCTTTTAGTGTTTTCCACATTTTTTGTACAATTATTCAAAATCGCTTTTCCTTCTAAGAAATTTACTAAATTCTCATAACCAATCTCATATTGATGATATGATCTTTCATTACAAAATCCTGCCATATGACTTGTCAGAATCAATTTACTTGAATCGATCTCAAAGAAAAAATCTGTGCAATCCAATGGTTCTGCAGAAAAGACATCCAATGCTGCCATTCTGATCTTATTTTGAATCAATGCATTTTTTAAGGCTTCATAATCTACAAGAGATGCTCTTGCGGTATTGACAAGACAAGCACTTGGTTTCATTAAATCTATTTGCTTTTTACCAAAAAGATGAACATTCTCTTTTGCTGCTCTTGCAAGAATACTGATATAATCACTTGTCTTGGCAAGTTCATTCAATCCGGTTAATTCAACATCCAATTTATCGGCAACACATTTAGGCAAAAATGGATCGTAAGCAATGACTTTCATCCCATACCCTTGTGCAATCTTGGCAAGATGCTGACCATTTCTGCCCAGTCCGACAATTCCTAAAGTTTTGCGATATAATTCAAAGGCTCTCGTTTCAACAAGATTTCTCAGCATTTGATTATTGGCTTTCGTCCAATGCTTGGCCCGTACTTCATTGCTAATATCGATAACCGGTCTGGCCATATTTGCAATCAGTTGCATTGTTAACTCTGCCACCGATACCGTACATCTTCCGGCACTATTCAAAACAGGGATTCCCCTCTCTTCGCAGGCTGCCAGATCTATATTTTCCTCCGGTCCGTCTCTAACGCTTAAAATTAGCTTCAGATCCGGACAGTGATCGAGTACTTTGGCAGTGATCGGATCATAACCCACAAAGAAAATGTCCATGCCCTGCAATGCTTCAATGACCTCATCTTCACTAAAATATTGTTTGGCAATATTATGAATATTGAATCCTGCCCTTTTTACTTCTACGATCTCATTAAATCTTTTTTCCCATTCGTGATCGTATTCCCCTGTCCATAACATTTTCAACATAGTTTACCACGCCTTTCCGCTGCTTCCGAATACATCCATGTAATATTTAACTTTTTCAAGATACCCTTCTCGACTCAAGAAGAATCCCTTATTTCTTTGTTGAATGCGATCTGCTTCAATTACGGCATCAGCTGCAGCCTTTCTGACATCCGCACCGACATTGATCTTGCAGATTCCCATCGTCCCTGCTTTTCTTAGATTTTCATCGCCTGTTCCGCTGCCTCCATGAAGTACCAATGGAATACCACAGGCTTTATTTAATTTCTCAAGAACATCAAAATCAATATGAGGAATGATATCATTGGCATAAATGCCATGCTTGTTGCCTATGGAAACTGCCAAACAATCCACATTGGTCAATCGAACGAATTCCGCTGCTTCCTGGGGATCGGTATAAATGGATTCACTGATTGCAAATGCCGCATCATTTTCTTTCCCCGGAATTGCCGTATCCACTCCCAGATGACCTAGCTCTGCTTCAACAGGAATACCCAATGGATGGCATAAATCGCACAATTCTTTTATTCCTTTTACATTTTCCTCGAAAGATTTCAGAGAATAATCCAGCATGACTGAGGTGACACCTGCATATAAACCGCTCATCGCTTCTTCCATATTATGGCAATGATCAAAATTTATGGATACAGGCACGCTTGCATCCTGTGCCATTTTTCTTGCGAGGTCAACAAAGACTTTTAATTCCTTCATATCTTGAAATGGTTCATAGCGCATTCCCAGAATAACCGGAGATTTTTTTTCTTCAGCAGCTTTAATTGCCATCCAGATACAATCCGGTCCATCAATGCTCGGAGAGATAACTGCATAATGCTCTTTGTAAGCTCTCTCCATGATTTCTTTAGTTGTTACTAACATATCGTCCCTTCCTTTCAATCTTATTTTTTATGCTCAAATAAACTCCACACAATATATCTGTACCGGAAGAATGTCCAAAACACCTTATTCTCATCAAAATATCTTTTAAATCATCCTTCGATATATAAAGAGAAATTAATAATTCTTTAACAGCAGCATTGCATAGGCCACTCGCTGCCATCTTCAGCATATGAAAACTGATAAGATTTGTTTTCTCCCTATAATTGGATATCAATGACCTATTTTTTCTAATGATTTCATTTATATCCTTTCCCAAAACTTGATAGAAGTACAGATCACTAACCATTAAACCACACAGTAAATCATCAAAACTTGGCGTCAATCCTGGTCCGAATCCAATCATATCTTGAGTCAGAGTCTCAAAATTCACATCCATTTCATATGCCTCTTGCCAATCAAGATAATCTTTCTGAATGATTTCGCTCATTTTATTCAGTTTATACTGCATCACTAAGGGAAGGATCCCTTCTTCACTTCCACACTCTTTTAAAAAATCAGTTAGCATTTTGAAATGTTCATCTAATATTTCCCAATTCAGTCTTGTATTCAACCCATTGATAGACCCATCATAAATCTCAAAATTCCGTAGATCGATTTCTTGACGATCATGGATCAGGATTTTCCCTTGATAAAAAATAAAGCTGTCTTCCAAACTGACTTTTGGCAAATAAGAAAGCATAATACTGTAAGGCATCATGATCTTTGTTTGATCTAAAATTGTGATCATCGAATTGTCTCTATCGACAAGATTAATAGAATGATCAAAGCAAGAATGAACTCTGAATTCCCTTTTCCCTGTATCGATTTCTTTCAGCAATTGTCCGCAAATCATCTCATTCATAATAGCATCACAAACAAGATAATTCCGGTCAACCCGGAAATGATCAAGGCTACAGGGATCGTTTTGCGCAATATTTTCCCCTCTTGTCCTACAATGGAAGCTGTCGTGGTTCCCAAAATAATGTTACTTGTACTGATGGAATTCCCAATAGAAGCTCCTGCGGCCTGACCGGCTAAAATGGCATAAGCCTTATAATTTAAAAGAGCTGCAGTTGTTTGCTGAAATTTACCGAAAAGAATACAGGATGCCATCGTAGAACTTGTCATAAATGTTCCTAATAAACCAATATAGGGAGCTATCAAAGGATAGAACCCTTGAAATAATTTAGATACACCTGTTGCCAGCTGTACAGTTTGACCACTTCCGGACATGATTTTAGACATCATCAACAAAATGATAACGGAAATGGATGAAGGAATTACCTTTTTAAAAGTGCGTTTCATCACATGAATGAGTTCATTTGCCGTAATATATTTTTTGAAGCCATAGTAACTGCCGCTTACAATTGAAGAAATAAACAGAAATGTTCCCGCATGAACTAAAGGTTTCATCGGAGAATATTTAATGACGGCCTCATTTGTAAAACCATATCCGGTAACTGTTTCTTTAAATGTAAAGCCGATTTCCCATCCACTCAGAAAATCATGAATCGGCTTTACTAATAAACAAAGGATTGCTAAAACCGTAAGAACGATATACGGCATTGCAGCTTCTGACAAAGTGATTAATTTATCATTTTTAACCGATACGGTTTTATTTCGATCCATAATCGTACTGTTTTGCAATGCCCAAGGTTGATTATACACTGGCAATCGATTCAAAAAATATAGGGCTGCAAAACAGAAAACAGTTGGTAAAAAGCAGGCAACTGTTGTATTGTATTGACTTAATATGATTTCTCCGCCACCTTGAATCAGACTGATAATCAAAATGGCCGGAAAGCCTTTTTTTATTCCTTCCTTTTTACCGTAGATCCAGCAGATGAGAAGTCCATTCAAACAATTGATAATGGCAAGAAAACATGCTATCCATAAAGCAGTCTGAAAATATTCCGGACTATACGGAATCAATCCTGTCGTTTCCACCAGGGAATCCCATGCTGCTGCAAAGGTACCGAAGGTAGCTCCCCAAGCGTGGCCAATCATCGGAATCAATACCGCATAAAGCGGCTTGACTCCGATCCCAATCAACAAAGGTGCACCTACTGCAATCGGTTCACCGAATCCGGTAATGGCCTGCATAAAACTGACAAAAACAAGTCCGATCATCAGAATTTTCAACAACTCATTTTTACACCAATTTGTCATTTTATCTTGAAATACATCCATTGCATTGACGACTTTGGAAAGTTCATATATCAATATAGCCGGAATAATAACCAAAATGATAGATAAAGAACTCCAAACTCCTTTTAAACACTCATCGATGATAAGAGAAATAGGAGCTTTATAAAAGATAACAGCACCAAACAGCGCAATCAAAAATCCAAAACATGCTGCTTTGTAGACCGGCATTTGCTTCACCACCATCAGGATAAGCAATGTAAGAATAGGTAAAAATGCAATCAGTCCCAGAAAAATACGAATCGGCATACGATTTATTCTCCAAGCTGTTCTTTTACAAAAACACGCAATGCTTCTTCAAAAATCTCCAATGGTGGATTAGCAATGCCGGCACCAACCTGTCCGATTCCCGGCTTCTTATGTGCCATTCCGGTATTGATCACCGGTAAAATCCCGGTTTCCACAATTTTGCGAATATCAAAGCCATTTGGAACCCCTTCAAAATTCAAATTAGGCATCGGCAGATTATAATTCTTCGCAACAGTAATTTCTCCCATGGATTGAGAATATTCGATTGCTTTGCTGACGCTTCCCGCTCCTACAAAATTCACTACAGCCGGAGAACATCCCATTGCACATCCGCCAATACCAATGCATTCCGTAATAGAACTATCTCCCATATCGCCATTGGCATCTTCTTCACTAAATCCCGGGAAGTATAATCCCACCGGCATTTTAACAGGTGCTGTAAACCAGCGATATCCTAAGGAACTGATATTGAGTCCAAAATCAACACCATTCCGGCTTAGAGCTGTAACTACGGTGCTTTTTTCAACATTTCGGGCAGCATCCATAATGCTTTTAGCGCTTGCCATAGCCAAGTTCAAGAAAAATTGATCATTTTTCTTAACCAAAAATTCAACCACTTCCCGAGCATAAGGTTTGCCACTGATCACATCTTGAATTTCTCCGCACAATTGTTTATAGAACTGCAAACTTGCAGCAACATTTCTTTGATGCATCTCATCGCCCATAGCCAATGCCTGAGCCATTACATTTTTTAAATTTAATCCACCGGCTTTTTTTACTGCTTCATCTAATACCGGAGCCAGTGTTTTTTCGATCCAATGCAATCGTTCGATTACTTTAGGACCATTGGCACCGAAACGCATGACTTCACCGATACCCTCGTTGATCGTACAATAGGCACGATTTTTATAGGTTTCATTTTCTACAACAAATACCGGCATGGAGGATGTGATCATTCCGGTCATAGGTCCTACAGCGCTGTGATGATGGTTGCAATCAAAAGTAATTTCACCGGCAGCAATTTTCTTCTCTGCATCTTCTGTATCTTTCGCCCAGCCTTCATAGATCATGGCACCGACAACAGCCCCCTTCATAGGTCCGCACATATCGGCGTATTCAATAGGCGGTCCGGCATGAAGGATCATATGATCGACTAATCCCGGCACCACTTCTTTAGCCGGTCTTACAGCCAGTAAAACAGGCTGCCCGCTCATAATGATCTTTGCCACTTTTTCATTTGCTGCATCGATCTCATCGCGATGCAATTCGCATTTAAACAATAAATCGACCAGCTTGGTATCTCCATTTGCCGGTGGTGTCCACTGGACATGAGTTACTTTTCCACCCATTTCTTCAATATTATCTGAAAAGGATTTGAGTCCGATATTGACTACATCTACTTCTTCTTTAAATAATTGCTTTTTCTCCGACATTTCTTTCCCCTCCTTTATTCTCTGTTCTGCTTCAAGATATTCAAGCATACCTGAATTGCATCTGCATTGCTATCGGTAACAACAATCCCTGCTGACTGTAATTTTTTTACTTGCTTGGAATACACCTGAGAATCTTCTTCTGTACCGCAAACTGAAGTAACAACGATCGGTATTTGATGAAGTTCCTCTTTAACACTTGCTACTGCATCTGCAATGGCTCCTGCAGGATCCTCATATGATCCGCTTCCAATTACACAGTCAGTTAAAACAACTGCCACTTGCGGATCTTGCAATTCCTGTTTAAGACGTTTAATCTTCTCGGTCGGATCAATCATCGGATGCGGTTTTCCAACAGTAAATTCATCTTCCCCCATATCCAAGAAAACATTCTTTATGGATTCTCTTACATTTTCCAATTGTTGAATGCCATCCATAGGTGTATTGGAGTACAAATCCGTCAAACTCTTTCGAGCAAAATGCATGCTTTCATAACACAAGCTTCCACCGCTGTAAATTCCTCTTAAATACTTCCTTTTCTTATCCAAGCATTTTATTTCCTCATTCAATTGTTTTTTATCGAAAGTACAGGTTTCTTCTACACGATCATCTTGATTACTCAACGCCAAAGTTGCCAAGGCAGCTTTTTTTAATGAATTGAAGCCTTTACCTCCAGCCTTTTCAATAAGGTCATAATCATCATTGCCGGCAAAGTTCACTACAATCGGCTTTGCTGTTGATTGAATAAAGGATGCAAGTTTCTTTTGCACTTCTACGCATGGCGGCTTTGATACGATTAGAATAACCTTTGTCTCTTCATCTTCTTTTAGTAGATTTAGTGCATCTAGCATGGTAATTCCACCAATTGCCTCTTTCGGATCTCTACCTCCGGTACCGATTGCCTGAGAAATTCCGCCTCCATTTCTATGAATCAGAGAAATTACCTCTTGAATTCCCGTTCCGGACGCGCCTACCACTCCGATATTTCCTTTTCTCACCTTGTTGGCAAATGCCAATGGTATCTGATTAATAATGGAAGTACCACAATCCGGTCCCATTACCAGCAGTCCTTTTTTATGTGCCAGTTTCTTTAATGCCAGCTCATCTTCAATGCTGATATTATCAGAATAAAGCATGATATTCATGCCATTATTCAATCCCTTTACAGCCTCATATTTAGCATAATCACCGGCACAGGAAATCAATAGCATATTAGCATTTTTATTCTCTCGCAAAGCATGTTCTAATCTTTTGATTTGGTGATTATCTTTTTCATCTCTATTGGTTGAAAGCGATGCACTCAGCATTTCTTTTGCCCTTAAAATAGATGTATTCAAGATTTCTTCATCATTTGCTTTGATCGCAATTACCAGATCATCCGCTTTCGCTTCCATCAGCTGTTCATTCGCTAATCCGCTTTTTACGAATAAATCTTTATTTCTTTCTGTCGCCATCATGGCGCTGGCCTCAACGATTCCTTCCATTGCACAAATTTCACTGGAAATCTTCATCAAGAAAACAGAATCACGATATGTATTATTTAATACAATTACTCCTAAATTCTCCATCAATGTACACCTCACCTTTTAAAAAGCTTTTTCTACTTCCTTTAAAATCTTCCAATCGCGGCAGACGATTTCTCCGCCAATAATTGTCAAGGTAACTTTTCCAATCATTTCATCTCCATCATAGGGATTATTAGAAGATTTACTCTTCAATTCCTTTAGATCAACTGTCCATTTCTTATTCGGGTCAAATACGGTGATATCCGCGTCTGCTCCGATAGATAAAGTTCCTCGATCGTGCAAACGCATGATCTTTGCCGGATTGCATGTCATACAACTGATAATATAAGAATAGTCTGCATACCCAAGCCGTACCATTTCCAAAGCTAACGGAAGGGTGGTTTCAAATCCTGCCAATCCAAACAGATTAGTTGCGGTAATTCCACCTTCAATTTCACGATCGGCGTACGGACAATGATCTGTAGCAATTACATCAATGAGATGCTCCTTAATTCCCTGTCGAATTCCCTCGACATCTTTAAGACCTCTAAACGGAGGTTTCACTTTTGCCCGGACTCCTTTTTCTTTTACGATTTCTTCTGTTCTTGAAAACTGATGCGGAATCACTTCGCATGTAAAATCCACTCCACGCTGTCTGAAAAGACGCACCAAATCAATCGATCGTTCACTTCCCAAATGCGCAATATGCATATGTCCCTTGATTTCTTCCTGAATGATCAGATTTCTGGCAATCTCAACATCTTCCGCTACGGATGAAATTCCCGGAAGTCCCATCTCATTTGCCAGCTTCCCGGCATTGACAACGCCTTTGCCCGTATAAGCTTTATCTTCACAATGTAGATCGACAACCAGATCCACTTCCTTGGTTGCTTCTAAAATATCGCGCATCATCACTGCTTCTTTTACGGCATTTCCATCATCAGAAAAAGCAACGACTCCCGCTTCTTTCAAAGCTTTCATATCCACGATCTGTTCCCCTTTTCGGCCCATGGTTACTGCACCAAAAGGATATAGCCGGCATAAAGAACTTTCTTTAGCTCTTTGCTTAAATTTTTCCACCATTTCAACATTGTCAATGATTGGATCACTGTTAGGCATAACACCAATAGAAGTATATCCTCCACATACAGCGCTGCTTGTCCCACTGTAAAATGTTTCTCTTTCCGGTTCGTTAAAATCTCTCAGATGTGCATGCATTTCAACAAAACCCGGAGCGACGATCTGACCGCTTACATCTTCGATAACTGCTTCCTCATCTACGATATTCTTGGCAATCCTACTGATTTTTCCATCACAAATCAATAGATCCAGCTGCTCATCGATCTTATTGGCCGGATCGATTACACGACCATTTTTCAATAAAAGTTTCATCTTTCTTTTCTAGCCCTTCCTTATTTCGATAAAGATTTGATAATGCGATAACCATAGTAAATCGCATAGATCACAACACAAACAGTTCCTATAACCATGATGATATTCCCCGACTCTTTCAGACTTTCCACATCGGGAATGGAAAGATACAGATTCAAAAATAACAAAATGATCAATGCAACGATAGCAATTAATACAATAATATTTTTCATCCGAGGTTGCTGTTTCAGATCATCCATCGTATCTAATTTCTTTCCAAATTCCACGTTGGTTACAACAGGCAATTTAGATAAGAATTGATTCTGGTAACAGAATTCACTGATAAGTAAAAATCCGGTACTCACAGCTATTCCCAGTTTCCAGTCAAATTGAATCATGATGAAAATTCCAATCACAAAAGTCAGTAAATAACGACCGGCAAAGACATTGTATTTATTCTCATCGTTTTTTGTCAGAATATATGCCAAATTCTTTTTTGGTTTTCCGATATACTGCTTTCCGTTGTCATCAACATATAGATCCAATGTTTTTTTATGTAAATTAATGCTTTTTTTCATCTTGATCATTCCTTTTTTTAATTAATCTTCTGACATCTTTTATTCCTATAAAATCTTTGTCTGCATTTTCCCTAAATCGCTGCATTTCCTGCTCATTTTTTTCTTTATTTCCGATTGTCTTCATGAGCAGATCATTGACTTTGCTTCCCTGAGTGATGCGGTAGTGAATTTGATCACCATCATGAAGATTGATAATCAAAGAATTTCCTTCGCCACCTTCAATTACCCAATCCCTGATCTCTTCGTTTTTGACTAAAGTTCCAGCATCAAGTTCTTTATGATCTGTCAATATCAATTTATCTTTATAAACCCGAATGGCAGTATATTGCTTTACTTTAGCAAAAACAAATAGTGAACTGAATAAATTAACAAAGCCGATTACAAGTAAAAACCAGTAATTACCCTTTGAAAATATTCCTTTGTAGATCAGGATCAATGAGAAAATAAGCCAACATATAACTAATCCTGTAGGACGGTTTTTTACGATTCCAACCAAAGATGAATCCTCTGTGAATCCATCTTTAAAATAAATTCTGTTATTCATCAACTGCCACCTCCCAAGACATAAAAGAGATAAAACCATTTACGGCTTTATCTCTAAAATTGAAATTATTTAAATAAAGCCATTCTCTTATAAGAACTCTTTTATCAACAACGACGCTTTTGTCGGATTGCATGCACCGCATACACATGGCTTCGCAACTTCGATTCCTGCTTGTTCCAAAGTCATCTTTCCGCTTCTGACTTTTTCTGCCAGATCATAGATCAGTGCAGCGGTAATCAACCCGTGTCCGCACATCGTCATAATGTTCATAAAACGATCTTCCGGAAGCTTCTCGACCTTCCCCCATACTCCTAATGATCTGGCTACTGTATGTCTTTGCAACCCAGCTTCCTGACAGCATTGCTTTGTATGCTCCATAAGGCCTGTAACAACAACACTCATTCCATTTTGCAGCTCTTTGATTTCCTTCAATGTTTTAATTACATTTTCCTTTTTATCAAATGTCAGATTAAGCACTGCCCCGTCTTTCATTCTTTCTTTCAGACCATCTAGACCGACAGAATAAATATTTCCTGATTGTGTATCTCCGGCATTAACTGCTCCATTTTTGATTCCGATATCCAAGATATCAATCAGTTTTTGTTTGGATCCTTCTTTATTTACCCCTTTTACCGGCATTGCCAAAATAATGTAATCGTTCTCTAATGTATTTCCTGTTCTGTGTAATGTATGTGTCATTTCTTATCTCTCCTTATCAAAATCATAAAGCGGCTTTCCAAGTCCGACATTTGTTTTACCACCGGCATAAAGCGGCAATCCCATATTTTCTATTGCTTCATCGAAATAAGTTGTTCCATCCTCTTTGACAAGAGAAGATACTCCGACAGAAAATACAGTATCCACTTCATTAGATAATTGCTGACATGACTTCAATACATCTTCCAATTTATCAGCATCAACCAGCGCTTCCACAATGGCAGATAAGACAAATAAAGGTCTCACATCTTCCTGTATTTCACCTGTTGCCGTATTTTTCATAACATAAGTTACCGGATTTAACGGTTCAAAATAAGCACCATGTTTTGCAAGTGTCATACAAGCCTTTTCAACATCAATGAAAGTTGTACCCGTAAAAGGTCTACCCATTTCAAGGCATATTCCGACTTTGTTGTGTCCAATTCTTCCGGTCACTTCATTGGTCTTCATTTCTGCCGTTCCTCTTCCTGAAACACCTGACTTTTCATCGACTCCGGTCGGACAGCTCAATGATTCTGCCAAAGTTCTAGGCCATTCTAAGTTTTCTTTTTCCAATGCATCGACCGGACAGCCTTCTCTGATACAGTTATAGCATTCCACACACTTGGCTGTATCGACTTTTGCCAAATGATCTTCAATCGTGATGGCTTTCATTGGACAAAATTTCGCACATTTTCCACATCCAACACAACGTTCTTCTCTAATTTTCATCCTTTTTCCTCCTTGATAATTGTTCCTGCATGGCCCTGTATAGCCTTAAATGCATGTTTATCATCTGTTATGATAGAAATGCGTCCCAATTTGGATGATGCAAAAGCAAGTGCAGCTTCCACTTTCGGCAACATACTTCCCTCATAAAAATGACCCTGTTCTTTTAATTTTGTTAATTCACTCGTTGAGATTTTATGAATCTTCTTTTCATTTTCTTTTCCGAAGTTGATACAGACATTTTTTATCCCAGTCAAAATCAGTAAAATATCAGCATTCAGATTTTCCGCAAGAATCATGGAAGCATAATCCTTATCGATTACAGCTTCTATGCCTCTATATCCATTACTTTCTTCAATTACAGGGATTCCTCCTCCGCCGGTTGATACGACTACAACATTGTCATCAACCAGTTTCTTAATTACATCAGCCTCCACTATTTTTTTTGGCTTGGGAGAAGCAACAACTCTGCGATATCCTCTTCCTGCATCATTTTTATAGATGACCGAGTCATTTGTCTGTAGTCTCTTGATCTGCTCTTCAGTGTAAAATGGTCCAATCGGTTTTGTCGGATTCTTATAGGCTTCATCCTCTTCATCCACCACAACCTGTGTAATCACAGTGCAAACTGATTTCTGGATATTTCTTCTATTCAATTCTTCTTTCAATGCATTCTGGATATGATATCCGATCATTCCCTGGGTGGCAGCCCCGTGCAGATCCAGTGTTAAAGGCGGTGTGATTTCTTTTGCCGCTTCATTTTGAAGCATTAATCTCCCCACCTGGGGTCCATTTCCATGTGAAATGACAACCTGATTTCCCATTTCAATTAAATCTGCAATACTCTTTATAGCTTTTTTTATGTTTTTCAGCTGATTTGCGCCATCCGCCACTTCACCTTTCTTTTCCAATGCATTTCCACCAAGCGCCACTACAATAACACTCATGCACCCTCACCGCCAAAGCTGCCATTGTTAAAAATATGTCCAGAATTCTGTGATATTTCTTTCATCTTTTCAGCCACTTCATTCATATCATCTGTTTCCAAAAAAGCCAATTCCAACAGCATTCCCAAACACAAACCGGTTACAATATTATACTTATATTCTCTCAGTAACCCGGACGAGCTATTAAAAGGAGTTCCACCCAATATATCGCAAATCACGATAAACGGATGGTCTTTTATTTTTTCGATTTCAGTTCTGATTTTATCTGAAAAACTCAGCGGATCATCCTCTGCCAGAAGTGGAATCGGGATCAGCTTATCATTTTTTCCCGTAATCATTTCTGCACTTTTTATGATTTCTTCACAAAATCTCCCATGTGTTATAATCAATACTTTATAATCCATTGTTTTCCTCCTTATAAAGCCTTTAAATCAAAGTTTTGCTCAATGCTTTTTCAATATCTTCAAGTCTCTCTACATCAACTTTAAAATCTTTTTTATTTCTTGTATTTTCAATATAATATGTATCATTCAGTTTATCTGCTGAAAATATCATCAATGAATTTTCAAACAAACCGGCAACTGTTTTTTCATATTCTTCATGAA
>CAZUVT010000053.1:0-12381 GCA_964623925.1 uncultured Erysipelotrichaceae bacterium
AGTGCTGCGTATCTGTACGGGCAGCTTCTTCATGCGGAAGAGATCAATGAGAATCGCCTGAAGAGTTGGAATACCTATTATCAAGGTTTATTTGATTTGAAAGTCAAAGGAAAAATCGATATTCCTTTTGTTCCAAGCGAATGCAGTCATAATGCCCATATGTTTGCGATCCGAGTGAAAGATAAAGGTGAAAGAACTGAGCTGATCCGATTTTTAAAAGAACATGAGATTCAGGCTGTTTTTCATTACCAGCCGCTTCACTCATCAAAGCAGGGGCAGCAATGCGGCAGATTCTTCGGAGAAGATAATTATACGACAATCGAAAGCGAGCGCCTTCTTCGACTACCGCTTTACTATGACATAAAAGAAGCAGAAATCCAGAAAGTAATCAAAACGATTCATGATTTTTATGCATGAATCTTTTTATTAGAAAATTAGATGTCAGAACATTCCGGGAATATGATATAATAAATAAAAATGGAGGATTTTTATGAAAACATATCTTGGAATCGATCTGGGCGGAACGAATGTTCGTGTCGCAAAAGTTACCTCAGATGGAGAAATTCTCAATCAGGTTAAGGGGCCTTCCTATGCCTCTGAGTCCGCAGAAATCATAATGAGTAATATTGTTACCTTGATCAAGCAGATCCCAAACTATGAAGAATGCTATGGCATTGGTATCGGAGTTCCCGGACCGGTCGATACACAACGGGGAGTGATGGTCTTGTCAACGAATATTCCGGCATTGAAAGAATTTCCGATTACAGCAAAACTGACCCGGGAATTCAATATGCCTGTTTATATGGATAATGATGCAAATGTGGCAGGGCTTGCGGAAGCTTTAGTCGGTGCCGGAAAAGGAAAGGGAATCGTATATTATACAACGCTTTCTACCGGAATCGGCGGAGCTTTGATCATCAATGGTAAAGTTTTATCCGGAAAACATGGTCATGCCGGAGAAATAGGAAATATGATCATTGACCGAAACCGCAAAAAGATCAGTCATCTGAATGCCGGAAGTATTGAGTGTGAAGCGAGCGGGCCGGCACTTACCAGAAAAGGGAAGGCGGTATTAAAAGAAGAAATCAAGCATGCCGGAGATGTTTTTGCGCTTGCAGAAACAGGAAATGGGGAAGCTCAGAAGATCGTAGAGGAGGCCTGTGCTGATCTGGCTGTCATGTACAGCTTGATTGCCCATGTTGCAGATCCGGACTGTTTTGTGATCGGTGGCGGAATGATGAAATCAAAGGATTCTTTTTTGCCGAAAGTCATTGAGAATTTTAAAGAAATCGTTCATGAGAAGATGCGGGATATCGAATTCAAAGAAGCAGAACTGGAAGAGCCGGGTATTATCGGAGCGGCGATGCTGCCGATCAGTTTTGGCAAATAATGAAAAATTTCTTATGCAGAGCAGAAAATGCTCTGTTTTCAATAATCGTTTTTGCAATCCTGATTTTAAATATTTATGCTTCTGTTTTTTTGATTCAAGGTTATTATCCTGTTTATTTTAAGAATCACATCTTGATTTTTATTATCTCATTATGTCTGTTTTTGATGAGTTATTTTCTTTTTTCCGATTGTAAATGGTCAAAAAAAAGATCATTTTATATGATCCTTGCCATCCATGCTTTTTGTCTTTTGGCAAGAATCTTTCTTAACTCTTCTTTTATTACGGGACCCACTTCTGATCAGGCAGCTTTGATTTATTCTATCAATGATTTGGTTCTCGCAGATGATTATACACCGATCTTACAGGGTGGATATCTGAATGTTCAAAGCCATTTATCTTCATTTTATTATTTCTTTTACTGGCCGATGAAGTTCTTTGAATCTCGCTATTCCTGCTATTATCATTTCAATGCGGTTTTGATTCAGATTTCATTTCTTCTTTTTTCACTCAATGCATTCAAGTTGAGGGGACAAGAAAGTGGATTATTCACGGCAATTCTTCTCAATCTTTTCATTCCGTCTTATTTTTTAGATTTTGTCATCTATGGAGATACATTGTCTTTATTCTTTATTTCTTTGGTTTTAACAATCGGAATAAATTTAAAGGGATTCTGGGTAAAAGGTGCAGGAATCGCCATTTTATTAGCATTTGCATACATGAGCAGGGCAACGGCCGTTGTCTGGTTTATTGCAGCATGTATTGCCGTCATTATGTTTGTAAGAAGCAACAAAAGGATCATTGGATTGATAGGTGTGATGATTTTCTTTTTTATGCTTCCATCAAGTGTATGCACAACATCGTTGAATAAAAAATTTAATGCACAGCTTCCGCAGTATTCCCTGCCAAGCAATACATGGATCAGCATCGGCTTGAATTATAATTCAAATGGCGATGCAGGTTTATATGATTCGTATTCGTTAGATCAGTTGATTGACAGCAATTATGACAAGGAATCGGTCAAAGAATTAAATAATGTCAGGATATTAAATGCGCTTAAAACTTATCAAGATCCGAAAGAATTATTTTCTTTCATGAAAAACAAGCTCTGCAATACATGGGTCGATCCGGATTTTGAGACGATGAGCTATATTATGCCTGATAATGGGATCACGGTCGAACAGTTTAGGAACGATCCGGATTTAATTAATGGGATCGCACCGGGAAGGACACACAGCACAAATGGGTTGGGAGATTTTATTTATCATCATTTTCAAATGATCCGCATCTACGAAAAAGGTTATATTTTCGTTATTTTAATCATTTCATTCATTGTATCCATAATTAATGTGAAAAGAAAAGATATGGATAGGACCTCTCTTTTTATGCAGCTGAATCTGGTCGGATATTTTCTTTTGCAGCTGTTTATGGAAACCAAACCCAGATATGTGCTTATCTGCTTTATTATTTTGATCGTTTACTGCGGCTTTGAATGGGAAAAAATCAAAACTTTCTTTGGTCAGATCAAATTAAAAAGAAACTAGATTTAAGCTAAGAATCGATACAGATTCTGGCTTTTTTATGTTATAATATTCTAAGGTGGTTATTTTTATGTTCCATATTTCAGATATTAAAAAATATATGGCTTGTCCTAAATCTTTTTGGCTGAATGCACATGGGGAAAGAAGTCCCTTTATTGCTTATAACCATCTGGAAGAAGGATTGAGCATTCTCATCGCAAAACGATTAAATGCAGAAAATCTCTTTATCGGTGAAAGAGGGATGGATGCTTCCAAATCTGTGAAGCTGTGTCAAGAATATGAATGGTTAAGCAAAGTACGTTTTGAATATAAAGATTTGCGCGTTAAAATTCCTTTCATGCATAAAAGTGTAGAAGGATGGGATGTTTATTTCTTGTCTATGGTTTCTCATTCTTCTTTGGACGATATTCAATACTATGCTGATAACTGCTGGGTATTAGAAAAAAATGGGCTGTCTGTAGATAATGTCTATGTGATTCGTCTAAATGGTGGCTATTTGTATGAAGATTATTTAGATCTAAAGCAGCTGTTCACTTTATCTTGTTATGTCCAAGATGATCCGGAAAAGGGAACCTTGAGTGAGAATGTGAAAAAGAATATCCGCGATCTGACCCATGTTCTTGAAGAAATGAAGCGCTGTTATGAGGCTCTGATTCCTCTCAGTGCAAAAAATAAGAATTGTATCCGTAGAAATAAATGTGCTTATTACGATTTCTGTTTTCAAAGTGAGCAAGAACTTCCTGATGATTCGATCCTGACTTTGAGTTCTTCCCGATATAAAAATGAGATGAAGGAACAGGGCAGAGAGCGATTGAAGGATGCTGATCTGACAAAATTGGAAGGGACTAAAATGCAGTATGCCCAAATCATGGCAGGAAAGAGTCCAGATGGACTTTATGTTGATTTCTTATCTTTGAACAGCTGGCTTCAGTCTTGGAATTATCCATATTCTTTTATTGATTTTGAATGGGAATCCTATGTAATTCCGCCGTATTTTGGATTGAAGCCTTATTGTAAAGTTCCTTTTCAATATTCTTTACATATCATGGATGAGAATGGTAAAATTCAGCATAGAGAATTTTTAGGGGTGCATGATTGCCGGGAAGAATTCATAAAACATCTGATTGAAGATTTTCCTTCATCCGGAAGCATCATTGCGTTTAATGCTGATGGAGCGGAAAAGCTACGACTTTTGGAACTGGCTGAGCAGTTTCCGCAATATGCAGATAAGTTGCATGATTTCTGTGATCGAATGATCGATCTAAGCATTCCATTTCAAAACGGAACGGTATATGATCTGAGAATGCGGGGATACTCGTCATTAAAAGTACTGCTTCCAATTTGTGATCCGGATCTGACTTATCAGAATTTGGAAATTCATGATGGAATGATGGCTGTCGATGCGTGGCGTCATCTTTGCGAAAATAAGGGCGATCAAGAAAAAATCAGGGAAGATCTGCTTTCTTATTGCGGATTGGACAGTTATTCTATGATCGTTGTATATGATTGGCTGGTTGAACAGCTACAGAAAGAGGAGAAAAATGAAAGTTTTTGATTTACATGCAGATATCGGATATGATATCCTTGAACAGATAGAAAACGGAAATAAAGAACCGTTGAAAACCAGACATCTTGATAAACTTGCCAAGGGCGAGGTACAAGGTGTTGCGGCGGCAAGCTATTTTGTCGGGACAGAAAACTGGCAGAGAATGCAGGATATGGTCCGTGCATCACGAACAGAAATTGAAAAGAACAGAGACCGGGTTTCTTTGATTCTGCATCCGGATGATTTATGTGAAGAGAAACTGAATATGATGATGAGTGTGGAAGGCATGTGCGGCATTCGGGATCAGGTATCGGAGAAAATCGATTGGCTCTATGAACAAGGAGTCCGGCTGGCGTCACTTTGCTGGAATGATGAAAATTCATTGGCGACAGGAGTCAAAGGGAATCCACTCAGAGGATTGAGTGAAAAGGGAAAAGAAGCAATCAGACGGATGAATGAGATCGGAATGATGATCGATGTTTCGCATAACAACGAAAGAACTTTCTGGGATATTCTGGATGTCTCTTCTATGCCGGTCGTAGCGACGCACAGCAATGCCCGAAAGCTATGCAATGTTGAACGGAATCTGACGGATCAGCAGATCAGGGCATTGGGAATGAAAGGCGGATTGATCGGATTAAATGGTGCCCGCAATTTTATCAGTGATGATGAAAATAAGCGGAACAGCCTTAATCTGGCCAGACATGCCCGCCATATTGCCGATCTGATCGGATCAGAACATGTTGCCATAGGCATGGATTTTATGGATTTTTTAGGAGATTACGGAGATTCATCTATGGCGGATGATCTTCGCAATGCATCCATGATTCAAAATCTTGTCAGATCGTTAAAACAGGTGGGATTCAGTGAGGAAGAAGTTGAAATGATCTGTTGGAAAAATGCAGTGAATTTCATGAAGAAGATAATGAAATAAGTGTCCGAATTATTTGAAATGGGACAAAAAGGAGGTACAAAATGGATCAGATTAAAATCTTTGCCTTGGGTGGCTTGGATGAAGATGGGAAAAATATGACCGTTGTTGAAATCAATGATAAGATCTTCATTGTGGAAGCAGGAATCAAGTATCCTGAATCAGACCAATTAGGTGTTGAAGTCATTATTCCGGATTTTCATTATTTGATAGAAAACAAGAATCGGATCAAAGGCGTATTTATTACGCATGGACATGATGATGTCATGGCTGCTTTGCCATATTTGCTGAAACATATCCGGCCGGAAATTTATTCTACTTCTTTGACCGCTTCATTGATTGAAAAGATGTGTAAGGAAGAGGGCATTGAAGGAATAAAAGTTCATCGGGTGAAAAGAACCGCATCTTTCAAAGTGGACGGAGTCAATATCAGAACATTTGGAATGACTCATTCCATTGCCGATAGTTTTGGAGTGGCAATTGATACCGATCATGGATATATTGTTTTCACAAGTGAATTTATCATCGACTATGATATTTCAAATGAAGCCTATAATTGCGATATCGTGACTTTAGCCGAAATCGGAAGAAAAGGGGTATTTGCATTATTATGTGAATCGAAAGGAGTAGATCGTCAAGGGCATACAAATCCGAATCATCGGATCACCGATATTATTGAACCCTATTTTGAGGATGCGCAGGGACGAATTATCATTACCTGCTATGAACAAAATCTTTTCAGGATCATTGAAATCATTGAACTTGCGAATAAATTTGATCGTAAAGTCTATTTCTACAATGATCAATTGAAGACGATCTTAACCAATGTAGAAAAGCTTGGATATTATCATATTCCGATTGGCTTGGATATTGCCAAATCTAAGTTTACAAATAACTTGGAAGATGTCGTTGTCATTGTTTCGGGAAATGGCCAGCAGGTATTTAATATTATGAATAAAGTGGCTATTTCTGAAGACAATATACTTGAATTGAAAAATACAGATACGGTGATCATTGCCTCTCCGATCGTGCCGGGAACGGAAAGAGAAGCTACCAATATGGAAAATGAACTTTACAAGGATGGCGTTCGTGTAAGATCGCTTGATCCTAAAAAAGTATATTCCATGCATGCATCCGTCGAAGACATCAAGATGATGCTTTATCTATTTAAACCGCGGTACTACATTCCGATCAAAGGAGAATACAGACAGCTGGTAGCCAATGCCAATATCGCCTTCAATACCGGTTATACAGCAGATCGGATCCTGGTTTTAGATAATGGTCAGGTTGCAAGATTTGAAGGCGGAGTCCTCAAAGATGTTTCTGAGATCATTCCTCTGGAGGAGGTCATGATCGACGGAAATGACAATTTGGACGCAAGCGGAATGGTGTTGCGTGATCGGGATATTTTATCTACAGATGGCGCGATCATAGTCGGAGTTGTGATCAATCACCAGACAAAAGAAGTGATCGGCGGGCCGGATATTCAGTCCAGAGGTGTGATTTATTTGAAAGATGCAGACTACATCTTAAAAGAAATCGGAAATATCATGGAAAGAGCGATCAATGAATTGGTTGCAGAAAGAAGATATGAAAATGTCGCGGCGAGAATGGAAGCGAAAGATCGAATCGTCCGCTATGTATTAAAAGAAACCGGAAAGAGACCAATGATCCTTCCGGTAATCATTGAAATCAATGTGACAGAGTGAATGAAGGGGTAGTATGGCAAGTAAGAAAAAGAGTAAAAAGAAAGAATTAAAACTTGAAAACGAGATCGTGATGTATATTTTGGCTTTGGGAATCATCGTGTTGGCTTTGATCGCTCTTTTGAAACAAGGCTTTGTTGGTGAGTCTTTATCAAATATAGGACGGTTCTTAGTCGGATCCTATTATGGAGTCCTTTTTGGTCTGCTTCTGGCATTCGGTATTTGGATTCCTTTTAGAAATAGCATTCCTAATCTGAGAAGTCGTACGGTTTTAGCTGTTATGATTTTGTTTCTTGCGCTTATCTTATGGAGTGCAATACCGGCTGATTCGACTTTATTGGGATGGGATGTTCTGTCTTATTACATAACTCATGCCAGTGAGATCTTCCATAATACTTTGCCGGCACAAGGGGGAATTGCGGGCGCTTTCATGTATTCGGTTTTGAGCCTTTTAGTAGATCGCATCGGAACGATCATTATCATTGTAGCGTTGTTTGTTTTGTGTCTTCTTTTATTGATCAAAAAAGAAACATATCGCCGTTTTATCGAAGAGATGAAAGCTTTATTCAAAAGGCCGGCTCAGTCCAAATCAAAGACAAAGCAGCTTGAATCAAAGAAGACAGATCCGATTTTGGATGAAGCTCAATTCAAAGAACCTGCGAAAAAATTTGTGACGATCGATCTGGAAGAAAAGCCTAAGAAGAGCAAATCTATTTTTATGGATCTGGACAGCGGTGAAGAGGATGAGGAAGTTGCCGTTAAACTTGAACCCATTCAGACCGAACAGAAAGCAGATCTGCCGAAAGAAAGCAAGACCAAGAAAAATATACAGGTTTCTAAGCCTACGCCTGCGTTTGAACATGAACCTGTTGTTAAGAGCGAGCCTGAGCCTGCTGTGCAGCAGCCGATAAAAGCAGAGCTATCCGATGAGGAAAATAACGGAACCCAAGTAGAAACTAAGGAAATGAAGGAATATGTCCTTCCGCCGCATTCATTCTTGAGCAAGCCGTCTTCCTCGGCAAAAGGAAAGTCCAAGACAAATGCCAATGCAGCAGCTGTCAAAGGGCAGAAGCTATTGGAAATTCTCGGTAATTTCGGTATTCCTGCAACACTGGTTGCCACTCATATCGGTCCGGCTGTTACTAAATTTGAAATTCGTCCGGATTCAACTGTTAAAGTAAGCAAGATCTTGTCGATCCAAGATAATATCAAAATGGAATTGGTAGCCAGAGATATTCGTATCGAAGCTCCGATCCCGGGAAGAAATGCAGTGGGAATCGAGATTCCGAATGTCGAGACAACACCGGTTGCCATGGCCGAATGTATTGATGAGATTCCATCCAATAAAGCAGACAACAAGCTGTTGATCGTATTGGGTAAAGATCTTTTAGGACGAGCAGTTTTCTGTGAATTGAATAAAATGCCGCATCTTTTGATTGCGGGTGCAACCGGATCCGGTAAATCAGTTTGTATGAATACGATTATTTCTTCCATTCTTTTAAGGACAAAACCGGATGAAGTAAAATTGTTATTGGTCGATCCGAAAAAGGTGGAATTTGCTCAGTATGCTAAGATCCCGCATTTGATCGGACCTGTTATCAATGATGCCGCAGAAGCATCAAGAGCACTGAAAGTCGTTGTAGAGATGATGGATCATCGCTACGATCTGTTCAGTCAGTGTGCAGTAAGAAATATTGCGACTTATAACGAAAAGCTGGCCGCTCATCCGGAAGAGCATCTGAAGCCTATGCCATATGTTGTTGTGATCATCGATGAGCTTGCCGATCTGATGATCAGTGCCGGAAAAGAAGTAGAGCAGAGCATTCAAAGAATCACGCAGTTGGCAAGAGCGGCCGGTATCCATCTGATCGTTGCGACACAGCGTCCGTCAGTAGATGTCATCACCGGAGTGATCAAGTCGAATATCCCATCCCGAATCGCCTTTGCTGTTTCCAGCGGAACGGATTCCCGAACGATTTTGGATACAGTCGGAGCTGAACGCCTCTTGGGATATGGTGATATGCTTTATATGCCGATCGGAGAACCTTCCGCAATTCGTCTTCAGGGAGTTTATATGAGCGATGAAGAAGTTGCAAAAATTGCAGATTACTGTGCCAATCAGAGGCCACCGATGTACGAAGATGCGTTCATTCGTTTAGAAGCGGTCGACAACAATGAATCTTCCGGATTTGTAAATCCGCAGGATGATCCCCTTTACGAGGAAGTAAAGGAATATGTGATCAAGGAACAGAAAGCCTCGACTTCTTTGCTACAGCGAAGATTCGGCATCGGCTATAACCGTGCAGCTAGACTGATCGATATCCTGGAAGAGAGGGGAATAATCGGTCCGGCAAATGGAAGTAAACCGCGAGATGTATATATCAAAAAAGGTGCTGCTGATTACGACGATGAGGAAGAATAAAATTAATGAAAGGTGTTAAGTAAAAATACTTGACACCTTATCTTTTGTTCTGTATAATAAGAGACGTTGAAAAACAGGAGGAATTAAATATGGCAGTAAAATTACGTTTAAAAAGAATGGGTAAGAAAAAAGCACCTTTCTATAGAATTGTAGCAGCTGATTCAAGAAGTCCAAGAGACGGACGCTTTATTGAAACGATCGGAACATACAATCCGACTACCGTTCCGGCTCAAGTAACTCTTGATGCTGAATTGGCAATGAAGTGGCTGAATAATGGAGCTCAGCCGTCTGATACAGTTCGCAATATCTTGTCAAAGCAGGGTATTATGAAACGCTTCCATGACGAAAAGAGCGCTAAATAGTTATGAACGAATTGGAGCAGGTTTTATTTAACTTGATCGAACCGATGGTCTCTAATACAGAAAAGATTTCTGTAAAGACGATGCCGAGCTTGAATGAAAATGAAGTTCTTCTCTATGTTTATGCAGATAGTGAAGATGTTGCTCGTTTAATTGGTCGTCAGGGACAGATGGCGAGTGCTATTCGTCAGATGATGAGTATCGCTTCTCGCATTGGTAATAAAAAGATCACGATTAAGTTTGAGTCTTATTAGGATGCGATTTGCATCCTTTTTCTTAGGTAAAGGAGTGAAATTATGGAAACGATCTGTATCGGAGAAATCGTGGGTACTCACGGTTTAAAAGGAGAGCTTAAGGTGAAAAGCCTGAGCGGCTTTCCGTCTCAGCGATTTAAAAAAGGTAATACCGTTTATGTTCAATACCAAGAAGAATTGCTTTCTTTTACGATTTCTTCCTTCAGAATGCAGCAACAAACAGTTTTGATCGTTTTTAAAGATTGCGAAGATATTAATCTTGTTGAAAAGTTTAAACACTGCTTTATCTATTTTGATAAGAATCAGATTCCGGCGCTGAAAAAAGGGGAGTATTATTATTTTCAACTGAAAGGATTGAAAGTGGCAGACGAGTCTGGACATCTTCTTGGGACTGTGGTCGATATCGAGGAAACCGGTGCCCATAACTGTCTGAGGATCAAGGCAGAAAATAAAGATATTCTGGTTCCGTATGTGCCTTCTTTTATAAAAGAAGTAAATTTGGAAGAAGGAATGATCATGATTCATGTGATCGAGGGATTGATATGAGAATCACGATCTTAACTCTATTTCCGGAAATGTTTGAAGGATTTTTAAACACTTCGATCATGAAAAAAGCAAGGCTTAAAAATCTGGCAGAGATTGAAACTGTCGATATCCGATCTTTTACGAAAGACAAGCATCATCGTGTTGATGATTATCCTTTCGGCGGAGGACAGGGGATGATCCTGCAGTGTCAGCCGGTTTTAGATGCTTTAAAAAGCGTACGGAATGAAAAATCCTATGTGATCCTTCTTTCTCCGGTGGGAAATGTATTTAAGCAGTCGATTGCCCGTGAATATGTCAAAAAAGAGCATATTATTTTGATCTGTGGACATTATGAGGGGTTTGATGAGAGGATCTTGGATTATGTTGATGAATCGATGAGTATCGGTGATTATGTTTTAACCGGGGGAGAGGTGGCATCCATGGTCATTACTGATGCGATCGTCCGTTTGGTGGATGGTGTCATCACACAGGCATCGCATGAAGACGAAAGCTTTGAAAACGGGCTTTTAGAATATCCGCAGTACACCCATCCGGTTGAATATGATGGGAAATGTGTCCCGGAAGTACTGTTGTCGGGCCATCATGAAAATATCCGTCGATTTCGCTTGAATGAGAGTCTTAGAAAGACATTAAAATATCGTCCCGATCTTTTGGAAGATCGGTTATTCACAAAAGAAGAGATCGAAATGCTGGATATTTTGAAAGAAGAAAACAAGCAATAAGATCGAGCTTGTTTTAAATGACCGGAATATACAAAAAAGGATTGATTTGTTAAAGATTTTATGGTATATTATTAAAGCTTTATATAGCATCATGGTTCCGCTGGTAAATAATACGAATGAGCCAATGATTAAATGATAGAAAAAGGAGATTAAGAAGATGAATTTGAATTTAGTAAACGAAATCACTCAGAATCAGCTTCGTAACGATGTTCCTGATTTTAGACCGGGATGCACGGTACGTGTTGACGTTAAGATCAAAGAAGGAGATAAGAGTCGTATTCAGGCCTTTGAAGGTGTTGTAATTGCTCGCAGCGGAAAGGGAATCGCTGAAACATTTACTGTCAGAAAGATTTCTTCACAGGTAGGTGTTGAGAGAACATTCCCAGTTCATTCTCCGATCATTGATAAGATCGTTGTCTTGAAGCGCGGTAAAGTCAGAAGAAGCAAATTGTATTATTTGCGCGGTCGTTCTGGTAAAGCTGCACGTATCAAAGAAGTTCGTTAATCACAATAAGAAGCCGGTTGATCCGGCTTCTTGTCGTATATCGGATTTCATATTTAGTAATTATTGTAAAAAGGATAGAATAGGAGTAAAATGTGTTTACATTGAATGTTCAATAAGAGGTATTTATGAGAAAATTAAAAAGAGAAAGAAAAGAACCCACAACTTTTTTAGGAAAACTGTTAGCCGAAGCATTAGATATTATCAAGATTTTTGTTTTAACATATCTCGTATTGACTTTATGTTTTCATTTTGTTGTCCGGCCTGTAAAAGTGCAGGGGGATTCGATGTATCCGACTCTTATTGATCAGGATCTAGGGGTGGCGGATATTCTGTTTACGAATCTTTCAGGTATCCAGCACAATGATATCGTTATTATTTATCTGGAAGAGAAGAATGAATATTTGGTAAAAAGAGTGATTGCCTTGCCTTATGAAAAAGTGCAGTGCAAAGCCGGAGTAATTT
>CAZUVT010000054.1:0-12378 GCA_964623925.1 uncultured Erysipelotrichaceae bacterium
CCCCCTATCTCTGGAATCCATTTGGATTCTTTTTTTTCGTTATTCTTTTTATACTATGGTAAAGTAAAAAAACAGTCTTAACACAAAAACATTCTTTTCATCTAGAATCGGAATGTTTTTAATTGGCTTTTGAACGACTAATGAAATATTAAAAGGTAGAGCTATCTTTTAAGAATGATCTGTCCTATAATGTAATTAAAATAAGGGAGTTTCAAGCAACCAACAAAAGGAGTTGATAGATGATGGATGTGCCATATTCTGCCTATTCGATCCTCAGTATCTTTGAGGTGTTCTTAGTTTTCCTGTTATTTATATCGGTGCTTGCAAAAAAGAAGAAATTGTCATTGATCGTGATTACATCAAAAATTCTTATTCATGCGATAACCATATATAATATTTGCTGGACAATAACACATCCGCTTATTGAAAGTACCTTTGTCTTATTTGCTCCGATGGCTGTGAGACAGGGATTATCGATCATCATTTTATTGATGGTGTTTTGGTTTCAAGTAAAAGAGAAATATAAAAAAACTTTCATTTTAATGATTATCTTATTATGTGTGGATATTTGTTCAGTATTTGTTTATTACCCAATGTTCCTTGATTATTTCATGAATGGCTGTGAAAATTGTACGAAAGATATCATGGAAATATCACATCTTGCATTGTTTCCATCCGGTTCTCCGTATTTGATTATGGCAGAAAAAAGAGCTTTTCTTCTTTTGATATGGTCTGCATCAGCTCCATTCAAAAGTGGAAGCATCCGCGTTCTGATAACTTTCATGGAATTAGTTTTATTTGTGATCCAATATCGGAAAAGCAAAAACTAGATTTATTAATAATGTTAAAATTGGTGATATAATGATTAAAAAAGGGACTGTGCAGATAAGCAATAGTCCCTTTTATCAGCTTTTGAATCATGATTACGAATTCATCAAATCGTGATTGAAGACGATATTGGAATCCTTATCTCTGAATTGCAGTGAATATAGGTTTTTATAGATGCCGTCTTCCTTTTGCAGAAGCTCATCATGCGAACCTTTTTCTTTGATTTCACCGTTGGCAATAACCACAATTTCATCAGCATTCTTAATTGTAGATAGACGATGGGCAACCACCAGCGTTGTTCTACCTTTGCATAATTCATCAAGAGCCTGCTGAATGAGGATCTCGGTTGTGTTGTCCAAGGCGCTTGTTGCTTCGTCCAAGATGAGAATAGATGGATTCTTTAAGAAGACTCTGGCAATGGAAAGCCTCTGTTTTTGACCGCCTGAGAGCTTGACTCCTCTTTCTCCGATCTGTGTTTCATAGCCATTTGGAAGAGTCAGGATATAATCATGAATGTTAGCTCTCTTCGCTGCTTCAATGACTTCCTCATCGCTCGCATCCAACCTTCCGTAGAGAATGTTTTCTTTCATCGTTCCATTGAACAGGAAGACATCCTGCTGAACGATACCGATATTTTTTCGAAGCGATTCAAATGTAATATCATTGATATCGATACCATCGATTTTGATCGTTCCTTCAGAAACATGATAGAAATTTGGAATCAGATGACAGATCGTTGTCTTTCCTCCACCGGATGGTCCGACAAGAGCCAAAGTCTGCCCTTTTTTGATATTCAGGCAGATATCTTTGAGAACTTCTTTTTCCTCGTTATAATGAAAATTGACATGGTCAAATGTAATTTCACCTTCAAACCCATGGATATCATGTGCATTTTCATGTGTGGATTCAACAGGCTGGTTCATGATTTCCAGAAAGCGCTGGAATCCGGTCGATGCATTTTGATATTGTTCAACAAAGTTGATCAAAGTCGTGACAGGAGAGATGAACAGATTGACTGAAACAATAAAAGTTGAATAATCCCCGTAATTGATCACTCCGTTATACAGGAAGATACCGCCGGCAATCAAAACAACAACATTGAAGATATCGGTTACAAAGCTTGTGGAAGAGTGGAATTGTCCCATGGCTTTGTACGCAATTGATCTGAATTTGACATAAAGAGAATTGCCTGCTTCAAACTTCTTTGATTCTTCCTGAGAATTTGTAAAAGCTTTGGTAACGCGGATTCCGGAAATGCTGCTTTCCAATGAAGCGTTGATCTCGGCAACGGCTTTTCTGCTTTCCATGAAGGCCATATTCATTTTCTTTCTCATAATCAATGTGATTACGGCAAGAAGCGGAATACAGGCAAAGATAATCATGGTCAGATAGAAGTTGATGGATGCCAAGTAACAGAATGATCCGACGATCATGATGCCGCAGATAAAGAAATTTTCCGGACCATGATGAGCCAGTTCTGAAACATCCATTAAATCGTTGGTCATTCTTGACATAATCTTTCCGGTTTCATGTTCATCATAGTATGAATAAGGCAGTTTTTGAAGATGATTGAATAAATCGCTTCGCATTTGTGCCTGTATCTTGACTCCCATAACATGTCCGTAGTATTGGACAAAATATCGAAGACACATTCTTATAAAATAAAGAAAGAATAAGAGGCTTCCAAATAAAACAATGTTTCGAATGTTTTGATCAGGAATCCATTCATTCAGCATTTTTCTTGTTATGATCGGATAAAGCATGCCGATAACAGAGATAAATAGTGAAGCACACATATCTAAAAAGAACAATTTTTTATGCGGCTTATAATAACTTATGAATTTTTTTAACATAAATCGCTCCTTTCCTACAGAGTGATATTATAACAAAAAAAGTTTAAAATAGATAGAATAACTCTTTTTCAAAAAAAGATAATTTGTATCAATAGATAGTATTTCCGGCTTATTGAATATTGTTTTCAGATAAAAAAAGCTTTCATTCGACAAGAATGAAAGCTTTGATTTTATTGGAAAGGTTCCTTGCCATAGCGATGAATGTTGATCTGATCGATGATGGCATTGGTGCGATGGGTTAAGATAAACTCAATGATATCGGCAATATCTTCCGGCATGATGACAGGCTGACCGGCCAGATCTGGTCTTGCCTTGGCAATCATTTCTGTATAGATTCCACCCGGGCATAGGATATGAACGCGGATATCTTCTTTGCTGAGCTCTTTTGCCATGACTTTTGTCAAACCAAGCAAGGCATGCTTGCTGGTGGTATAGGCACATTGATTGACATATCCATGATTGGAGACAACACTGCCTATATTGATGATCGTCGGACAATCTGATTTTCTAAGCAAGGGCAGGGCACATTGCGATACAATGAAAGGCGCTCTGACATTGGTTGAGTAGATTTCATCCATTGTTTCAACTGCTGTTTCTTCAAAGGGTGTGGCATCCAGAATTCCGGCATTGTTGATCAGATAATCAAGAGTATTGATTTGATCAAACATTGCTTTGATCTGATTTTCAAATTTCAGATCCACTTGGAAACAAGTGACATGAACTCCGTTCTTTTCACAGATTTGTTTTGTTTCTTCTAGCTTTGAGTTAGTTCTTCCGCAAAGAATGAGATTGACTTTCATTTTTGAAAGGTGGATAGCGATTTCTTTGCCGAGGCCGGCTCCTCCGCCGGTTATTAATGCGGTCTTTCCGCAGATTTCATTTTTCATGATTTTTTCCTTTCTGAAGTATACGCTTATTCTAATTGATGATCTGCTTATTTTCAATATTTAAATTGATACAAAAAAAGATTGATGAGGAAGATTCCAACATCAATCTTTAAATCTGTTCAATCAGTCCAATGTGACGATCTCGTATTCAGTTGAACCCAATCCAAGGGCAACAGCTGTATCTACTGTATGAATTCCGTTTCTTGATTCCATACGCTCGATTAAGGCTTTCTTACCTGTATCCGGTGAATTGTAGACCGCGTCAACACAAGCTTTGTCGACGGCAACCGGATCTGTAGAGGCAAAAATACCGATATCCGCCATTTCCGGATCATGCGGGTGGCTGTCACAGTCACAATCTACTGACAATTTGTTTGCAACATTGATGTAAAGGATATTTTCTTTACCCATATATTCCATGACTGCTTTATCTGCTTCTGCCATGCTTTCCAAGAAGGAATCGTGATCGGCAGTCCAAATGTTTTCGGCGACACCGGCACCATGGATATGTGCTTTTCCATGGGAAGATGCAACACCGATCGACATATTCTTAAGAGCTCCGCCGAATCCGCCCATAGCATGTCCCTTGAAATGAGAAAGCATCAGCATGGAATCGTAGTTGGCCAAATGAGCACCGACAAAATTTTCATTCAAATGCTTGCCGCCGACAACCGGAAGAGCGATTTCACCGTCCGCATCCATGATGTCGCATGGTGCGATCTTGGTGAAGCCGTGTTCTTCAATTGCCTTTAAATGATCTTCGGTCTTGAAGCGCCTTCCTTCATAAGCTGTATTGCATTCAACGATCGTTCCATTCAGCATGCTGACTAATTCTTTGATCAACTCAGGCTGAAGGAAATTATGACCGCCAGGTTCGCCGGTTGAAATCTTAATAGCGACTTTTCCTTTCAATTCAGAGTTTAATGCCTTGTAAACTTTGATTAATCCATCGGAAGAAATGTCCTTTGTAAAATAAACTTTTGATTTTTCCATAAAAAGCTCCTTTCTTTAGTGATTTTCTCAATCTTATTATATCGTTGATTGTTACGCTTTGCAAGAAGTCTGCTTAAAAGGAAGTATTGTCTTAACCCTGAATAGGAACTGATGAAATTATCTTTTCGGAGTTTGACAACTATGATAAAATAAATGAAAAAGGAGTGATCGACATGTTGAGAAGTATTGCGGCATATCCTGAGAAATCATGGAAAGAATCAAAGAAAAATTTGAGGGAGTATCTTGTTTTAGCGAAAAAATATCATATTGATGAAGTGTTTACTTCGATTCATCTTCCGGAGCTTTCTTTAGCAGAACAGATTGAATTTTTAAGTGAAGTGGCGTCTTGTGCTAAAGAATTGGATCTGGATCTGATTGCGGATATCGGAGGAAATTTCATCAAAGAAGCTTTGAATGACGCCAAGATCATGGATCAGTTGAAGTCTTTCAATATCGCTTATTTGAGGTTGGATTACGGATATAGCTTTGAACAGTTAAAAAGACTTTATACGGCATTGGAACTAAGGGGATTTGTGATCAATGCTTCGATGTATAAAGAAAAAGAAGTGGAAGAACATCTTGATTTTTTCTATCAGCTGGATCCGAATATTTCAATCCGTGCCTGTCATAACTTCTATGTTCGCGAAGAGAGCGGATTGGATCAGGATTTTGCATTAAAACAGAGTTCTTATTTTGAGAAAAGGAACATTTTAGTTTATTACTGTGTTCCGTCTTATGATCATCCAAGAGGACCGCTTCATCTGGGACTTCCTACGATTGAAGCGCACCGCTGGCAGTCTGTTGAATCGGTGCTGCTTGATTTATCTTGCACTTATCATGCGCAGGCCGTCTTGTTGGCAGATGAGTGGATGAGTGAGAGAAATCTTAAGGCAATTGATGATTTTCTTACTTGTCAGGAAATTGAAATTCCGGTAGTGTTTGAAAATTGTGCTACAGAGCAAGAACGGGAAATCGTATTGGGAAACCATACTTTCCGCTATGATTCCAATTCTTCCTTTTTGAGAAGCAGATCAAGCAGAGAAATGGCTGAATTTGCCTCTATTATTCCAAGCCATCATTGCATAGAAAGAAAGGCCGGTGCCATTACGATCGATAATGAAAACTATCTTCGATACAGCGGTGAGATGCAGGTAGTGCTGAAAGATTCAAAAGCGGATGAGCGTGTCAATGTCGTGGCTCATTTGAAAAATAAAGAAGAAATCATGAAGCTTTCCTTTTATCAGGAAGGAATCACTTATCGATTTGTTGAAGCGAAAGATGAAATGTAAACATGGTTGATTTAGAGGAAAAAATCAAGGTCTATTTAGAAAGCAATAAGATTTCAGAGCATGTCAGCTTATTTTGTTATAACACGGTAAGTGAGGAAACTTATTTATATCGGGAAGAGGAATTCTATCTTGCCGCATCGACAATTAAAGTTCCGGTTTGCATGGCATGGACTGATTTAATAGAAAAAGGAATTGTGAATGAAAATACAGAATTGGTGTATCTTGAACGGCACTATGAAGAGAGTGACGAGAAGGCATTATATGATGTATATCAGTACGGAGATCGCGTTCCTTTAAGAGAATGCATGGAACTGGCAATCGTTTATTCCGATAATCCGAGCAATCATATGATGAGAGAATACTATGAGCAGTTTGCCCATGAAACATTTCGCGAGTGGTTTGCAGGATTCAGTAAAAAACCAGTTCCCCCAAAATTTTATACTACTAATCTGACAAATGCGGCAATCATGCTGGAAGTGATGAAAAAGCTTGTTCAAAATTCAGACAGATATCGTAAAATTATTGAATACATGAAAAGAGCGGCAAAAGGACGATATATTCAGGCGAATCAATTCAGTTTTGACGTAGCGCAGAAATATGGCGAATACAAAAAGTACGAACATTCTATGGCAGTTTTATATGATAAAGAACCGCTACTTGTAGGAATCTTTACCGATTTGGCAGAGAAGAATGCCAGGGAAGTCATCCGGGATCTTTCAAAAATCATGGCTGAATCAAGCTTGTTTTAAGCAGATTTCTTTATGAAATTTATATGGAATGTGAAACGGATTCTTGTTTTACATTCTTTTTTCATCTTCATAAATTTTGATTCAGATGAGATTTTGCGTGACCGTAACTTGAATTAGTGATATGATACTGTCATATCAGGAGGAAAAAACATGAAACCAATATCTTTAGATTACATGACAGAATATCATTATTTATCTGATTTGAAAGTCTCAAAAGATCATACAAAACTGTTTTTTACAGAAACAGTCGCAGACTTAAAAAACAATGATTATCAACAACGTATCCACGCCATTGACACAAACACGAAGGAACAGTCGATCTGGGCAGATTGGAGAAAGCGCTGCACCAGTTTTGTGGTAGATGAAGGGATGCTTCTTGTTGAACGGGATCCGGAAGATCGCACGATCCATACACGCCTTGTCTATGCGGATGGTTCAGATAAAATGAAGGAAGCATTTAAGCTGCCTTTAGATGTGAATACGTTGCAGGATTATAATGATCAGTATTATCTGGTCAGTGCAACGATCAATCAGCGTCATCCAAATTATCATCATCTTACTTATACAGAGCGCCTGGAAGAAGAGGCTAAGAAAAAAGCTGATGAAGATTATCTATTGTTTGATGAATATCCATTCTTCTTCAATGGGGCAGGAATCATCAACGGCAATCGAAACTCTTTGTTTTTAGTTGATAAGAAAACGTTGGAGATCCGGGATCTGATTCCGTTAACGATCGACGTTGAATCTTTTGATGTGGACGGAGATGAACTTATCTTTTCCGGTGTTGATTTCACAGAAGTGAAGGGCCTTTGGAGCAATATCTGGAAAATCAATCTGAAAACATTGAAAGTTGAGCTTCTCTATTCTGAGAAAATGCTGATCGGTCGTGTTTTCTATCATCAGCATCGCATCGTTGTCATCGGTTCTTACGGAACATGCATTGAAGGCAAGTGCTTCTATGAACTCAAGGACGGCAAGATGAATCTCTTGCTTGAGAATGAAGGATCTCTGCATAATAGTGTAGGTAGTGATTGCCGCTTCGGCAGAGTCAAGAATTTCTGTAAAGATCGCGATCATGTTTATTTGATGAACACGGTAAACAGCCGTTCTCCTATCTTTGAATATACAGGAACTTCACTTGATCCAGTTATCGATTTTGAAGGATCATGTGATGATCTGATCGTCTGCGATCAGGGATTCTATGTCATTGCCATGGTAGATCAGAAACTTCAGGAAGTCTATGAGGTAAAAGATCATGCTTTGATTCCTCTTACTCAGATCAATGTTCCGCTTTTGGAAGATCACTATGTGGCAAAACCGGAAAGATTGGAATTTGAAAATCTGGATACGATCTACGGCTGGGTCCTGAAACCAAAAGATTATGATCCGAATAAGACCTATCCGGCAATTTTGGATATTCACGGTGGACCGAAGACGGCCTATGGAGAAGTCTTCTTCCATGAAATGCAGGCATGGGCATCCATGGGATACTTTGTCATGTATTGCAATCCGCATTGTTCAGATGGACGTGGCAATGATTTCTGCAATTATATGGATCATTACGGCGTTACCGACTATGAGGATATCATGAAATTTGTAGATAAGGTCTTAGAGCTTTACCCATCAGTTGATCCATCCAGATTAGGAGTAACCGGCGGAAGCTATGGCGGATATATGACGAACTGGATCGTTACCCATACCGATCGTTTTAAAGCTGCTGCCTCACAAAGATCCGTTTCTAATCGCATCGCTCAGATGATCTATAGCGATTATGGCGTTGACACACCATTTGAATTCGGTGTAGAAAATGTCGATGACTGCTTTGATCTTTTCTGGGATCGTTCTCCAATCAAATACATCAATCAGGCAGTCACACCGACTTTATTCTTGCAGTCAACTCATGACTGGCGCTGTCCGATGCCGGAGGCTCTTCAGATGTATACCGTCATGAAGTGCCGCGGTGTGGAAACAAAGCTTGTTGGCTTTAAAGGAGAGAACCATGAATTATCCCGCAGCGGTAAGCCGACTCATCGTCTTCGCCGCTTGCAAGAGATCACAAATTGGATGGAAAGCCATTTGAAATAATACATTTTAACATGGATAAAAGAAGTGGAATTAAAGAAGCTTGATTTTGATTTGACTGTCTGTAAAGTTACAGCTCTGTCAGAGATTGATTTGAAGGCGGATTTCTTTTTCATCGGAAAAACAGATGAGGAGATCTCACTCGTTTGTCAGACAAATGAAGTTCCTACAGGTGTGATTGAACGAGAAGACGGTTGGAAAGGTTTTCGTATTCAAGGAGTGCTTGATTTTTCGTTAATCGGAATTTTATCTGAATTATCAACAATCTTGGCTGAAAACAAAATCGGAATATTTGCAGTATCTACTTATAATACTGATTATATTTTGGTAAAGAAAGAGAATTTCGATCAGGCATTAAATGTGTTATCAGAAGCAGGATATGTTTTTGTCTAAAGCAGCTTAATCTATTCTCAATCTAAAAGAAAAGGCATTCAAACCATCACCATTTGAATGCCTTTTTTAATGAAGTGGAATGAATTACTTGGAATATGAAAATGAGATGAGTATAATTGAGAGTTGGAAAGAGATGATAAGAGAAGTTATGAAATTGTGGAGGATTCAAGCATGAAAGATTACAAAATATTAGTCATCAATCCGGGATCGACATCGACAAAACTGTCTTTGTTTATCAATCAAAACAATCAGTTCACAGAAGATGTATTTCATGATTCATCAATATTAAAACAATTTCCGACCATCAATGGTCAGCTGGACTATCGCATGGAAGTTGTCAAAGAGTTTATTAGAAAGAATGAAATCGATTTGCATGATCTGGATGCGATTGCCAGTCGCGGCGGCCCTTGTTATTCTGTGACGAGCGGCACATATGAAGTGAATAATCAGCTGATTGAAGATACAAAAGAAGCAAAAGGTGGGTTGTATCATTCTTCCATGCTGGGCGTTCAGATGGCTCAAAAGATCCAGGAAGAATTTGGCGGCAGGATCTTTATGAGTGATCCGACTGTTGTCGATGAATATTCAGATTTAGCCAGAGTGACCGGAATTGATGGAATCTACCGAAGGGCGATATGCCATGCCTTGAATTTAAAGGCTGTCGCAAGAAAATATGCTGAATCGATTCACAGAAATTATGAAGATCTGAATTTGATCGTTTGCCATATTGATGGAGGAATTACGATTACCGCTCATGATCATGGCAGAATGGTCGATGGCAATGATGGCGGTGGTGGAGACGGACCGTTTACTCCGACCCGCATGGGAAGCATGGCCGTAACGGACATCGTTCGTTATTTATGGGATCGACCGAAAGAAGAAATGATGAATTTGTGCAGTGTGACAGGAGGTTTCTCTAATTATTTCAATACATCCAATTCTGATGAGATTCATAAGCTTGTTGAAAAAGGTGATCCGAAAGCAGTCCGTGTATGGAATGCCATGATCTATCAGGTATGCAAATCAATCGGCTCCATGAGTACGGTCTTGGAAGGCAAGGTAGACGGCATTGTTTTGACCGGTGGACTTCTTCGTTTTCAAGATATTATTGATCAGATCGAAAAGCGGTGTGCATGGATTGCACCGATTGCCATTTATGCAGGAGAATATGAACAGGAAGCACTGGCATTGAATGCCTTAGAAGTGCTGCAAGGCAAAAAACAAGCATCTGGTTATACCGGAAAAGCGGTGTGGAATGGATTTGAAGATATTATATAACAAGGTGAATTAAAAATTTGTTCATTTGTATTATACTTTGTCACTTATTCCTAATTTTAGCAGTTACATCAATTTTGGTTTCTGAAATTTTAAAGCTAACAAAATTGAGTAATTAAATGTTTTTTATCTAGTAAAGGACAATTAAATAAAAGAATTCTCTTATAAATCCATATATTGTATACTATAAGTATTAAAGAGAGATACTAGGAAAAAGATGAAGCTAAAATGATTGTATCAATAATAATTGGTAAAAATATTTTGAAACTTCTAAACTTTATAGAATAGATGATTTACATTGATTAACTAATTAGGAACTCCCTAATTATTTTCTGTTTCAAAATGTAAACATAATTCGAAGAAAGGAGCTTATTATGTTAAAATCAAAACAAATTAAGAATTTACTTGTTTGCTTTTTATCTTGTTTCTTACTGGTGTCCTCGTCAATTGTATCGATTATAGCTAAAGACAATGGTAATGAACCTTATTCTAGGTTTAATGCAATGCTTACGAGATTATTTAATGGTAATACAACCAATATTACTGTGCAGAAGAATGGTGTAAATATAACAGATTATTTTATTGATGAAAATATTACTTTATTTGAAACAAATCAATTTAATTTAATTATTGATTTTATTGCTGATAATGAGATTACGTTTACTGAATCGGCAATTCTTGTTCCTTATGGAATTCAAACACCCACTTATATTAGTGATTATTATTATGGAGTTGCAATTTCAGGTACTGAAATTAAGTTGCCATTCATTTATCGCATTTGTATTACTGCATCTTACAACGATCAAACAGGTCTTGTATCAGGGACACCACGAATTACTGTTTTGGCTGAAATAGATGGTGTAGGAGATACAATTCAAGTTTCAGATATTCAGCATAATGCAGCAATTATAAATGGAGGATATGATGTTAGAGTGACGAGTGTTTCTTTTGTTCTTCAAGCGTATGGCTCAGGAAATGAGTGGGGAGTGTGGCAATCATACGATCGCTACACGTGGATGGATTATATAAGCTATTCACCGGCAGGATTATAATGATGATTTTTAGATATTTTATCTTATGCTTTTGCTTTCTGTTAAGTGGATGTGCCGGAACCTCTACAGAAAAAATAGAAGATCAAATGGTCCATATTGATTGGAATTATGGTGTACGTTATGTAGTCAATGAAAATAATACTGATGCTTTGTCTAATATTGAATTGCATATTGATCCTGAACATGAAGATATTATTGTTGCTTTGTATATTACGGTACCCCAAAATTTGGGAGACACTGATGAAAAAGATGCAGATGAATTAATGAAACTATATAATACAAAGATGTCAGTGGTGAAGGAAAAGAAGTGTACCTATGTATACCCTGAAAAAGACGGTATTCATGAGTTTATTCGAATCAACTTCTTTGTAGATGATGATACAGATATTTCTGCCATGATTAAATGGCTGGGGTTAGAAGAAGAATTTGAAGATGGCATATTGCGTTATGAAGAGGAGTTACTCAAATCGGAGAATTTTCGATATAAATGGATTTTAGAAGAAGGGAAATTTGAAAATAACATCTCTTTTTCCGGGGATTCTAAATATGATTATCCTTCTGAATAAAATGGTTATCTAAATACCTTTGAAAAGATAAAGTAAAGTAGACACAAAAAAGAAAGTGATCTACTTTTTATTATTTGCTTCAAGAAAAAAAACTCTAAAACAGATTATTGTCGGGATTAGAGTGTTTTAAGATTGAATCCGAATGATGCAGTTATCTATAATTGATGAACAATCATAGAATCAAATCATTGTATTTAACTTCTTTATCATTGATTAAGAATATGAATGTTTTATTTAAATATTCATTATTGTTTAATATCTTATGATATAAGTTCATTACAATCACCATGAAAATTATATCAGATAGTTTATTTTGCCACAATATTTACACCCCTTCTGGGTATAAAAAATACCCGCATCTTTGACTGGCATCGATCTATATGAATGTTCGCATGACTCGAACAGATTTTT
>CAZUVT010000055.1:0-12355 GCA_964623925.1 uncultured Erysipelotrichaceae bacterium
TATTCTTCCCGATAGATTGCATTTTCAACCAGCGAAAAATCCAACATGGTCGCAAAAGGAAGCATCAGATCCCGATTCAATTGATCCTTTCTCTTGTAAATGAAAGAATCACTCCCATGGGTAAATAAAACTATTATCCATATTATAAGCATGCCGATTTGTGTAAAGTTTTTTATTGTACCACTTTGTTTTTTCTGACTCTTATCTGCCAACAAAGCTTCCCCGGCCTTCAATTTCTTTCTTAGCCGGTTTAAATGGATGATCTCCTTGAATGAATCCAAAACGATCCAAAACACAAGCAGTTCTCCACAAAGAAAGAATCCCGTTCCGATCTGAATCATTGTGAGGAAAAAAGAAGATTTGATCCAGGCAAACTGATAGATCACAAGCCAGAAAAACAGCGTAAACAGAGAAGTACCCTGCCGCTTGCACACTTCTTTTAATGTCAGTTCCTGAACCATGGGATCGGTATTCAATTCACGGACGTTTTCATCCTCGCAGCGATAAATATAAAAATCTTTGCATTTAGATACATATTCCCATCCGATCATCTGATTCAATTCCACCGCTTCCGCTTGCGGTTCGCCATTGTTTTCCGCCCACATGCTCGTACTTTTCAAAGAGGCTTCCAACCGATAGCGCACCTGTTTTTTTTCTCCTTTTTCAAAAGAAACGATGCCTATAAAGAATCCATCTCTTTCTAAATGCCATCCCTGTTTTGACATCTGCTCCAGCCAGCTTTGAATCGCTTCTACATCATAAGACGGATAAGGCAGCAACTTGTGCATTCTCTTCTTGTCTTTCATCTAAGGTAATCTCCTCATCCACCGTCTTCTGTACATCTTTCAAGCATTGCTGAAGTCTTTTTATTTCTGCTTCATATGCCAGATTTCCTTTATCTGTAATTTGATAAGTCCTTTTTCGTCCTTCCACTTTTACTTCCTTGATCATCTTTTCTTTTTCAAACTTTGCAAGGATCGTATAGAGCGTAGCAGGCCCGATTTGAATTCTTCCCTCTGTTAATTTCTCTAAATATGCTGCGATATCGATCCCACACATTTCCCCATGTTGAAAAGCCATCAAGACATAGAACATCGTTTCAGTCAAATTTTCCATGGATATTTTCGGCATAATTTCCCTCCTGCAATATCGTTTTATGATATCATTTAACGATATTATATCAAATTTCTAAAATAATTCAAGTTCCTGTATATAAAAGTGAGAATGTATCTCGTCTTATTAGATGAAGAAGAACAGATGCCATGAATATTATAAAGGGTAAAATATTTTGAGGGGGAATACTTCAATTAGTAAAAATGCCAAGGCAAATTCCCCCGGCATTTGTTTTAAACCCATAATTTATTCATATTCCAGGCAGGCTTGTACTGCCTTTTTCCATTGTTCGAAAAGACGGATGACCTCTTCGTGATTCATTTCAGGCTGATAAATCTGCTTATCCTTTGCCGCAAAATTTTCCATTTTCCAGAAGCCTGTCGCAAGACCGGCCAATCGCGCCGCTCCAAGGGCTGTTGTTTCACTCATCAGCGATTTGACGACCGGAATTTCCAAAATATCACTCTGAAACTGCAACAAGAAACCATTTTCACTGGCTCCACCATCAACTTTCAGCTCTTTGATCGTTTCATGTGCATCTTCTTCCATGATGGATAAAAGATCTTTGCTTTGATAAGCCATAGATTCTAAACTGGCCCGAACCAGATGCCTTGCATCAACACCTCTTGTTAAGCCGAATACCGCACCTTTGCATTTCTCATTCCAATAAGGAGCACCCAATCCGGTAAAAGCCGGAACGATGATCACTCCGCCATTATCCGGCACTGATTTTGCCATCCCTTCGCTTGATTTGGCATCCGGCAGGATCTTAAGCCCATCACGCAGCCATTGAATCAAGCTTCCCGACACGAAGATGCTTCCTTCCAACGCATATTTTCTTTCATCATTTATTTTCCATGCGACAGTGCTCAACAATCCATGATCGGAAAGGATCGGTTCATCTCCCGTATTCATCAACAAAAATCCACCGGTTCCATATGTATTTTTGACATCCCCTTTTTCAAAGCAGGATTGGCCGAATAAAGCCGCTTGCTGATCTCCTACTGCCGAAGCAATCGGACAAGAACAGTTGAAGAAATGGATCGGATCGATCTCTCCTAAATACCCGGATGTATCTTTCACTTGAGGCAGGATCTTTTTGTTAATATGAAAGATTTCAAGCAGTTCACCATCCCAATCCAAGGTATGAAGATTAAATAAAAGTGTGCGCGATGCATTTGTCACATCCGTCACATGGACTTTTCCATTGGTCATCTTCCAGATCAGCCAGCTGTCCACAGTTCCGAAAAGGACATTTTCATTATCTTTTACACCTTCTACATTTTCGTAGATCCAGTTGATTTTAGTAGCACTGAAATACGGATCCAGGATCAAACCTGTCTTTTCCTTAATGATCGGTTCTACTCCTTGATTTCGATACCGGTTGACGATTTCATTGCTTTGTCTGGATTGCCAAACGATGGCATTATAAACCGGAAGGCTTGTCTCTTTATCCCATAAGATCGTCGTCTCTCTTTGATTGGTGATTCCGATCGCTTCAATCTGATTCGGTTTGATTTCACCATCCATAAAGACCTGGGACAAAACCGAACAGGTAGACAGCCAGATTTCATTGGCATCCTGCTCCACCCATCCCGGATGAGGAAAAACATTGTGAACCTCCTTCTGTGCCATCTTGCATACTTTTTGATTCTGATCAAATATCATCGCCCGGGTGCTCGTTGTCCCCTGATCGATTGCTAAAATGTATTTTCCCATAATTGGTCTCCTAACTTTTTCTTTTATTATAAATCATTCTTTTAAAAATTTCAGTCCAATTGAAAATTTGACATAAAAAGCTGAGTGGATATCATAAAAAAGAGTCTTGCAAATCCTACAAGATCTCTCTTAAATCATCAAATAATCGGTCACTCTTGCTTTGATCCAGATTGAATCTCTTATCTCTTCTGGCCCAGACCTGAATTCCGGCATTCTTTCCGGCTTCAATTCCCATCGGCGAATCTTCAATGACGACACATTCTTCTTTTTCGAATCCAAAATAATTACGGCAGTAATTATAAATTTGTGGATCCGGCTTGCTTTTTGTAAACTCATCGCCGCTGACGATCAGATCAAAATAACTTAAAATTCCGCCCTCTTGCAGGATCTCTGTAACATACTTTTTAGAACTGCTGGATGCACAGGCGATCTTACATCCTCTTTTTTTCAACTCTTTTAATGTCTCTCTTACATCATCAAAAATATGATCGCTGAGATGGATCTTACTGAACACTTGCGCTTTATGTCGATAGAGTCCTTCTTTAAATTCTTCCAGAGTGCCCGGGAGTTGAGATCCTTCCGTTAAAGTTTTCCATGGATCCTGCCCTTTATGTGCCCCAATAAGCTGAGGCAACTTTTCAACTAAATGATCTAAATGACAAAGTCTTAAGTATTCTGCCTCCTGTTTCATATGCACAGGTTCTGAATCCACTAAAACTCCATCACAGTCAAAAAATACTCCTTTAATCATATTAATATTGATAACTTCCCATCTTTTTGTGGAAATCCGGATCGCTTGGCACATTGCAGTCGATGCCTAGTTCTTCAGAAATTATTTTTGTGAATACCTGCAACGGCACGATATATTCCATTGTTGCCAGCTCTTCATCATTTTCAAACGGATAGACAAAGCAACGCTTATCTTCTTTATAACTCTCATCGGAAGTGATCATAAACATATGTTCGCTTCGCTCTTCCTTGAAATAGCGCATCATCCGTTTCATTCGATCAAAGTATTCATTCGGATATCCCAAATAGATCATATAATCATCTTTATATATAGAATGATAGATTCCATGCATGAATTCTTCCATCTGATATCCGGTAACAGAACATCTTACCCCTTCCAGGATCTTTAGACTTCCTTCCAGCACAGCTCCCATGCAAGGCCCATATCCGGTAACGACTAAACGATGACACGCTTTTAATTCTTCAAGATTGTCCATGACCCAATATCTTGATTTTTCGGCAATGTCGTTAATGTTTGCAGCACTCCTTCTTAACCGCTCATAAACAGCTTCTGCTTCCGCTTCTGTGATCTTTCCCAATCTTAATGCCACTTCTGATGCAAAGACAACTAAAGTTGCAATGGATCCCTGGAATCCTTTTGTCTTAGGACCGCAGTCTTCCTCTCCGATATGAAGCGGCAGGATCACATCCGCATGATCTTTGACTGGAGCATTTAAATCTCCGGTACAGGCAATTGTATAAGAACCATCTTCTTTGGCTTTATCCAGTGCTAAAATCGTGGACGTACTCTTTCCTGCCTGAGAAATTCCCAAAACTAATGTGTCTTCTTCAATGACTCCTCCTTCATCCTTAAAACTCAACGGATAAAAGGCACTGACCGGCATCTTCAAAAGCTTTTCCATCAGCTTCTTGGCTGAAAGCGCAGAGTGATAAGAAGTTCCCGATCCAAGCACAACCACTCTTTTAATTGGTTGATTTGCGAAATACTCCACAGCCTCTTTCATGATTTCTTTTCTTTCATCAATGATCTGATTAACGGTCTTTTCCGATTCTAAAATATAATGATAAATATCGCCCATATCGTTTATTCCTCTCTTTGATTTAATCATAAACAATCTTCGATTTCATTGCAACAACAAATCCATCAAAGCTTAAAAAAGAAGTCTTAAATTCCATTGATTTTGAAATTAAAACTTCTCTCTTTTTAATCACTCCTTAATTTCCTTGCTGAAAGTTCCATCCTCATTGTATTTCAGCATGAGATCCTGTGTAATCGTATACTTTTCTCCGACATAATAATGGAAAGTCAATTCAAAAGGACTGTCATTGACATTCCACATGATCGTTTGTTTTAAAAGCGGAATATGATTTGTTCCGATGATCTTGGCCTGTTCCTCAGTCGGCAGAGTTGCACAAAATTCCGTGTAACCGTAAGAACGGCGAATTCCAAGTTGTTTCACATATTCATTAAAAGAATTCGGAATTTGTGTAATATCGATCGTTTTCATGATCATCTGCGACACATAAGTATAAGATATACAGACCAGATCGTCATTTCCGTATCGTGCACAGATAAAGAAATGTACGAATTCATCGTCTTTGATTTTCAATATATTGGCCACTTCCGGAACTTCTTTTCCTTTAATGACAGCATATTTGAGAACTTCTGTGCGCGGTGTCAAACCGGAATCCCGAATTAGTGAAGTCACGCTGTTTGATTTAAATAATGATTTGTGGATCCGTGTCTTATAGCCGCCGGAAGCAAAGGTTCCTTTGCCCGGTATTCGCTTGATATAGCCTCTCGCAGAAAGCTCATTCATCGCTTTTGTAACAGTCATATGATTCGCTGAAAACTTGCTGCAGATCTCATCTTCAAAAACAAGCGGCTCTCCTTCTGCAATCGTTCCACTTTCAATCATTTTCTCAAAATAATTTATGATTTCTACATACTTCGGCAATTTCGGCATAGTTAAACCTCTCTGATTCCTATTTTACTCTACACTTCCATTTTAAGCAAGAGAAACTCGTTTTCACGAGTTTCTCTATGCCTGTTTACTGCTTTGAAGCATCGGTTACATTTCCATGTCTTTGACTTGGATAATGTGATGAAACATAGCGTTTCTTGATTGGCGATACCTTTGTATCGATTCCGACTTCTTCACAGATCAAAGCAGAAAGAACTTGGAAAGGAATTACATAAATGATTGGGGAAAGAATATCCGTCGTTTTAACCGAGAATTTCAAATCACGTTCTGTAATCTCCAATCCATCTTCGCAAGTCACGGTAAAGACATGCTCCGTAAAGACATCTTTATAATAAGGAATTAATTCCTGCAAGCGGGCAAATTCTTCTTTACCTTCTGATCCGATCAAGAAGATATAGTTGTCTTTGTTGTAAGCACGCATCGGTCCGTGCATCTGCTCTTCCATTTCATACCCGGTACATGGTCTGGAATAAGTTTCAAAAAATTTCAATCGCGCTTCAAGTGCTGTCGGGAAGTTTACACCATATCCGGCAATAGAGGATTTCTCCATTTTCAAAAATTCTGCTTTGTTTCGCTCATACCAGACAATCGACTCTTCCACGACTGTGTTTAAATTTTCTGCCAATTGTAAAGCATCCTGATCCAGTTTCTTAAATTCCTCTTCACTGATCAGCTTTTTAGCACGGGCAATCTCAATGGCCTGAAGGTAAAATTGGAAAATCGTTTCTGTATATCCGCGTGTTTCCGGACCGATTTCTTCCTCTTCACAAACTAAGTGACAATACGCGTCTGAGAATTCTTCCAAAACACTGTTTAATTGTTCCGTGACACCAATTGTAAAGTATCCTTCATCATGTGCTTTCTTGACTGCTGTGCAGGTTGAAATGCTGTCTCCATGCTGAGAAAATCCGATCACGCAGATTTCTTCTTTTTTAAATGCACCGGATGGATTGACTGCTTCATGATAAGTAAAGATCGTCGGTTCACATGCTACTCCCTCTACATGAAGCAGATCCACAAAGATATTGCGTATTACAAGAGATACATGATGTGACGTTCCGGAACCTAAGAAATAAACTTTCTTGAAATCATGTTCTATAAAAGCTTGTACAAAATCATTCATATAATCATTTCTATGATCATATGCCTTTTTTAAAACTCGCTGGGTATCTTTTACATGCCCAATCATCGATAGTTTTTCGCGTTCCATTTAAGGACATCCTCCTTTTGAATAATCTAATAGCTCAACAAAAGTATATCATAGAAACCAGATAAATCAACATAAATATATATTTAATGTCATTTTTTCTTTTTTCAACCTTTTTTTTATCTTTATTAATAATAATTCAGATCAAAAAACAAAATTAACAAATAAAAATATATATTTTATAATTGACTAATATAGATTAATGTGATATTTTAGTTTTATCTGATAGCTCAATTAGATTGTACCATTTTAGAAAGGGAGGGTGACAAGAGATGAATCAGATAATCCTTGCTTCTCACAGTAAACTGGCTTATGGTATGGCAGAAACGATTCAATTCTTTACAGGAAAGCAAGTTGAAGTTTTAGAGCAGACGATGCAAGACTCCAACTTTGAACAACAAGTTTCTGCAATGTTGGAAAAACATAAGAATCAAAATTGCATCATCTTCACAGATCTGTACGGTGGATCAGTCAACCAGATTTTTTCAAGAAAACTGAAAGATCATTCATTCCATTTAATTACAGGAATGAATTTGCCTGTCATCTTAGAATGTTTACTCACGCAGGAAGAAATCAATGATGAGTTCATTCGTCAAGCAGTCAATTCTGCAAAAGAACAATTCTGTTATATGAATGATGTTTTGCAAACACTCAATGATGAAGACGATGATTAGAAAGAGAGGAAATTTATGATTCAATTAGTTCGAGTAGATGGCCGCTTGATTCATGGTATGGTGGCCGTAACATGGTGCGGTATGTACAACCCTCAAATCTTGGCTGTAGTCAATGATGCAGCAGCAAATGATGAATTTCATGCAATGACTCTGAAACTGGCAAAACCGAGTTCAGTAGAAAAATGCTTTGTCTGGACAAAGGAAAAGGCAATAGATCGAATCAACAGTGGCAAATATGACAACAAAAAAATGTTTATTACAGTTGCAACAGTTGAGGATGCCTATGCCTTGGCAAAAGCCTGTCCGGCTATCCGGAATATCAATATCGGCCCTGAAGTCGACGGTACAGATGGCAGAGTCACTACCGGGAAAGTCGAAATCAGCGATGGTGTCTGGATCAATGAAGAGAAATTCAATCTTCTTAAAGAACTTCATGATGAAGGAAAAGAAGTTTTTGCTCAAATCACAACGGCTATGGCAAAAGTAGAATGGCATGATATCGAAGCAAAATTCAAATAATCAGAAAAGGAGAAAAATATGATTTTAAAGGCATTACTAGTTAGTTTAGTTGCCGCATACGGTCGTTTGGAACAAGGCTGGATGGGACAGCAGATGATTGCCAGACCAATCTGGCTGTGTCCGCTTGTCGGTTTATTGTTGGGAAATCTTCAACAAGGTATCATTATCGGCGGATCTTTGGAATTGATTTGGGCAGGTGTTGTTCAGGTCGGTGCTACTCCGACCGAAGTTGTTACCGGATCAACTGTTGCATGCGGTTTAGCAATCATCAACAATCTTTCTGTAGCAGAAGCGATCACCATCGCAATTCCGGTGGGTCTTCTTGCCACATTGATCGGTCAGGTCAATAACACGATTACAATTGCAGTATGGTCCCCAATGGCCAATACGGCAACAGAAAACGGAAATACAAAAGCCATCTGGTGGCTGGGCTTAGCGGGATGTGCAACACAGGCACTTATGTATGCTGTGGCTGTCTTCTTAGCTGTTGCAGCAGGTTCTGCAGCTGTCAATGCAGTCATTGATTCCATCCCACAGGTCGTTCGCGACGGTTTATCCAATGCCAGCGCAATCTTGCCGGCAGTCGGTATCGGCATTCTGATGCAGTATTCCTTCGATAAAAAATTTGTTGGTTTCTTCCTTCTTGGATTCTTACTGCCAACTTACTTGGGATTCGGAAGTGTTGCCGTTGCCCTTGCAGGCGTAGCCGGTGCATTAATTTACTTCTTCTTAAAACCAAATGAAGTGGAGGATGACTAATTATGGCAAAAGTATCATTAACTAAAAAAGAATTAAATTCTGTATTCTGGCGCTCTTATCAGGCTCTGGGATGCTATTCATACGATAAACAGCAGGGAATCCCATATCTTCGTGCAATGGTTCCGGCTCTTGAAAAACTTTATCCGAATCAGGAAGACTTGATTACAGCTTTAAAGCGTCACAATACGATGTTCAACACAACTTGTGCATTTGTACCTTTCTGCTTGGGAATCAGCTGTGCTATGGAAGAAGAATATGCCAACGATGAATCAGGTCAATTCAATCCGGATAGCATCGGGGCAATCAAAATTGCCTTAATGGGGCCTTTGGCCGGTATCGGAGACAGTTTCTTCTGGGGAACATTCCGTTTGATCGCATGCGGTGTCGGCGCTCCGCTTGCTGCTGAAGGAAATATCCTTGGTGTCATCTTATATCTGCTTTTGAACCTGATCCCTTCCACTTTAACTAGATGGTATGGATTCAAGCTCGGATACAACGGCGGAAGACAGTTCTTAGCCCGCATTCAGGCAGATGGAACTTTAGCTAAGTTGACAGAATCCGCAAAGGTTCTTGCCATGATCGTTATCGGCGGCATGGTACCGCAGATCGTTAAATTCCCAATCTCATTCACTCTTGAATTGGGTGGAGGAACATTCGTTCTGGCAGATGTACTGAACGGCATCATGCCAAATCTTTTACCATTACTACTGTCTATCTATGTTTATCGACTTCTTATGAAGGGAACAAAGGTCAACTATATCATTTTCGGATTGCTTGGCATTGGGATCCTGCTCACATTAGTCGGTGTAATGTAATTTGAAATGGGCGGAAACAAATTTCCGCCCTTATTTTTATTTGGAGGACAATATGAAAGCTTTATGGATTATCTTGCTGATTGTTCTATTCACAATCATCGCTGAATTGTTACGTAAAAAAACTTTGAATAAATTGTTAAAAGATATTTATGATGCAGCCTATCACAAAAAAGATGAGGAACTGTTTCACCTGTTGATCGAATCTCCTCAGATGAAAATGCTGATGTCAGAACACTCAAGACTCTTGATAAAATTGAATGTTTATATTAAACTTAATCAGGATGAAAAAATCATCAAAACTGTAAACAAGCTTCGTAAGATGAAACTTGGTAAAAACAGCTGTAAAGCTTTTTATTCCGTAGCCATCGGCACTTATTGTGAAAAACAATGGCAGGATGCCGTATCTTTACTGACTGATTTAAAAGACAAGACCCAGAACACAAAAGATCAAGATCTGATCCTCCTTTATCTGGACTGCCAGTTGTTAGTTGATCTCTATATTTATAAAGATATGACCAAAGTTTCTGCTGTTGAAGAAATCATCAATTCAGAAATCGACAATCCTTCTAAAGTCATATACATGATAAGACTTGCCAGATTGTACGATCTGAATGGCCAAAAAAGCTTAAGTGATGAGTGGTTGAAAAAAGCTCAAAAAATTGCCGATAAGCAGGCGAAGAAAAAAATAGATTCCCTATTAAAGAAAGGATGGAATTGAATATGAAAGCTGTATTTTTTGACATGGATGGAGTTTTAATTGATTCTGAAACTTATTCTCATGAAGTCATTGAAGAATTTTTAAGATTGGATCATTGTCCGATTCCTCCTGAAAGATTCTATCTTCTGATTGGTTCACACAAATCCTTAAATACTTGGGATCAGATCGTAGAAGGTTATGATTTGAAAGAACCTGTAGAGGAATTTAAAAAGAGAATGAGTGCCTATACGAGCCCACGCCGCTGGCATTTTGATTTCGCCTCAAGAATCTTCCCTGAAGTTAAAGATGTTGTTAAAACTCTAAAAGAAAAAGGTGTTTTTCTGGCAGTTGCCTCAAGCAGCAATTTGGAATATGTCAAAAATGTATTAGACAGCCAAGATCTCGCTCAATATTTTGATTGCATCGTCACATGTGATGATTTCACTCATAGCAAACCCGATCCGGAAATCTATCTCTATTGTCTTAAACAATCCGGCCTATCAAAGGAAGACTGTATGATCGTGGAAGATTCTCCCCTTGGAATCGAAGCAGGAAAAAGAGCCGGAATCAAAGTTGCTGCGCGCACAGAGCATCATTTCGGATTAGATCAGTCGCAAGCTGACCTTCATATCGATGATCTGACTGCACTTTACCAGTTTTTAGATTAATTAAATACATCAGACTATAAAAGCCCATAGAGAAATCTATGAGCTTTTTACTAAAAAATTATGACAAAATCAAATGTTATGATTTCTCTTATGTCAAGCCCACGGCCTTACATAAAATGAATCAATATAGTCCAAGAACTCTTCTACTGCTTTTACCGATACAACTCGATAATAGGTTTCATGGACTTCAAAATTTTCATCAATATGAATGATTTTTGCCGTCATATCTTCATAAATGACCAGATAATCCTTTTCTTCTGCTTCACAGCCTATCCTTAGCAAAATTCGATTTTTATAAAATCGTTCTGTTTCTTCCAATTGAAGCTGCCCCAACATCTCGGCTGTTTTTTTTCGAAAAGGTGTTTCTTCATCATCATATTTAGATAAAGGAACATCATTTTTCATTTTCGAAGCGATTCCAATATCAAATTGTTTTTTTGCATCCTTGCAAATAAAATCAATTCTTTCCAAATCGGGAACCCACAAATAAATTTCATCAATGGATGTGCGATCAAATATCTCATTAAATTGTTTTACCGGATTATTTATTGAAGTGCATCCGCAAATAAGAAGTGCCAGCATGCAAATTAGTGTAAAAAATTTTTTATACAGCATAATTATTTTATAATCCCAGGAATAAATTCATTATTTTCATAAACTGAACACGGTTGACATTGCCCCAAAATCAAAGTTTCAGTCACTGTATGCGGGAGCCATTTTACATAATCATAGTTACCATCTGCATAAATAGCTGCACCATCCCAATCAATTCCCCCTTCATAGTTTCCTGATTGTGCATACTTAAACGCTACAACTCTTTTTAATGTGGTATATGTTGCATGAATTTCTTCTTCAGGTTGACCGTTAAAACAAGTAGCTTTAACAATTCCATCTCCATAAACAAAAGAATATACTCCATCTTTTTCAATAATTTTTGCAGAAAAAGGATCGACAGGAACAATAATATATCTTTCCTCTTCAGCACGGATATTCATTAAAAACAAGAATGAAAATGTGACAATTGCTAACATTTTACAAATTTTTTTCATATTTATAATCCTTTCATTTTAATTCAATTTTATTTTCCTTCTAATAATTATTCTTTCAAAAAACGATCATATCTCTCACTATAGTTTCTGCATGGGTCTGTACCTATTATCTTTATTTAAGATATCCTTTTCTTAATTGCATTATAACCTAGTTCCCATTCAGAAAGATAGTTCTATCTTTTATTATTTAACTATGCTATACTTAAAAAGTAAGAGTTGAAAAAAACTGTTCATCAATTATTTAAAATCTGATTAAATAAATCCTCTAAGTTGAAGTATTGTCAAATGATAAGAATTGAATATAATAGTTGCAAGAAGCTTTCATTGGTTATCACCTCCTTACCCTTGATTAGAGAGAAAGGTGATACCCGCTCATCATAACCGAGAAAGTTCCATTTTG
>CAZUVT010000056.1:0-12072 GCA_964623925.1 uncultured Erysipelotrichaceae bacterium
AGCATTGCCTGATACCAAACTCCTGTCACTGCAAAAATGATCCAGGTCAATTCCCACTGTTCACTCAAAAAACTGATCCCAAGATAAATGGCAACGATGCTCAGCCAATAAGCGACTGTAATCGCAGAATTGAACACTTTTCTTTCCTTTTTCTTTTTTGAATATTCGCCTTCCTGCAAAAGCACTTCATAGCTGGAATGAATGATTCCGACCCGAACAAAGAAAATAACTCCGACTCCTACAAGCACAAGCAACATGCAGACCATGCCGACCATGAATAGATCATCATTTTCTTTAAACATTACTCCCACAAAAATCGGAATCACCGAGCAGATACACAGCATCGTTCCGATAATATTATTTCTGATATAGGCCGCCTTATGTTGTTCTTTATGTTCCTTTACCATGCCGCTGACTCCATATTCGGTCTCAAAGATCTCATTTTCCAAGTACTCAAATCGAGCTGTTTTTCCATGACATGAAATAAAGATGGCTACGGCAATTGATACCAGGATCAATAAGATAATGATTCCCAATCCGGATGCCACATTTTCGGAAATCCCACTGTCAGATCTTTCGCTCATTCCGGCTAACAGAATCAGGCAGATCGGGGAAATGATACACAAGAAAACCGCATAAGCAATTGGACGAGCAATCGCTTCTTTGGCCTGAAGAAACTCATAAGCTTCATTTAAAGAAACTTTACGGCAAACAAAATCGTCGACTGCCTCTTCCAAGCTGATTTCTTCCATCTCTTCTATTTCATCTTTCAATAAATAGTCAACACTTACGCCAAACATATTGGATAACTTTACAAGTTTATCCAGATCCGGTATAGACTGGGCTCCTTCCCACTTCGATACCGCCTGTCTTGAGACTCCGATCTGATTGGCCAGTTCCTCTTGTGACCATCCCGCTTTTTTGCGAAGCTGCGTCAATTTATCTGCAAAAATCATATTTTCATCCTCCTAGGTTATTCACGATGAAAGTTTATCAAATTTCTTGTTTGCACACCACCAACCCGCACCTTTCAATATGTCAACCGGCAGTTGCAATCTTGAAGATCGATCCTTTGAACTTCTTTTTAATAAAGATTATGATCCTTGTGCTGTAAAAAAGATCCGATCTTCTGCCGTATATTTTCGCACATGAAAAACCTGTTGTAAAACTTCCTGGTTCAATGCATCCTGCTTGGTTCCTTCAAAATAAACTTTTCCTTCCGATAAGATGATGAGGCGATCGGCAATCTGAATTGCCTGATTCAGATCGTGCATGATAATGAGGATCGTCTTTTTCTTTTGTTGCTTCAACTGTACCAAACAATCCAGAAATTCTGCTTCATAAGGCATATCCAATTGAGTCGTTGGTTCATCTAATACGAGTATCGGCGTATCTTGAGCCAAGATCATTGCCAGATAAGCCTTCTGCCTTTCTCCACCGGAAAGCTCATCGAGATACCGATCTGAAAGATCACGGATTCCAATCAACCCCATCGCTTCTTCAATCTTGGCTTCATCTTCCTTTTGAAGTCTTCGGGTAAGATCCAAATAAGGATTTCTTCCCATTGCCACAAGATCCTTGACAAGAAGATGAAAAGAAGGCAGTCCCTGCAAAAGAAAGGATATCTGCTTCGCTCTTTCTTTCGGCCGCATCTTTTTCAAATCCTGTTCATTAATTTTAATTTCTCCCTCATAGGGGATCTGCTGATTCATACAGCGAATCAAGGTACTTTTCCCGACACCGTTCTTCCCGACAAGAACCGTCAATGCATGATCTTCAATTTGAAGGTCGATATCACTCAAAATTACTTTTTTCCCTATTGTAACTGAACAATGTTGAACTTTAAGCATGAGTTTTCCTCCTGAATAGCAGAATCAGAAAAAACGGCGAACCGATTAAAGCCATCATGATTCCAACCGGAATCTCTGTCGGTGAAAAGGCAATTCTGCCGATCATATCTCCTAAAATCACGATAGATGCGCCAACTAGAGCACCGCAACAAAGGCATGGGCGCACTTTTTCCCCGACGAGACTGCGGGCAATATGAGGTACGATCAGTCCTACAAATCCCAAAAGCCCGGCATAAGACACTACTGCTGAGGCCGCCAGGGAAGACGCAATCAAGCTGATGATTCGAAGTCGCCGTACACGAATGCCCAAAGAAGACGCCAATCCATCCCCCAAATTCAACACATCGATCTGATCGGATAAGATCCAGGAAAGAATAAAAGCAACAATGATCATGATGGATGGAATAAACAGTTTTTTTAATGACACCTGAGAAATCGATCCGATTGAAAAAGAAACATAAGCAGAAGCGATATCTGAATCAAGCAGGCAGAAAAAAGAGATTGCTGCGCTCAGAACCGTTGTCAAAGCCATTCCTGCTAAAATGATCGTGATCTGAGTGCCACCCAAGCGATCTGCCAGAAACAAGATCAAAAGTGTCGTAAAAAACGCACCCAAAAATGCAGCAGCAGGAATCATCAAAACAGCAGAAGGGAAAAAGCTCATCATCAAAACGACCATCAGTCCCGCTCCCGCATTGACTCCGATAATATTCGGTCCTGCCAGTTTATTCTGAGTCACGCTTTGCAGCAGGATCCCGCTTACCGATAACCCGACGCCCGCCAGAAGTCCTGCCAGCATGCGGGGAAGCCGGATCCTCTGAATGATCAGAATATGTCGGTTTTCGCCGATTCCTACCAGCCCTTTTATCGCTTCCTCCACACTCAATTTAGTACTTCCCAAGATCAAGGCAGAGATCATGATCATGATCAAAATCACAGTCAGGATCACAAGAATTGATCCTGTTCTCTTTTTCATGCTACTCTTCATATCCATATACCAGATCAATCAAATACCGATAAGCTTCAGCCCAGCGATGATTCGGTTTGAACTGAAATAACTCTTTAGGAAGATAAACGACCCGATCATTCTGAACTGCACTCAAACTCTGCCATATCGGATCTTGCAAAACAGAATCAAAATAGGCTTTTGATGCTTCTTCATTGCCCATCGTAGTTACAAAAATAAACTTTGGATCTTCCTTTAAGATCTCTTCAATACTCAATCCATCCAACAGCACCGGTGCATTTTCGGCAATATTGTAAGTATTGATTTCCTTCAGCATCATCGCTGCAAAGTGATCTTCCGGTCGCTTCGCTTTGGTTGAAGAAGATGAAGACCCACTGCGAATAAAAAGGATCTTCTCTTTGTTTTCATTTTGATCGATACCATTTAAAAGCATTTCTATCTCACTTTGAACCTTTTTTCCATATATCTCATAGGCTGTTTCATTTCCATTGATCTTTGTGCAGATTCCGAGCACTCTTAAATAATCATCAAAGGTTTCAACATGAAAGAGCGCCATCGGAATATTGGCCTCATTCAAGAGTTGAGCTACCTCCTGATGAACTTCCAGATCTAAAGTACCGATGACCAAATCCGGCTCACAGTCGATCAACAGCTCAGTATTGATCTTTTTCCCGGCACCATCATCAACCAAGACCGCCTTTTCTGATGCAAAGTTTCGATCTACACTTTCCTGAACCGTAATAGAGACTTCTCCGCCGGAGATACTCCAGATTTCAGCGAATGATGAAAACAACACCGCCACTTTCTGCGGCTTTTCAGATAAAAGGATCTCAGTTTGATTATCATCTGTAAATTGATAGTAGAGTTCCGCTTCGATCTCGGTGTTTTCTTTTTTTCCACACCCGCTAAGAAGCAGAACTATCACGATCAGAAGAACGAGTTTCTTTTTAACTCTTAACATTTTGCTCCGCCTTTTAAATGGACTTGAGCAGCCAGATTTTCTTCTTTGCGGTTTAAAAGACCCTGATCAAGAAGCTGACTTTCGACATTCTCAAATCCGATGCGATTGACGGTATCCGCAAATCTTTCCCCGGTAATTCCCTGTTCTCTGAATAGAAGGATTGCCTTTTCAACAACATCCAAAACTTCATTCTTATCAGTAAAGACTTTGCTTAGAGGCAGTCCCTTTGCAGTCTTTTTGCCCCATCTTCCGCCGATAAAGACACGGTAACCATTAGTGAAATGTTCAAAGGCTTTGAACGGACATTTTCCGATACATCTTCCGCAGTGATTGCATGCATTTGGATCAACTTTGATCTTGCCGTCTTCCAGATGGGCAATCTTGATCGGACAAGCTGATTCGACCTGGCAGACCTTGCATCCACGGCATTTATCGAGATCGATTTCCGGAACTCTTTGGCCGATGATGCCCAGATCATTCAGATCCGGCTTGACGCAGTTATTCGGACATCCGCCTACCGCAATCTTAAATTTATGCGGCAACTTGACATCATGATATCCATGATAGAATCTTTCATGAATCTCTTCAGACAGATCAAATGTATCAATCAATCCATACTGACAAGTCGTTCCTTTACAAGAGACGACTGGACGCACTTTTGATCCGGTACCACCGGTCTCCAGTCCATGCTCAGCCAAGAATTCACGAAGCGGTTCAATATTTTCATAAGGAACTTTCTGAATTTCGAGTGTTAAACGGCTCGTCATCGTAATTTCTCCGCTTCCAAAACGCTTTGCGGCTTCCGCGATGACAGCACTTTCTTCGGCCGTGATCTTTCCGTTTCGGGTGATCACACGGCCGTTAAAGCAATCTGCCGTATTTTTATCATGCAAGAATCCCCAGGCCTTTACCTTTGTAACTTCTTCCGGAGTAACAGATAATGCCACATTTTTAACTTTCACATCATTGAAAGCAGTTGCCCCTTCCAAAACAAGCGTATTGGTATAGCCGGCCATCATCATGCGCCGTTGGGCAAAATAAGCTCTTTTTCCTTTTGTGCATACCAACAGAAGCTTTTCATCTTTCTTATATTCCGGAAGATTGCCGTCAAACGAAGCCAGATCCACAAATCTAGCACCGCGGATCGATGGAGCAGAAGCAACATCCAGAATCTTGTAATCATTTGCCTTTCCATCCAGATACTCTTTCGGTGTCATACTCTTCATGATTCCTTCGATCTTATTTAGAAGAATCGAAGCGGCCTGTGTGAACGGATGAATAGCTGTTGAAAACGGCGGAGCGTAAGCGTAATCCGCATTTTCAAAGTCTTCCAAGGAAGCATTCATATTTAATCCTGTTACGGCAATATCAACCATCTTATCCACATTTCCGGAACCGATCACCTGAACACCCAAAAGCTGATGCGTTTTCTTATCTGCTATCATTTTTGTAATGAAGACGGAAGCATCCGGGTAATAATGAGCTTTATCATTGGAAATGGATAAAGCAGTTTCTACATCATAACCTGCTTCTTTTGCCTGTTTTTCCAAAAGTCCGGTACGTCCGCAGTTCAACTCCGGCAACTTTAAGATGGCCGTTCCCAACACACCCGGATAGCTCTTTGCTTTTCCACCTAAGATCTGGGCTAAAGTTCTTCCTTCCAGATTGGCACTGGACCCCATTGGCGAATACTGTGCAGCCTTTGTCATGCGATGCTGGACCATTGCACAGTCTCCCACCGCATAAACATCTTCCAAATTAGTTTTAAATGCCGCATCCGTCAAGATCCTTCCACGATCCATTTTCAATCCACATTCATTTAAAAACTCTGTATTCGGACGGATTCCGGCAGAAACAACGACCAAGTCACAGGCAATATTCCCATTGTTAGTCAAAACAGAAGCAACTTTTCCTTCTCCCATAAAGCGTTCTGCCATGGTATGGGTCATGATCCGAATTCCTGTTTTCTGAGTTTCTTTTTTAATATATCCGGCTATTTCTTCATCAAATACACCCGGCAGGATCTGTGAAGCCGCCTCTAAGACCGTGACCGCACATCCCTGTCTTTTTAAATTCTCGGCCATTTCCAAACCGATAAATCCGCCGCCGATTACAACGGCACGCTTAGCCTGATGTTCTGAAATTGCATTTCTGATGGAAACCGCATCCTGAGGAGTACGCACGGTATAGATTCCGTCTAAATCACTTCCTTCAAGGTTTAAGCGAACAGCACTGGCACCGGTAGCGATAACAAGCCGATCGTAAGCAACTTCTTCGGTTTGCATAGAATCCACATCCCGGATCAGGACCGTTTTTCTTTCAGCATCAAGTCCAATTGCCTCTTTGCCTATTTCAACCTGCACTCCTGTCAATTCACTGTATTGTTTCGGGGTGTTGACAATCAATTCATCCCGGCTTTCGATGAGTCCTCCGACATAATACGGAAGTCCGCATCCGGCATAGGAAATCTCTTTGCTTTTTGTAATTAAAACGACCTCTGCATTCCAATCTTCCCGTTTTAATTTCGCTGCTGTTTTCGTTCCGGCAGCAACTCCGCCTAAAATTACGATTTTCATAGTTTTCTCCCTTGCTCTTTATCAAAATTTTACCTTCCCATACCCCGCTTTGTCAATGAAAATAAAATCCGAAATCTTTTTTATTTTTTGAATTTTTTATTCTTTCATTTTCTTCGACATCCAGCACTTAAAAATATCCCGTTTAAATGTTATGATCGAAAATCTCAAAAAATATATCACTCTATCCAAACAGAACTAAAAATAAGAGGAAGCATGAAAAAACATCTGTTAAAATAAGATCAGTCAAAGCGAAAGGATCACAACATGGAATGGAATGAAAAACTACAAACAATCATTGATTATGTTGAAAATCATTTACAGCGAACAGAAGAGATGATTGACAGTGAAGACATCTCAAAAATTGCCGGATGCTCGTTTGGCTTTTTCCAAAAAGTATTCTCATATATGAACGGCATCAGTTTTGCGGAATATGTTCGTTCACGGAAATTAACTTTAGCCGGCTATGATTTGAAAAGCACAGATCTGAAAGTAGTTGAGATAAGCTACAAATATGGTTATGATTCTCCGACATCCTTTACAAAAGTATTTCAGCGCTTCCATGGGATATCACCAACAGCGGCAAGAAATCCAAACACGGTTTTAAAAGTCGTTCCAAAAATGCAGAATTCAGAACATCATGAATATTCGTGGAAACTTGAACAAAAGGATCATTTTCGCTTAGTGGGAAAAAAGGTCATGGTATCTTGCGAAAATAATCTTCATTTCAAGAAAATCCCGGAATTCTGGAATGAATGTCAGTGTAATGGCACTTTTGCAAAACTGATTTCAATAGATACTGCTCCTACAAAAGGGATGTTCGGAATATTCGGCAGCTATGATAAGCAGTTAAACGAAATTGAATATTCCATCATGGTCATATCCGATCAAGAACCACCTCAGGGTTTTACTACAATCGATATTTCCAATGCTACATGGGCAATTTTTGATTGCAGAGGCTCTATTCCCCAAGCAATTCAGAATGGCTGGCAGTATCTCAACGAAGAATGGCTTGTCAAATATCCGTTTCAGCACGCATCCTGCCCGGAAATAGAATGGTTCAGTAATGATAATCGTTTTGATGACAACTATTTAAGTCAAATATGGATACCCATTATCAAGGAGGAATAAAAAATGGTACATTTAGTTTATTGCAACAATGCAGGAAAAAAAGGTGAAAGAGTATTAGATAAGATCTTATCGGGAAAAAAAGACAATGATCGTGCGCGGTGCAGCCGGGAGAAAAATTCCCCACAGTCGAGTTTTTGTGGGTGAACATCTCTATTTCATAGAAAAAGGAAGTACGGAAATCAGGGCAACTGCAGTTGTAAAGCATGTACTAAACTTTGTGAAGCTGACTGATGAAGAAATTATAAAGACTCTGGCGGATAACCAGAACAAATTAAACTTATCCGATAAACAAAAAGTGCGTTGGCACAAAAAATGTCTATGTTTAATAGAATTTGAAAAAGTCAAAGAAATAGACCCGCTTGCTTTTGAACATCAGGGAAATATGGATGATTGGCTGATCTTAGAAAAAATCGAAGATGTTCTTGTAGGAACAAGTATTCCATACAATTACAATAATTCTAAATTTAACAGAATTTTTTAAAAGGAAAGTAAGGCAATCATATTTAAACAAAAACCTCGTAAATCTTTTTTATTACGAGGTTTTATTTATCATTATTCTTCGATCTGACAGGCTCTTTGTCCCAAGGAGTTGGTATAAAGCTTTCCCATCTTCAAAATCGTGATGGTCGGAGTTCTGTTTTTTCCATTCGTCAATTCGCCCCCATATTCGCTTCCGGCAAACAGATCGATTGCGGTTCCACCGACTCCGCGGTCTAAGACAATGGCTTCAAAAGGTTCTCCCGGTGTAAGACCATATCCTGAATAGGAGTGGTCCTTGATTTCTACAACAGTACACAGCGGAATGCTTTGACTTGTTGCAATAATATAATATCCTTCATAGGTAATGCCATCCAGCCATTCTCCGTCATCCTGCAAAACCGCCGTTGTTGATACACGGACACCCGAGGCGGTCGATCCGATTCCCGTATCTCTTCCACTGCACAGTTCGCAATCCACACCATAAGCTGTGGAACGACTTGAAACATAGTAGGCTCCCGGCTCCAATTTCTGTCCATTGCTGTAGATGGCAGGAACAGCTTCCTGAATAATCGTTTCATCACTCAATAAGGTCTTAGATATCAAATTGCCCCGATCATCATAGATCAATCGATAGGTTTCGACGATATAGCCCGGCTGAGGATCACTGACTTTGTTGATGACCCAGTCATACCCGCCTTCAACAGTCACAGTGGATTCCTGAAAGATACTTGGCAAGCCCTCAGCGGAATCCGTGATCGTCGTTTCCTGCTGATAGACGATGTTGCTTTTGGGATCCATAGAAAGAGATGCAACTGCTTCTTCATTGAGATTTTCAGGCAAAGCAACTGATTCATTCTTAAATGAAGGCCGAATCACAGATAATGCAGACAAAACAGTGACACAAACTGCCGCAAGAATCTTTTCTTTTCTCATGCAGGTCTCCTTTCGACGTGTTGGCATTTTACCATATCTGAACGGATTTGTCTAATTTCCCGGATGAAAAAGCGACTTATAGTTATCCAGACAGGCCTTCTGGAAGGTTTCCTCATCCAGGTTCTTCAGCTCGCAGATCTTCTTTGCCGTAAAAGGAACATAACACGGCTCATTTCTTTTTCCGCGATACGGCTCCGGAGTCATGTAGGGACAATCGGTTTCCGTTAGAATGCGATCTAACGGAATCATCGCTGCTACTTCTTTCGGTGTAACGCTCTTTTTGAAAGTGACAGGTCCGGCAAATGAAATCGTATAACCCAACTTCAACAAAATCTTCGCTGATTCAACGCTGCCGCTGTAACAATGAATGATTCCTTTTTTATGACACGGATGCTTCGTCAGGATCTCAATTGTATCCAGCATGGCATCGCGGCTGTGAACGATGATCGGCTTCTCAACACGATTTGCTAATTCAATTTGACGAACAAAAGCTTCCTGTTGCTGCAACTTATTGTCCTTATCCCAATAATAGTCCAATCCGATTTCACCAACAGCCACAATGCGCGGATCTTGTACCAATTCCTCTAATCGGGACCAGTTGCATTCATGTTTGATATCACTTGGATGAAATCCCACGGCAATATCGATCTCCTCTTTCCGTTCCATCGCTAAGGCCCGCTCGCATTCTTCGATCGTGCAACAAATTCCCAGCATCTGAACTACCTGATTCGCCTTCGCTCTTGCCACGACTTCTTCAAAGCAATCCTGATATTCTTCACTGAAAATATGACAGTGACTATCCAGCCATCCTATTTCAGCCATGTGATCGTCCCCGCCAAGATATCGTGCAAGCTCTTTTCCGGTTCCTTAAACATAATATAGAGTGAAACCAAAAGAAGCAATGGTGCACAGAATTGAAAGGTGATCATCTTACACACACTTCTTACAAGGATTGAAGAGAAGTGAAGCTCCATCGACGCATTGTCATTTTCTACACCTACTCCCATCAATGCTTTTCCGACTGTAGTTTTAAACATAGTCAGGCAGATGATCTCATAAAGGCAGTAGGGCAGCACAAACCAGGATGATCCCAAATGAAAGATCCATCTGAACCATTTCACGACCGGAATAAAACTCATGATCCAATGAATGATTCCAAACACAGTACTGATGATTCCGACAGGGAATCCAATTATGATCATATCGATCAAAGTTGCCAATATTCTTCTCGTTGTTAATTTCATAGTTTTTCTCCTTTATTTCCCTAAGCAGAAATTACTGAAAAGCGAATCCAGCAGATCTTCTCTGGATGCTTCTCCCAATATCTCTTTTAAACTGAAATAGGCATTCTGGAAATCGATCGTAACCAGATCCAGTTCAAATCCATTTTCCAGTGCCTCAATTGCCTGACTCATATATTGCCGGCTTTGGTAAGCTAAGGCGATCTGACGATCATTATTTAATGTATCTCCATCACACATTTCTACATGTTTTTGATAACGATTATTAATTTCATTAATGAGTGGATCAATATGATTTTCAGCTGCACTGATGCAACAATACTCACGTTTTCCTTCTGCCAGATCACATTTATTGCAGATGATGATCCGATTTTTATTTTCTGTTATGGATAACAGCTGTTGATCTTCCTCGTCCAACTCTTTGGATGCATCCAGAACAACTAAAACCAGTTCGGCTTCATCCAGAACTTTCATCGTCTTTTCAATTCCGATCTTCTCCACAACATCTTCCGTATGATGGATCCCGGCTGTATCAATGAGATGCAATGTAATATTTTCCAAATGAATAACGCCCTCAACAAGATCCCTTGTCGTGCCGGCCACTTCTGTAACGATTGCTTTCTCTTCTTCCAACAAAGCATTTAAAAGACTGCTTTTCCCAACATTAGGTTTTCCCACAATGACCGTCTTGACCCCTTTTTTGATGATCCGACCGCTTTCCGCTTTGATGACAAGTTCATTGATCTTGGATGCCAATTGTTTTGCCATCGGAAGCACGACTTCATTGGTCAGCTGTTCGATATCTTCATATTCCGGATAATCAATATTCACTTCAATATGCGCAATCAGATCCAAAAGTTCTTGAATAATCGGATCCAATAATTTTTGAACACTTCCCTTGACCGCATGAATCGCCATCTTGATCTGATTGGCGGAATCTGCCTGAATGAGATCATTGATTGCTTCTGCCTGAGTCAAATCGATTCTTCCATTCAAAAAAGCTCTTTTTGTAAATTCTCCCGGAGCAGCCAGTCTTGCCCCTTGGGCAAGCAGAATATTCAAGACTCGTCGCGTCACAACTTTCCCGCCATGACAGTTGATTTCTACAATATCTTCTCTCGTAAAAGTCTTAGGTGCTTTGAATATTGAGACGAGGCATTCATCAATTTCTTGCTGATCGATCGGATCAAATATAAATCCGTATGTGATCGTATGGCTTTCTTTTTTTGTCAGATCCGCAGTAAAAACGCTGTTAACCAGTTCGATACACCCTTCCCCTGAAAGACGTACGATTGAAATCGCACCATCTTGAAGAGCAGTTGAAATAGCAGCAATGATATCATTTAACATAGCGTTTCCTCCTGACTTTCCTAATTTTAAACCAATCATGACTGCAATGCAAATAATAACAGGCTACTTCATCTTAAATATTTCTAAAGTTTATTAAAAGGATCTGAATTTTTAAATTTCAATCCACACTTACGACGCAAATTTGAAGTATTCCCAAGAGAAGGGAAGGAATGATAAAATGATATCAGGAATAAAGAACTCTTGAAATCTGAGAAAGAAAAAAAGAATCTCATCTTTCAGGATAAAATTGAGAACGATCCCTTTTCCATCGAATAAATAAGATGGAGGGACCATGACGATGAAACCAAGAAACAACAAAGATGAATTGGCAAGAGCCTATATCCAGGATGCCGAAGTATTTTGTGATCTGGCCAACTTAGCCCTGTATCAGGGAAGAAGAGTCATCCGACCTGAACAGTTGATCGAGCAGGATCCTATCATCGGCCAAAAGCGAAGAGATGGACTGAAGAAGTGGAAGAAGGAGAATGGAGAAGAGATCTACTTAGGAATCGAGATCCAATCAGTGATCGATCCAAGCATGCCGATCCGGATGATGGAATATGATGTGATCTTGTATAAGAAGCAG
>CAZUVT010000057.1:0-12035 GCA_964623925.1 uncultured Erysipelotrichaceae bacterium
ATTAGGGTTTAAATAGTTCATTTTTTCTGTCTACTTTCTGTTGACAAGTTCAGGGTTTAAATAGTTCATTTTTTCTGTCTACTTTCTGTTGACAAGTTCACTCTTATTTGAAAAGATATCCTTTTTTAAATGTATTAATAATCATTTTTAGTCAATCAGGATATAAAAAAGCTGAAACATTCGTTTCAGCTTTTTACTAATCCTTAAAATCCGTTATCAGATAATGCTTTCAAGAAATCAATTTCATCCTGAATTGGAGTCATCTGACTTCTTAATTTACCGCCGCGCAATGATGCAATCTCACGATAGACTGCAGCATCTTCAGCAGTTACAGCAATTGACTTGGTAACCATTTTATAAGTTGTACCGGCAATTGGAGCTGCATTACCAACATTCACATCCTTAACTTCTTCACCTGATCTGATAATTTCCAAAGCATCCGTAGGGAACTTGCAAATTACAAAGATGGTTTCAGTCGGATGATCTTTAACGTACTGAAGTGTTTCTGCAATCGTGAAAACAAGCACCTTAGATCCTCTTGCAGCTAGTGGCAAAGCCATTTTTTGAATTGGATCTGCTGCAACCTTATCGTTACAAACAATAATTGCCTCAGCCCCAATATAGCCTTTCCATGCAACTGCAACCTGTCCATGAATCATTCTGTTATCAATTCTCAAATGTGTAATCATATTAGTTGTCACCTCCGCTTAATAATTGATTCAAACATACAATACCATTTTGTCCGGCTTCGATCAAATTTGCAACTTGAACTTCGCCGCCTAAACGCAAACCTAATAGTTCTAAAAACATTGTTAAGTTCATACCTGTTACGATCTGAACATCGTCTGACGCTTTATAAGCGGAACGGTTTGCAGGCGTTCCACCTAACAAGTCTGCCAATACGATTACTCCCTCACCACTATTTACTTTTGCAATAGCAGCTTCTAATCGAACATCAAAATCTTCTGGACTATCTGCCGGCTGCAAACTGCATGCTGTGACCTGCTCCAGTTCTCCAAAGAACATTTTTGCAGAATCCATCATGCCTTCTGCCATACCGCCGTGGCTTATTAACACTATTCCTTGCATACTTATCTCTTACATCCAGCCGATTGCACCCATGATGAATGCTAATACGAACAATAGAAGGATTGTCTTAAGAGGAGTTACCTTCTTAGCTTTGATCAACCAGTAGCAGAATGCTGTTACTAGAATTGGTACCATGTAAGGAAGGATTGCATCCAATGATTCCTGAAGTGTTTTAGCAGCCTGAACTACTTCACCAGCTTCATTTACCAAGTCATTACCAAGTTTAACTTTAAATGTCAAACCGATAATTGAAGGAATAAATCCACCGATAACTGTCATACCCAATACAGAAGCTGCTGTCTGAAGTGAATCCAATGAAGAGCTTCCGGATACATCAGCGATGATATCTGTACCTTTAGAATAACCATAGCTGAATAATGGCCAACGAGCAATAAATGTAATCAAAGAAGGAATTGTAGCAACAACTAATGCCAACCAGCTTCCTTCGTTAGCAAGAGAAGCAGCCATGATGCTGAATGGAGGAGTCAATAATACAGCTGAAATTGTATCACCGATACCAGCCAAAGGACCCATCAAAGCAACTTTCAAGCTGTCTCCGATAGCACCGTCATAGTTTTCTTCCAATGCAACGTCAGCACCGAATACTAAAGCAGACATGAATGGGTTTGTGTTATAGAAAACCATATGTCTTTCAAGCTCACGGCACTGTTCTTCTTCTGTTTCATAAAGTTCCTTCATAACAGGAACCATAGCATATGCATAACCTGCAGCCTGCATACGTTCGTAGTTCCAACACCACTGAAGAGCCCAATGGTGACGAACTGCTGCTGACTTTCTAGCTTTAACGCTTAATTTCTGATTAGTTCTTCCCATAATTACTGAGCCTCCTTAGGTTGAAATGTGATATAAAGTGCTCCGGCAGCTGCTCCAAGAAGAGCCAAACCGATTGTTCCAAGACCAAGGTAAGCGAACAATACATAACCCATGATCATGAAAGGCCAGAATTTCTTGATATCCATATAAGATAACAACAATGCAAATCCTACTGCAGGAAGTGCAGAACCAACTGTCTTCAAACCATTTGAGAACCAAACTAAGTTATTTGACAATTCTGTCAATCCACCAAGATTGTCTTTCAAAAGTACACCGAAGAATACAGGGATGAATCTTGAAAGCATCCAAGGCAATGTACCAGCAAGAGTCCACATTTCGAACTTCTTAATGCTGTTCTGAGCAAGAGCCTTATCAGCCAAATGCTGGAATACTGTTGTTGAAGCACGTCCCAGAATATCCATCTGAGTCATCAACAATGACAATAAAATAGCAGTTGTCAAACCTACATCATAGCTTCCTGTTTCTGCAGCAATTACAACACCGAAAATTGATCCAGTAATGTAATCAGGAACTGTAGCTCCTCCATATGTGAAGAAACCAATACTCATAAGTGTACAAGTAGCACCGATTGTTAGACCAGACTGTGGGTCACCAACAAGGATACCTGCAACTACACCACTCATCAAGGCTGTACGGATACCGATACCAGACAAAGCAATAACCTGTGAGACACCGTTCCACAAACCAAGTAAGATGGCTAATAATAATGTGTTCATATCTTTGAACCTCCCTCTGTTTATTATTATAAGCAAGCGCTTTCATTTAGTCAACAAAATTATGTGTAAAATATGTGATTTTTTCTTAAATTTTGCCCGGATGTTTTGAATATGCAAAAAAAGGTCTGTTTTTCACAAAATTTCGACCTTTTTTCTACTAATTTGAATCAACTATTCACAAATTTCAAAATATTTTGAACCGTTTTCATACCTGAATTCATTGATTTGATACTATACATTAAATCTGAAATGCATGATATCCCCATCTTTAACAAGATAGTCTTTTCCCTCCAGGCGAAGCTTTCCTGCCTCTTTGAGTGCAGACTCACTTCCATATGTCATCAGATCTTCATAACTATAAGTTTCTGCACGAATGAATCCTCTTTGAAAATCAGTATGAATGATGCCGGCACATTCCGGAGCACTCATTCCGTCTTTAAACGTCCAAGCACGACATTCCGGTTCTCCTACTGTGAAGTAAGTCTTTAAACCGAGAAGCTTATAGGCAGATTTGATGACGGCATCCAATCCGCTTTCCTGGATTCCCAAATCCTCCAAAAACATTTGTTTGTCTTCTTTATCCATAGTCGACAGTTCTTCTTCAATTTTAGCACATACCGCAATGACTTCATTGTTTTCCCGATAAGCATATTCTTTGACTTTCTGATAGTAAACATTGCTTTCAGGATCACCGATCTCGTCTTCAGACATATTCGCAACGTAAATCATCGGTTTGGCAGTAAGCAGCTGATAGCTTTTACATACCGGCAACTCCTCTTTCGTCAATTCTACACTTCTTGCCGCCTTTCCCTCAGTAAGTGCACTTTGCAGTTTTTTGAGCACAGATACTTCCATCATAGCTTCTTTATCCTTAGACTGAGCCTTTCTTTCAACCTTACTCAGGCGGTTTTCAATTGTCTGCAGATCTGCAAAGATCAATTCAAGATTAATGATTTCAATATCACGGATCGGATCGACCGTTCCTTCGACATGAGTAATATTTTCATCATCAAAACAGCGCACCACTTCACAGATCGCATCTGTCTGACGAATGTGAGACAAAAACTGATTTCCCAATCCTTCACCCTGACTTGCACCTTTGACAAGTCCCGCAATATCCGTAAATTCAAAAGTGGTATAAATCGTTTTCTTCGGATGAAACAGATTGACGATATTTTCCATTCTTTCATCGGGCACTTCGACCACTCCGACATTCGGCTGAATCGTTGCAAAAGGATAATTTGCAGCTTCAACCTGACTTTGTGTAATTGCATTAAATAATGTTGATTTTCCTACATTAGGCAATCCAACGATTCCTGCAGTCAATGACATAAACTTTCACTCCAATTTCTCTTATTTTCAAGCAGCTTCCTGATCTGCTCTTGCTACTACCTTTTTGCATTTTCTCTCAAATTCGCTTCTTGGAAACATAACAGATGCTCCGCATCCCATGCATTTTATTTTGATATCTGCGCCCATACGGATGATCTTCCAGGTTTTTGCCTTACGGCAAGGATGTTCCTTCTTCATTTCAACGATATCATTCAATCCGTATTCAAGCATGCGTTTTCTCCCTTTTATCGTAGCTTTTCAAGGTATTCTTCAGTAACATCGTAATGGTCATCGGACCGACTCCCTTCGGAACCGGAGTGATCACAGAAGCCACCTCTTTTACTTCATCGAAATCGACATCTCCGACAAGCTTTCCTTCCGCTGTCCGGTTTACTCCGACATCAATGACAACAGCACCCTCTTTGATCCAGTCTTTTTTAACCATTTTCGCCCTTCCGACAGCAGCAATCACGATATCGCATTCCCTGCATATCTTCGCAAGATCCTTGGTTTTGGAATGACAAAGCGTTACTGTTGCATCCGCATTAACAAGAAGCCTGAACAATGGACTTCCAACCAGTTCGCTTCTGCCGATCAAGGCCACTCTTGCACCACTCAATAGCTGATTCGAGCGGTTTAAAAGTTCCATGACCCCTTGTGGTGTGCAAGGTACAAATCCATCTTCTTTCATGGCCAATTTGGCAACATTGATTGGATGTAAACCATCTACGTCCTTATCCGGATCGATCTCATTCAATATCTTTCTGCTATCCAATCCTTTCGGCAGAGGTAGCTGAACTAAGATTCCGTCTACACCAGAATCTCGATTCAGATCATGAATCAAATCGATGATCTCTTCCTCTTTTGTCTGATCATTCAATCTGATTACCGAAGATTTCATTCCAATTGCATCACATGCCTTTTCTTTTCCTTTGACATAAGAAAGTGAGGCAGGATCTTCTCCGACTAAAACAACTGCCAAATGAGGCAATCTTTTCCCAGCTTCGATCAACTTATCAATTTCTTTTTTCAAATCCTCTTTCAATTCCGCAGAAACTTCGCTTCCATATAATATTTTTGCCATTTCAATCACCGAATATAATTATAGCATATTTTATAACTCAGCACTATCTAAAAGTATCGTTACCGGGCCGTCATTATATAATTCAATTTTCATATCCGCGCCGAAGATCCCTGTTTTCACTTCAATCCCCTCAGCTTGGACACTTTCATTAAATATTTCATATAAATGTTTCGCCTGATCAGGCTTTGCCGCTTTATCAAAACTCGGTCTTCTTCCTTTTTTACAATCTGCATACAAAGTGAACTGAGAGATAGAAAGCAACTTCCCCTGAATATCAAAAAGACTTTTATTCATTTTATCATTTTCATCTTTGAATACACGCAATCCCACTAATTTTTTTACAACTTTTGTTACTGTTTCTTCACTATCTTCATGCGTTATTCCCACAAACGCACAAAATCCTTCTTCTATTTCATTAAATAAGCGGCCTTCTATCGATACTTTCGCATATTTGACCCGCTGCAAGACAACTCTCATTGCTGTACACCTTTCATCAATCTTATCAAATTGATAAATTCTCCTTTCCTTTTTTATTTTATAACAAATTAAAAAATGTTAAAATAGTTTTGGTGATATTATGAAACAACCTCTCGCATTCAGGATGCGTCCTGAAACACTGGATGAATTGATTGGCCAGAAACATCTCGTTTATAAAGACGGCATCTTGAGAAAATGTATCAATGAACAGCTACTTTTTTCGATGATCTTGTTCGGTCCGCCGGGAACAGGAAAAACAACACTCGCAACGGTTTTAGCTAAAGAACTGAACCTTCCTTACCGTACTTTTAATGCTGTTACCGGAAATAAAAAAGAACTGGATACGATCTTTGAAGAGTCTCGTTTTTATACTGGGCTCGTTTTGATTGTCGATGAAGTTCACAGATTAAATAAAGATAAGCAGGATCTGCTTTTGCCTCATATTGAAAACGGCTCCATCATTTTGATTGGAGCAACGACATCCAATCCTTATTTCGCAATCAATCCCGCCATTCGTTCACGTTGTCATCTTTTTGAAATCAAAGCATTAAATAATGAAGACATCGAAGAAGCAATTGACCGTGCAATAATCCATCCGAAAGGTTTGAATCAACAGGTTGCGATTGAAGATGAAGCAAAAAAATATATCGCTCAGCGATGCAACGGCGATCTGCGCTATGCTCTCAATGTTCTTGAACTATGCGCTTTAGCTGCCGAAGATTCATTGATTACAAAGGAAATTGTCCAAGCTTATGCGCCAAATGCCACTATGAATATCGATTTGGATGGTGACGGCCACTATGATGCCGTCAGTGCTTTTCAAAAATCGATTCGAGGAAGCGATGTTGATGCCGCCTTATACTATTTGGCCAAACTCATCAAAGCCAATGATATGGATTCTATTGAACGGCGTCTCCTTGTGATTGCTTACGAAGATATTGGGCTGGCCAATCCGGCCGCTGTAAACAGGACACTCAATGCAATTGAAACTGCTAAAAAAGTGGGATTTCCGGAAGCACGGATCCCTTTGGCTAATGCCGTGATCGATTTAGCTCTTTCACCTAAATCCAAATCTGCCATCAGCGCCATCGATTCAGCTTTGGAAATCGTCAATCAAAGAGATTACGCCATTCCTTCTTACCTTCAATATAAACCTGTCAATCTTGAAGACGACGAAAAATATGATTACGGGAATCCTGAAATCTGGCATCGTCTTCAATATCTTCCGGATGCCATCAACAAATCCCGGTTTTATCAACCTTCTGAAACAGGAAGCTATGAGCGGGCCCTGGCAGCTAATTTAAATGAACTCAGAAAATATCCCCGTTCCAACAATATCAAAGAATTAAACAAAAGAAAGAAGAAATAAAATAACGCCATATTCCAAAGTCTCAACTATCGGAATATGGTTTTCTTCAATCTCATGTATTACTGCATCTTTCTACCCTTTTGAGCTGCAAAGGCATTTGCGATCTTCTTTATAATCTTTTGATTTTCCTCACTTAAAGAAAAAATCAATTTTACAAATTCTTCCTCATCTTTTGTAACTTCCATTAAATGCGGTGGCTTTTCTTTCAACAGATGTTCAGCGGGACATTCCAGTACTTCTGAAAATTCTATAATATCTTCCGCTGTCATCGTTCTTTTCCCACCAAGTTTTGCCGAAAGACTTGACTTCGTCGTATGAAGCCTTTCAATCACATCTTTTTGCTTAATCCCTTTGTTTTTCATCAACTGTTTTACTCTTCCTGCTATTGCTTTATTGTCCATAATCATCCTATCCTTTATTCCATTATAAAAGAGCCTACTCTTTGTTTCAAACAATCTCCCACAATTCAAAACTTATAATAATATTATTAGCATGAAATCCCGTTTTATGAAAGTTTGCTCCGCAAGAAATATATTTTTGTACACAATTAGCGGAATCTAAGTCACATCATTTTTCTAAAGCGCCATGATTAATACAACATGTATAAACATGGCAAAAAAAACACTTCTCAACACATATATTCCTTCGCATATATCCCTAAGTACAAAGATCAATCCAACAAAAGGCATAAATTCAATCAGATCCGGAAAACGGCTTTGAAAGATCATAAAATCATACATCAGATAAAGAATCGAAATCAATCCTACAAAAATCAAAGCATAAGCTTTTTTATTGATCGTAAATTGACAGATTTTCCGGATCAGTATGGATAAAAGAATACAAACAAATATGATTAAAATCATCTGTACAACTATATTGGCAGCATGATCATAAAAAAACGATTCAAAGCTGTTATACAGTTTCTCTATAAGTCCATATCTTTTCATGCATAAAAGCCATCCCTTGCCCAGATCATAGCTATTTCTAACAGCAATGCATAATCCTATCATACCTGAGGCAACCGCATTAAAGAAAAGAAGCCGGCATAGTAAAACATAAAATTCAAATCGTATGATAAGGTTCTTTTTCAAATGAAAGCATTGCACATCACTTTTTATCATAAGAATACATCCATCAAAAAACAAGCACAGACAAGAATAGAGAATCAAAAGATGATTTTTCAAAGAGAGTCCGCTTTCTTCAAATCTACTCTCTTTGATTTCCATACACAAATTCATCAATTCTTTTTTCAGATGATCGCTTAATTCATTTCCGTTCTTTAAGGTCCATTTTGAATCTTCCTTTAAAAGTTGCACGGTTCCATTGGGTGAATTCAGCACTTGAAAGTCGAAAAAAGGTTGATCGATCTTTTGAAAATCCAAAAGATTCTCAAAAGGAACACAAATGATGATCCGTTCATTCCATCCAAACAGGCAATCTGAGAAAAAAATCAGAACACAGAAAAAGGCAGAGAGAACACAAAGGACAAACATGTACATCCACTCTTTTAAAAGAATCTCAGATACAAGCTTTTTCATAACATGTCCTCATCTCTACATAATAAACATCTTCCTGACTAAGACATTTATTTAAAAATCGAAGTGCCTTTTCTCTGTTTTCAAAGTAACAGAACACCTGATCTCCCTCCTGATAAATATCGGCCATCCGCAAATATTTCTGAGCCTTAAACCCACGGCAAGATAAGCTTATTTTTATATATCCAACCGAAGTGCTTTCACTATATAAGATCCTGTTATCGTCAGAAAGAATCTGAATCGCTTTTTGATCCGCAATCCTCTTTACGATACGATTGATAGCCATCACTTCTTCGACCGTATAACGATCATAGGAATCGTAAATAACACAGGGATCATTCAAAGATGCAGTTAAATATTGTAATCCGATCCATTCTGCCTCACTCAGGTCGGATAGTCTTTTATACAGATCAAAATTTATTTTCATATCACTCAGCCATTGAGATACCGATTCTTTTCTTTTATGTAAAGACAGCTGAATCGCAATCCATTCTTTAATTTGAATCGTATCTTGATGGGAATCATGAAAAATCATCGTATATTCTTCTAAGATCTCATTTGTATTCATAACGCATTACTCCTCATTAATATATTTACGATTTCAAACAAGAAATTCTAAAAAAAAACTGACAAAAATCATAAATTTCTGCCAGTTCTTGATTACTGCTCTATTTTTTTCAGGAGGACAACCGCCTGAGCCATGATTCCTTCTTCTCTTCCGACATAGCCTAATTTCTCGCCCCGGGTGGCCTTGATATTGATTTGATTGATTTCACAATGAAGCGTTGCCGCCACATTCTCTCTCATTTTTTGAATATGCATTGCCATCTTAGGCCGTTCAATCAGAATCAAGGAATCCAGATTATTTATCTGATATCCATGAGCGATCATAAGCTTGTAAACCTCTTCCAACAATATCAAGGAACTGATTCCTTTATATTGAGGATCTGTATCAGGAAAATGCTTGCCGATATCTCCTAAAGCAAGTGCTCCGATAATCGCTTCGGCAATGGCATGAAGCAAGGCATCTGCGTCGGAATGCCCGTCCAATCCCTTGTCATGCTCGATTTCCACACCACCTAAAACCAGCTTTCTTCCGCTTTTAAAGCGATGAATATCGCTGGACTGACCAATTCTGTACATACCTGATTCCTCTTCTTTCTATTTAACAAGATAACGATTCAATGCCTGATTGACTCTGGAAATCGGAAATCCCATCACACTATAATAATCCCCACGAATCCCTTTGATCAACAAAGCTCCTTTTCCTTGAATACCATATCCTCCCGCTTTATCAAGTGGTTCTTTAGTTGCCACATAACCGGATATGACTTCCTCGCTCAATTCAAAAAATTCCACATCCGTCACCACTGCGAAAGTCTCACACTTCTCATCCGATAAAACACAAACGCCGGTAATGACCTGATGAACTTTCCCGGACAGCTTTTCAAGCATGCGTTTGGCATTTTCTTCCATCTTCGGCTTGCCCAGAACCTCATGATCGACCACGACGATCGTATCGGATCCGATCACCACGGCATCTTTATGCTTTTCAAACACTTTCTGTGCCTTGCGATAAGCCAGCTTCTGAATTTCCTCATTCAAATCAGCTTCCAAGTTCAATGTTTCATCTATATCTGCTGTTTCTACAGTAAATGGAATCTCGCATAATTCAAGCAATTCCCTTCTTCGGGGAGAACCACTCGCAAGAATCAGTTTTTTTCTGCATTCTTTCATTTTTAAATCCTCCATTAATTCTTTCATATCTCAAATCAAACTCAATTTTAATAATGTTATTATAATTCAAAACCCTATTTTGGTAAAGATTTCAATCATGATTCCAATAAAAGAAGAACATAATAACTATGTAGGAGGTTTAATATGAAAAAACGTTACTTATCTATTATATTCAGTGCTTTCATTTGCATGATCCTTCCGATCCATGCAGAAGATTCATTGATTCCGATTCCACCGGAAAATCCGCAGGAAGGTAAAGATCTATCTTCATATAGTCGAGATCATGTTGCGTGGGGACTTGGAAAAGAAAGAGACTCGAACAATCAGCCGGTAGATGCAGTCAAAGCCAACGAAAAGTATCAAAATCTAAATACTGTCTTTGTAGGAAAAAATGAAAACAAGATCTATCTTACTTTCGATAACGGTTATGAAAACGGAAATACACCGGCAATTTTAGATATCCTAAAAGAAAAAAATGTTCATGCCGTTTTCTTTTTGACAGGACAGTATATTGAGGAAAATCCGGATTTGGTAAAACGAATGATCGATGAAGGTCATATCATCGGAAACCACACTTCTCGTCATAAATCGTTCATTGAGGCAACAAATGAGGAAATTGCCCAGGAAATAGAAGATTTCGACAAACAAATGACGACACAGTTTAACTATCAGCCTACTTTAGTTCGACCACCAAAAGGCGAATTCCATGAACAGGCTCTCGCGATTGCTCAATCTTCCGGGCATCAGACGGTCCTATGGTCCTTTGCCTATTATGACTTCAATATCAATGACCAGATGAGTCCTGAAAAAGCTTTAAGCAAATGTTTGAATGGTGCTCATCCGGGTGCGATTTACCTTCTTCACTCAGTATCCACTACGAATGTTAAGATCCTGGCCGACCTGATCGATCAGTTAACATTAAAAGGATATCAAATCAGTGATTATGATCTTTAACAAATTGTTTTAAATTGATATAATTTCAGCATCAATCACAATCAGGATCGATTTTGCAAAAAATCGATCCTTTTTTATTTTAGCTTCCTCTTTTAACTATATTCATGTAATCGTTTAATAATATATGTTATGATTTTGTACGATAGATAAAAAAGTATGTGTATCAAAAAAATTTATTGAACTTACCATCATTCTGACAACTTTAACTCATTATTTTAGAAATAATAAGCCAATTGATGTATAATATCATTCAAAAGGAGACTCATTATGAAATACTTTGTATTATCCGATATTCACGGAGATGAAATATGCTGTAAAAAGGCACTCGATATTTTTTCACAATCCGATTGTTCTGCAATCTTATTAATGGGAGATATTTTATATCATGGTCCAAGAAATGATTTACCTAAAGGCTATGATCCTAAAGGGGTCATTCGTCTTTTAAGTTCGCTGTCTGAACAAATCATCGCAGTCAAGGGAAACTGTGATGGAGAAGTTGACCAAATGGTCTTGAATTTTCCGATCCTTTCCGTATGCAATCAGCTATATTTAAAAACGAGAAAAGTCTTTATGACTCATGGTCATACGATCACCAGGAATCTTCCGCCTTCACTGCCTAACGGTTCGATCTTCCTGTATGGACATACTCACATTCCGGAAGCAAAAAAAGAAAACGGATTATTCTTTTTAAATCCCGGTTCAGTTTCTATTCCCAAGGGTAATTTTCCATCCAGCTATGCCATTTTGGATGAAAGTACTTTTACGATCTATGATTTGAATACACAAGACCCTTTTATGAAAATTGATTTCAAATAATATGCATTATCAACCTTGTATTTCATGATTTTTCCCTAATTTTCTACTACTTTATGACCGGAACTCATCTG
>CAZUVT010000058.1:0-11750 GCA_964623925.1 uncultured Erysipelotrichaceae bacterium
GAATTATAATAATAGGGTGATTTTATATGATCAAAAGAAAAAAATACTTATTGAATCCGTCAACAGAAAATGCTCTGGTTCTTTTAGAAATGGCAAGACTGATTAATTTGGAATATAATGCAATGAAAGAAGAAAGAGAATCAGTTAAGCAAGAATTGATTTTTCCCAGTTATTTTCACTATGCAAGCAGACTCTATTTAATACGTTATCTTTCAGCTGAAATTCAGAAAAAGAGGCAGCATTCCAATCTGTTTTGTCTGTTTTCGAGCAATTCATATCGAATCGATAAACAAGTTCTTATCCTGAGCATGGGAAGTCAATTTCATTATTTGAATAATGAAATGAGAGTTCCGTTTATAGAGGATCAAAAGATTGAGGTGGAAAAGGGCAGTCTGAAAATAATCTTGAGAAGAGGGCAGTGGTGGGCGTTGTTTACTTATTCCATAAAAAAATCTGATGAGAAATCATCAGATTTATAGGAACTGTTTATTCAATACAGGTATAGGCAATATTGAATAAGTAGCTGCGCTTGGTCAAGATCTTGCGGTTGTCGCGTGTTGGATGAACACGGTTGCAAAGAAGGACGAATCCAACTTTATTTTCAAAGTCGATTAGAATTGTCGGCCCGGAGAATCCAGTGTGATAAATGATCGTATCGCTGTGCATATCTCCTTGAGAGTAGTTCAAATCACTGCCGACCCATCCGAGACTTCTGTTCTCGTTTAAGCCGACTGTCGTTCTTTTCTTTAACAAAGCCACTGTATGCTTGCTGAAAACACGCTTACCATGGTATACACCATCATTCAATAGCATTTCAACAAAATGGCTTAAATCTTCCAAAGTTGTAAATAACCCGGCATGGCCGCTGACTCCGCCCAGTTTAAATCCTTTTCCATCGTGAACGATACCTTGGATAAGTCCGCCGCGACTTTCAATGATCTCAGTCGGAGCACAAAGTGATTTTAGAGCCGGATCCGGATTGAAGCAGGAAGAGTTCATTTCTAACGGCTCAAATAAATTCTTTTTGGCAAATTCATCAAGAGATCCGCCAAGGCGCTGGATCACAAAACCTAAAAGGATAAAGTTAATGTCTGAATAATGGACACGCTGTCCCATTGGAGTTTCCAACTCTTTTTTATAAATTGTTTCTATCAATTCTTCTTTGCTCATTGCTTTATAGCCGGCTACATCAGCAGGGTAGCCGGAAGTATGATTCAATAAGGAGCGGATGGTTAATTCTTTCTGGCAAAGTTCAGGAATGATTTCGCAAACCTTAGTATCCAAAGTCAGCTTTCCGCTTTCCATCAGTTTCAAAATACAGCTTGTTGTAACAACTACCTTTGTACAGGAAGCCATATCATAGATCGTATCCAGTGAGTTTTCGATTTTGTCTAAAGCTGTCTGACGATATCCGACTGAACAAAACTTTTTCTCATCCGGGGTGATAATTCCGAAATTACATCCGGGGAAAACACCTTCCTCAACCGCATCTTTGAGGAAAGATTCAACTGCATTAAATTGTGTCATATTAATCATAATTGTCACCTCTTATACTTTATAATATAACTCAAAAATCAATGAAATTCAATAGTGCAAATCTTTGAGGATCTGATTTGTGAAAAAGGAAGAGGAATCGTATGTAAGCGATATCAATTAAAAAAATGAAAAATGATACCGTTTACATGTGAAAAAAATATCAAAACAGCTTGCAGTGGGATTTTTGTTGTGCTATAATCTCACCGTAAATAAAAGTGAATAATTTCACAAGGAGGGTTTATGGCAGAAGAAACACTAAGTCCTGCACAGCAGGAAGTCAATCAATTAGTAGAGAAGGGTTTGAAAGCACTTGATGAATTTCTGAAATTAGATCAGGATCAGGTTGATTACATTGTTGCGAAATGTTCGGTAGCAGCACTGGATCAGCATGGGGAATTAGCAAAGCTGGCAATTGAAGAAACAAAGCGTGGAGTGTTTGAAGATAAGGCAACGAAGAATTTATTTGCCTGTGAGTATGTCGTCAATCACATGCGTCATTTAAAAACAGTCGGCATTATTGAAGAGGATGAAGTTCAGGGACTAACTTATGTTGCAGAACCGGTAGGGGTCGTTGCCGGAGTCACACCAGTTACCAATCCGACATCTACGGCAATCTTTAAAAGTTTGATCTGCTTAAAGACAAGAAATCCGATCATTTTCGGGTTCCATCCAAATGCTCAGCAATGTTCGATTGCAGCGGCAAAAGTGGTTTATGAAGCTGCTGTGAAAGCAGGGGCACCTGAAAACTGTATTCAATGGATCGAACATCCATCCATGGAAGCAACTTCTGCTTTAATGAATCATCCGGGTGTGGCAACGATATTGGCAACCGGGGGAAATGCGATGGTTAAGGCAGCTTACAGTTGCGGAAAGCCGGCTTTAGGAGTCGGAGCTGGAAATGTTCCTGCTTATATCGAAACAACTGCGGATATTAAACAGGCTGTAAATGACATCGCTTTATCCAAGGCATTTGATAATGGTATGATCTGTGCTTCCGAGCAGGCTGTCATCATAGATAAGGAAATCTATGACGATGTCAAAGATCAATTCAAGAACTACAATGTCCATTACGCAAATAAAAAAGAAAAAGAATTGTTAGAAAAGTATATGTTTGGGGTTACCGCCTTCAGCAAGAATGTGAAAGAAGCGAAGTTGAATCCGAATATCGTTGGAAAACCGGCGGCTTGGATCGCTGAGCAGGCCGGCTTTGAAATCAATCCGCGTACCAGTCTTATTCTGGTAGAATGCAAAGAGGTTGGAGAAAAAGAACCGCTTACCCGTGAAAAGCTTTCCCCGGTATTGGCAATGTTGAAAGCTGAATCAGTGGAAGATGGCTTGGCAAAATCGGAAGCGATGGTCATGTTCAATGGAATCGGGCATAGTGCAGCGATCCATACTTCAAATGCTGATTTGGCAAAGAGATTCGGAGAAAGGATCAAGGCATGCCGTATCATTTGGAATTCTCCAAGCACATTCGGCGGTATCGGAAATGTTTATAACGCATTTATTCCTTCCTTGACGCTTGGTTGCGGATCCTATGGCCACAATTCAGTTTCGGATAATGTAAGTGCCGTTAATCTTTTGAATATTAAGAAAATAGGCAAAAGGAGAAATAATATGCAATGGTTTAAAGTTCCTTCAAAAATTTATTTTGAACGTGATTCAATTGAGTATTTGCATAGCATGAGAGATGTCGAGCGTGTCTTTATCGTTACAGACCGTTCCATGGTCGATCTTGGCTATGTGACCCGTGTAACCGATCAGTTGGAACAACGCCGCAATAAAGTTCAGGTTCAGCTGTTCTGTGATGTAGAACCGGATCCGTCTATTCAAACAGTTAAAAAGGGACTCGGCTTGATGCAGGCTTTCCGTCCGGATACGATCATCGCAATCGGCGGTGGATCTTCGATGGATGCGGCAAAGGGTATGTGGTTGTTTTATGAGCAGCCGGAAGTCAACTTTGATGATTTGAAGCAGAAGTTCATGGATATCCGTAAGCGTGCTTTCCGCTATCCGGAATTGGGAAAGAAATCAAAGCTTGTCTGCATTCCGACAACTTCCGGTACCGGATCGGAAGTAACGCCATTTGCGGTTATTACCGATAGAGAAGAAAATAAAAAGTATCCATTGACAGATTACAGCTTGACTCCGACTGTAGCCATTGTCGATCCGGCTTTGACGATGAGTTTGCCGGCTTCGATTACGGCAGATACAGGAATGGATGTTTTGACTCATGCAACAGAAGCCTATGTTTCTACATTGGCTTCGGATTTCACCGATGGCTTGGCACTTCAAGCTGTAAAGATGGTCTTTGAATATCTGCCTAGAGCAGTAACAAATGGAAAAAATGATCCGGAGGCAAGAGAAAAGATGCATAATGCCGCAACTTTAGCGGGAATGGCTTTTGCGAATGCGTTCTTGGGTGTCAACCATTCTTTGGCACATAAGATCGGTGCTGAATATCATGTGCCGCATGGCCGTGCAAATGCCATCTTAATGCCGTATGTCATTCGCTATAACGGCACCAAGCCGGAGAAACCGGGAATCTGGCCGAAGTACAATTACTATAAAGCAGATGAGAAATACTGTGAACTGGCCCGTCTGATCGGCTTGAAATTCAATACGGTAGAAGAGGGCGTGGAAGCTTATGCAAAAGCTTGCCTGGATCTGGGTAAAGAAGTCGGAATCAAGATGAGTTTCAAAGAACAGGGAGTGGATGCAGAGAAATGGGAAAGCACATTGGAAAAAATTGCTTATCTCGCTTATGAAGATCAATGTTCTCCTGCCAACCCACGGGTTCCGATGGTTCAGGATATGATTCAGATCTTAAAAGACAGTTACGAGGGAAAATAGAAAGTAAAAAAAGCTGTGTGATTCGATGATTTCACACAGCTTTCTCATTTTTTAATCTTTTTTTGTCCAGTCAATGACAACACAATGCCATTTTTCTTTTTCGTACATCAAACCATGATAGGCATCCATGATCTGATCAGGTGTGATCGTATGACTGATGATCTTATCGGCGTCCAATGTTTTATCCAGGATCAGTCTTTGAACGGCATCAAAATCCCGTAAAACACTGCGTCTTGTACCATCGGTAGTTGGATATGGATTTAATTCGTTGAAGGCTCCTTTGACTTCAAGCATTTTCATATGAATAGCATTCAGTACCGGAGTAATATCAGTCGTAAAAGGAGCTCGTGGCGATCCTAAAAGGATGACCTGCCCATGCTTGGCACTTCCCAGTACGGCATTGACGATGGCACTGCTGATTCCGGAAACATCAACACTGATATCGCTTCCTTTATTATGGGTCATGCTCATCAAAGTTTCGACTTGCTTATCCGGTGCAACACTGGATACTTCCAGCACGCCGGCTTCTCTGGCTTCTTGACAGCGAGATTCAACCGGATCAAAGGCAATAACACGCATTCCTTCTTTCTGCAGAAGCAACGCAGTAACCAATCCGATCGTTCCAAGACCGTATACGGCAACCGTATCTGTCAATTTGCCGCTGCACGCTGTGACAGCATTCATGGCAATAAGTCCCATTTGAATAAGACAAGCCTGCTTATCAGAAAGTCTTGAATCAATCTTCATGATCTTACTTCCCTGGGTCGTTCCAACGTGTTTATATCGATTGATGGAAGCGTGAGGCCCGGAATAGAATACTCGGTCATTGACTTCTAGATCAGTCAATCCTTTTCCTTTTGCGATTATTTTTCCTACTGCTGTATATCCCGGGAAGACCGGATAACTGAAGCCTTGCTTGATTGCGTAAACTCTGGATAGCTCTGTTCCGGCACTGATCATTGTCATCGTGGTTTCGATGATTGCCTCATTATCTTTCAAATCAGATTCCTGAATTTCAAAAGGTTCACTGGCACATCGAGCGGAAGCTTTTTCGTCAATAATAATGTAATTGCGTATCATAATGAATACCTCCATTTTTTTCATTATATCATGATTTGCAAGAATTGGAAGTTAAAATAGTAGAATTGAATGTTACTTTCCGCTATAATAAATGGGCAAAAGGAGTGTATTAAAATGGCATCATGGATCGTGCATTTTCAAATTGCCGAAAAGCTTCTCGATTTTGTAAAAGAAGAAGATCAAATTCAATTTATTGTGGGAAATATAGGACCGGATTGCGGAAAGAAACTGGAAGGAAAAGATGATTTTTATCCCAGTTCCAAAATTACGCATTGGAAACTCAGCGAAGATAAAAGCAGATTAGATTCGAAGAAATTCTATGATACATATCTTTTGGATCGTCATGATCATAGAAGTGCTTTTTATCTGGGATATTATGTTCATTTATTGACGGATATGGCATGGAGTCAAAATATCTTTGAGCCGGTGTCAAAACAGAATTCAGATAAGCAAATGAATGAAGAAGAATTCATAAAGCATATAAAAAGAGATTGGTATGATCTGGATCATCTATATTTAAAAAAACATCCGGATTTTAGGATATTTCAAGTTTTTTCTGAAATCGAACAGTTTGATAATATTTATCTGGATTATTATGATCTGGATTCTTTTACCAATCAGATCAAATTGATCAGCGAATTCTATATAAGCGAACATTTGGGATTGGAACATGAATATATTTATTTGAATGAAGATCAGCGGGAAAAATTTATTGAAGAAACGGCTGAGAAGATCAGAAAAGATTTGAATAAGCGCTTGGGAGAACAATCATGATTCAGGACATATTGCCTCATATCTTTGATAATCAGATCAAGGAACATGCGATTCAAGAAGAGGATCTCATTTTCTTTTTTCAGCAGAATCAGGTTTTACTGAAAGATGGAATGGGTTTCTATTCCTATAAGGATTTTTGTGAGGTTCAGCAATCGGCTTTATCGGATTTAACTTACTGTTTCAGATTGGATGGTATTCAGGTTTTTGCCTCTTCTTTTTCAAAGATGGAAGGCCAGTGGCATTCACTTTCCGTATTCCGAAGAATCCAGCCCAATTATTTGGGATTTATGTTAATTACAGCTTATCAATGCTGGCTTTGGAATCAGAATAATCACTTTTGCGGAAGATGCGGCAGTCCGATGGAAGATTCCGATACTGAACGAGCGAAAGTCTGTCCGGTGTGTCAGAATATCGCTTATCCGACCATTGCACCGGCAATTATCGTGGGAATTATCGATCATGACCGGATCCTGCTGGCAAAGAATGTTAATTCTCATACCGGAAATTACGGATTGATTGCCGGATATTGTGAAGTCGGAGAAACCTTGGAAGAGACACTCCGTCGCGAGGTGATGGAAGAAGTGGGGCTAAAGGTCAAGAATCTTCGCTATTATAAAAGTCAGCCATGGGGATTATCGAGCAGTCTTTTAATGGGTTTTTTTGCCGATTTAAATGGTTCAGATAAAATTACTTTGCAAAAAAGTGAATTAAGCGAAGCAAAGTGGTTCATAAGAGAACAGCTTGAAAAGAGAGATGTTTTGGATTCTCTGACTTCAGAGATGATCGATGCATTCAGAAAAAATAAGTTTTAAACTACCATACGAAAGGAAGGGAAATCATGAGCGAAAAAAGCTATGAAAGAATCAGACAGATGTTTTTGGCGCATCCGTTGTGGTATGAAATCTTAAAGTTTTTATATCATGTCCTTCCTTATGTTGTCAGTTTGATTTATTGCAAGATGCTGGCGTGTCTGTTTTGGCATCATGATCAGCGAATTGTACAGATTCTTTTTGTCCCGGCTTTGATATTTGTGATCGGAACGGGACTTCGTGCAAAAATCAATGCGAAAAGACCGTATGAAAAAAAGATCACCCCGCTTATTTCAAAAGAGACGAAAGGGAATTCGTTCCCAAGCCGTCATCTTTTAAGTGCCGGTGTGATTCTGTCGTGTGCGATCTATCTTGATCAGGATGTGATCCTGCTGCTGATCCTTTGCATATTGATTGGTATCTGCCGTGTTTTAGCCGGTGTTCATAGCTGTTTGGATGTTCTTTGCGGGTTTCTTTTTGGATTGCTATTGGGTCTTGTTCTTTTATTTCTTTAAGTAAGAGACAAGATGGTAGATCAGCAGTCCGCAAAGGATACCGGATGCATCGATAAGCATATCTCTTATTTCGCAGCTTCTTCCCGGTGTAATGCTTTGCAAAAGCTCATCGCAAATCGGTATTAAGACCGTCATGCAGGCAGTCAGGATATGTTTTGTTTTATGATTTAATGATGAGGATGTGGTTTGAAAAAGCAGCCCAAGGAAAAAATATTCCATAAAATGGGCTGTTTTTCTTATGATAAAAGTGAGAATATGAAATGCGATGGATATATTGAAAATAGAAAGAAAATGTCCGGTAAGGGAAGCGACAAAATCACTGTTATTGCTGGAAAGTCTGGCGGGAGTTAGTGAATTAGAGAAAATAAAGGAAATATAGATACATAAAATCAACCATTTTTTTATAGAACCAAAGTTTTTCATAGGGATATCCTCATAGGAAAATTTTAGCACGAACACAATTGAATTAAAAGATTTTCTGTGATACTATCAAGAGCGGGAAGGTCAATTATGAAAAAGTTAAATCGGGAGACATTTCAAAATATTTTATTGGTAACCTTGGGGAATTTTATTCTTGCCTTGGCAGTTCAAATGTTTGTGCTGCCTTACAATATTTTATCCGGCGGTGTTGCCGGTGTTTCTGTAGCTTTGCAGCCGATTATTCATTTGGATCCGGATATCGCAATCAACATTCTGGTCTATGGCTTATTTCTGTTAGGTTTTCTTGTTTTGGGGAAAGAATTTGCGGTGAAGACTTTTTTCAGCAGTCTTATTTATCCGATATTTATCTCGTTTTTACATCATCGTGTTTTAATCGTTGATGTGGATCCTCTTTTAGCTAGCATTTATGGAGGATTATTGGCGGGGATCGGTATCGGATTAACATTAAGAGCCGGATCAAGTACCGGAGGAATGGATATACCACCGCTTATTATTCATAAATTTACAAAGATTCCATTATCAACTTTAATTATGATCACAGATGCTTTGACGGTTTTATTGGGGTTATTTACTTATGGCTTGGAGGCAGTTCTGATTGGATTGATTTCCGTTTATACCAGTGGGATCGCAATCGGCAAAGTGATCACATTAAAAGGAAACAGTGCCAAAGAAGTCAAGATCATTTCCGATCATTATGAGAAGATCAGTCAGCGAATTCAGGATGAGCTGGGAAGAGGAACGACGCTTCTTCATGGTGAAGGAGGATATACCCGCGAAGATAAGCGAGTCATTTTAGTCATTGTGGATGATCAGCAATATACGGAATTGATGAAAATCATTGATGAAATCGATCAAGATGCATTTGTTTTCAGCAGTGATACAACAGAAGTAAAAGGGGAAGGATTCACATTTGGATTCAAGATTTAAAATATCAAAGGGGATTTGTACATGTTTGAATATCAGCAGATTGAGAGAATGAATGAAACAGATGGGAGAATTGCCCACTATATTATGGCGAATCAGGATAAGGTTCCCTATATGACGATACGGGAACTTGCCAAAGAGATAAGTGTTTCGACGACAACGATCTTGCGTTTTTTAGATAAGGTAGGATATGAGAGCTATAATGAATTCAAAAATGATTTCAAAAAGAAAAGGGCTGAAGACATAAGCCGGAATGAAACTGCTTCCGTGGATATCCAATTGCTTTTTGATGTCGTTCATTCTGCTTCTTTTGACAAGAAGATCGACGAAGCATGCAAGATCATTGAAGCATCTGATATCTTGCTTGTCATCGGTGTCGGACCCTCCGGTGCATTTGCGAAATACTGTGCCCGTTATTTTGCCGATCTCGGTTTTTTTGCAGTGGGTATGGGAGATTCTTATTACCCAGTACAGAAATTCAAATTTAAGAATGCGGCTATTTTAGCCATATCGGAAAGCGGAGAATCTACGGATCTGTTAAATATGATTGCTATGTTTCAATCAAAAAAGCATCGTATATTAAGTATTACGGCAACCCCTTTATCAACTCTTTCAAAGATATCAGACTGGAATTTTTCCTACAATATGAATTTTTCTAAAAAAGAAGGTCATAATACACAGATTCCTGCTTTATTTGTCATCGAAACGATTGCAAAAAGATTACAAAAGTAACAGGGTGTGACTTTTTAGGTAACAAGACCCTGTTTATGATAAAACAAAAAGGAGAAAAGCTATGAAATTTCAAACATTGAAGCTGTGCATCAATGCCAAGATGCCGGTAAGAGCAGTCGGATTTGCCCAGCAGGGTGAACCGCTGGAAGCAGTCCGCGATTCTTTATATGCGAGAGTTCTTGTTTTTGAACAAAATGAGGAATTGTTCATTCTTGCAGCTTTGGATTCGTTGGGGTGTCCTAAACATGTCTATGACCACCTGAAAGAAGAATTGCAGAAGATGAGTGAGAAAACAGTCCATCTCATTGTGACAGGAACTCATACTCACTTTGCACCGGATCTGAAAGTGGATGCATATGCCGATCAATTCATTGATCAAATGAAAGAAGCTGTTGCAAATCTTGATTTGAAAGAAACCAATCTGACAGTCAGTTTTTTGCGCGAACCATTTTTTAAAGTGGGTTCAAGCAGAATCAGTCATTGGGAAACAGATCAGATCTTTGCACAAACATTATGTCTTTACGATGATGGAAAAAGAGTGGCAACGATTTTGATCCACAATTGTCATCCAACCGTTTTGACCGGAACAACACCATTTTTCACGTGTGAATATCCGGGCTTGGCGATAAAGCATCTGGAAGAAAAATATCCGGATGAGTTCTTTGCGTATCTGGAAGGGGCTTGTGGTGATGTAAGTACCCGGTTTACCCGTAAAGAACAGACCGTAGAGCAGATGGAAGAATTCGGTCGGATCATGGCAGATGAATTTGTTTCTCTGTTGGAAAGAGAACAGAAAGCCTCACCTTGTCAAATGAGTTATGAAGATCATTGGATCAAGATCGAACATGATTTGAAAGATCCATCAGATTTAGTCATTCCGGAATATTATTCGCCAAGAGAAAGAGAAGTTTTAGTTTACGGCATTGAAGTAAGCAAGCGGAATCTCGCTGATCCGGAAAATTTAGAAAAGGAAACATTAATGAGTGTTTTAAGTTTCGGTGAAGTCAATTTGATTTTTGCACAGTTTGAACTTTTCAGTGAATATAATAAGGCTACAGATCCTGAGCACAGCGCTTTGATCTGTTATTCGCAAGGATACAGCCACTATGTGGCAGGACCGTCTTTTGATGGCATGACCTATGAAACTCTGCAGGATACCCTAAGCGCAAAAACGCGATTAGAATTCATGGATTTCATAAAAAAGCAGTCACATAAATAGAATAAGAGGGAGAAACACAATATGAGAACAGCAGATCGTTATTTTGAGTTTTTACAACAGAAACTGCATGATGCACAGACCACACAGATGGAGAATCTGGAAAAAGCAGCGGATAAGATCGTAGCATCAGTGAATGCCGGCGGAAACTTTTATGTATTTGGATCCGGTCATTCTCATATGATTGCTGAAGAATTGTTTGATCGTGCAGGCGGCTTGCAGTTTGTTAAAGCTATTCTGATGCCTGAGTTGATGCTGCATGAAATGTTCCATAAATCCACGAATTTGGAACGTCTTCCGGGATATGCAAAAGCTATTTTGGATCTTTATCCGGTAAGTGAAAACGATGTGTTTTTAATTATTTCCAATTCCGGAAGAAACAGTGTCCCGGTTGAAATGGCATTGGAGGCAAAGAAGAGAGGTGCCTTCGTTATCGCTTTGACTTCACTTCGTCATTCTTCTCAGGTTGAATCTCGTCAAAAAGACGGATTGAAACTGTTTGAGGTTGCCGATCTCGTCTTGGATAATCAGGCTGAATTAGGAGATGCATCTTTCGTGATTGAAGGGGCACCGGCACCGGTAGCGGGAATTAGTGATTTCATTGGAATTGCTTTGGCTCAATCTCTAGTTGTTCTGATTACAGAGAAAATGGTGAAGAACGGGCAAGTGCCGCCGATCTACATCAGTGCGAATGTCGGTAAATAAGGTCAGATAAAATTTTTATGGAACTCGTAGATCTGAATTTCAGGATTTACGAGTTTTTTTATGGTATAAATTTTAGAAAAATGATTCTGATCTCATAATTTCTTCTTCTTAATGAATCAAAATTTTATAAAAATTTGATGAAATTTTATAACTTGCCAATTATTT
>CAZUVT010000059.1:0-11697 GCA_964623925.1 uncultured Erysipelotrichaceae bacterium
ACCAAAGAAAAAGTAGAACACATTTTTTGTGTCTACTTTTATCTTACAACTTCATTACAAAAAAAACATTGACCTTTTTTTTGACAGTGATGATGTGCTGTTCTTTATCAGCTTGTCAAGAATCTAAGTCAACAGAGAAGGATCCTTCCGATCTCTCTGTTTCTGGCGGTTATACACCAGGAACATATGAGGCAAGCGCTACCGGTATGAATGGGTTAGTCAATGTTTCCGTTACATTCAATGAGACTTCTATCATTGAAATTGTGATCAAAGAGAATGCAGAAACAGTTTCTATTTCAAAACCGGCATTGACTCGTCTTCCACAGGATATCGTGGAATATCAGACATTGAATGTGGATACGGCAAGTGGAGCAACTATTTCATCCTATGCTGTAATCAATGCAGTGGCAGATGCTGTTAGTCAAGCAGGAGGAGATGTAGAAGCACTTAAAGCCGCTCCAAAACCGAATAAAGAAGTTCAAGAGGATACAACCTTAACAACAGATATTGTAGTTGTTGGTAGCGGTTTGGCAGGAGTTTCTGCCGCTTTGGAAGCAGCTAATCTTGGCAAAAATGTGATTCTGATTGAAAAAATGGAATCTTATGGTGGTTCTTCTGCTCAGTCTGGTGGAGCGATATGCTATACCAGCGAGGATTTTACAGCTAATGATTATGCAGAGTGGCTGATTGAAATGGGGCATGGACGTGAAAATATCAATGAAGAATTGATCTATAACATTGCTGATCTGGCAGAAGATAGTCTGAAATTTGTTCGCAATGCTGGAGTTGTGATTGACTATCCGGTACGTGAAACACTGCAAGGCGGCCAAAAGGTATCTTACCTGGTTTCTACTAAGAAATCTGTTGTCTTGGGAGCAGGTGGTCTGATTATTGACCCATTGATTCAGAAGCTTTCAAATATGAAAAATGTGACTTTGATGAATCTGACTGCTGGAAAAAGTTTGATTACAAATGAATCCGGGACAGTCGTTGGAATAAATGCAGTACGTTCTGATGGAAGCAAAGTAACAATTCACGCAGATGCAGTTATTTTAGCTACAGGCGGATGGGATCGCAATGAAGATTATACAGCTAAATTTGCTCCTGGATATGCTTCAAGTGTTCATTTGACAGGAACTGGAAATACCGGAGATGGTATTACTATGACTGAGGCAATTGGGGCAATGATCAATTATGATGTGCCGATGTCCGTGGACGGATTTGCCGGATTGCCAGTAGCAACAACAGGTGATTTTATTTTGGTTAATGCCGATGGAGTTCGTTTTGTTGATGAATCTGCACCAAATATTCATATCTTTAATGCAATTGCTCAACAGGAAAATGGAATTCACTACTATATTTATGATGCAAATGAACTTTACGAATTTGTAAATGTTGCAGATCGTAGTGCTTTAGAAGCAGGTGCTGCTGCAGGAACTGTGATAGAAGCAGAAACAATTGAAGAATTAGCGGAAAAGATCGGTATAGATTCAATAGCATTGAAAGAAACGATTGCACGCTACAACTCTTTTGCCGGATCAATTGATACAGATTTTGGTAAAGATACCAGTCATGTTACTCCATATGAAAATGGACCATTCTATGCAATGTCCGGATTGGCTTATATTATGACTTCTTACGGCGGACCAAAAGTCAATGCTGATTGTCAGGTATTGAGTACAGAAGGCAATCCGATTAAAGGACTTTATGCAGTTGGTGAATTGGCGGCTTCCAACTGGACAGGTTATGATACAATTGGTCATGGAATGAGTCTTCAGGACGGTATGAGTACAGGTCGTATTGCAGCAAAACATGCCAGCGAAAATATTGGTGATTAGTTAGAAATTTGTTGTAAAAAGATTTATTCAGGGTTTATTATGTAAATCGGAAAGAGAGATAGGATTTAAGAAGAAAATCCTATCTTTTTATTTTTTAATCGAAAATTGAAGTGGGTTTATCATATTTTTGTATATAATTACCAGAATTAGTGATAAAATTATTGATGTATAAGATAACTTGTTTTAAAATATACAAGCTTGAGAAAGTGATGGTAACAATATGGAGAGAAAAGTTGGAACTATATCAAGAGGAGTTCGTTGTCCGATCATTCGTGAAGGAGACGATTTAAGAAAAATCGTAGTCGAAAGTGTGTTGGATGCGGCGAAGAGTGAAGGCTTTGAATTAAGAAACAGAGATGTTATTTCAATTACAGAGTCAATTGTTGCAAGATCTCAAGGAAATTATGCTACAGTTGATGATATTGCAGAAGATGTAAGAACAAAATTAGGTGGAAAAACAATTGGTGTTATTTTCCCGATTTTATCAAGAAATCGTTTTGCAATCTGCTTGAAAGGTATTGCAAAAGGAGCTGAAAAGGTAGTTTTGATGCTGAATTATCCAAGTGATGAAGTAGGCAATGCGCTGCTTACTTATGATCAGCTGGATGAAGCAGGAGTCAATCCTTACAGTGATGTTCTTTCATTAGAAAAATATCGTGAATTATTCGGAAAGAGAGTTCATGAGTTTACAGGAGTTGATTACATTGACTATTATGCCGATCTGATCAAAGAAGCAGGGGCAGAAGTTGAAATCGTTTTTGCTAATCAGGCTAAGGAAATCCTGAACTATACAGATCATGTTATCACTTGTGATATTCACACAAGAGCTCGTACAAAACGTTTATTAAAAGCCGGTGGAGCTAAAGTCGTCTGTGGATTGGATGACATTATGACTTCCTCCGTACATGGAAGTGGCTATAATGAAAAATATGGTTTGCTTGGATCCAATAAGGCAACAGAAGATAAGATCAAACTTTTCCCAAGAACATGTCAAGATTTGGTAGAGGGAATTCAAGAAGATATCCTCAAAGAAACCGGAAAGCATGTTGAAGTCATGGTTTATGGTGATGGAGCATTTAAAGATCCTCAGGGAAAGATCTGGGAATTGGCAGATCCTGTTGTTTCTCCGGCTTTTACAAAAGGATTGGTCGGTACGCCGAATGAATTGAAACTGAAGTACTTGGCAGATAATGATTTCAAGGAACTGAGTGGAGAAGCTTTGAAGGAAGCCATCACAAATAGTATCAAAGAAAAAGATGCAAATCTTGTAGGAAAGATGGCATCAGAAGGAACAACACCAAGACAATTGACAGACCTGATCGGATCTTTGTGTGACTTGACAAGCGGATCCGGTGATAAAGGAACACCAATCGTATTGGTACAAGGTTATTTCGATAACTTTACAGATTAAAAATCAGAATATCAAGCACTACGACAGATGATTCATAGAATTGTCTGTCTTTTTTGAATTTTGAATAATCAATTTCAGTTTAAATAGCAAATTAAACCATAGGTGTGTGTTATATTGATGACAAAAGTGCTAATATACATCTTGAAAAGAGGGATAATATGGATCAGGAAAAGATCGGTCGATTTATTGCGGAAAAAAGAAAAGAAAAAAAGCTGACGCAAAAACATTAAAAGAGGCGAGAATATTTTATCCGAATGCCTTTTTAAAGATGACAGAGGATTTGGTGAGACAAAATAAGATAGGAAGAGTGGGATCTCAAAAATATTATCTTAAATGATTTGGTTAGTTAACTTGTATGATATGAGTTGCTAATGCATATAATTATGATATAATTATATCATAATAGGTACATGGAGGGGCTCGTATGATTATAAAAGCTTCAGTATCGCTAAGAAATGATTATGCAGCTATTTCTAAAATGGCGAAGGAATCTAAAGAACCGATTTATATAACCAAAAATGGTGAAGGTGATTTGGTTTTGATGAGTATAGAGGCATTTGAGAAAAGAGAAGAGATCATTAAACTTCGTGAGAAAGTACTTCAAGCAGAGCAAGAAAGACTAGATGGAGAAAAAACGTATAGTGTTAAAGAAGCCAGAAAGAAGCTGGAAGAAAGATTACATGAAATGTAAAATAGAAATACTTCCTACGGCATGGGAAGATTTAAAAAAAGTGGAAGATTGGGTTCAAATTAAATTTGATTCTAGAACAGCATTGAAAGTAGTAAATCATATTCTTGATTCTATCGAACGATTGGAACGATTTCCTAATTCGGGATCTTTAACACCAGATGAATGGTTAAATTTAAGAGGGTATAAAATGATTATATGTGAACGGCATATAATTATTTATCGTTTAATCAACGAGATTGTGTTTATTACTCATATTGCAGATACGCGTACTGAATATACAAAACTGTTTATATAAGGCAATTAAAAAGAAACACTGAAAGCTATTATCACTTTCAGCGTTTTTTTAGTTATGATTTTTTAGCCATTGAACAGCACAATGGGCTAAGCAAGCCGATCCAATCGGACAGACTTCTTCGTTAAATAGAACTTTTGGATTATGGGCAGGTGCATCTCCTCTTTCATCTGTGAAACCGGAAGATAAATACATGAAGGTGCTTGGAACTTTTTCTGCAATGGTTGCAAAATCTTCAGAAGCATTGGCTGATGTATTGGCGATCGGCGTTAAATTTGGAATTGGTAATTCTTTCATATAGGAAACAAATTCCTCTGTTAAAGCAGGATCACAGATGAGTGGCGGAACTTCGGAAAGCATTTCGATTTCAACAGATCCACCATAGACATCGGCAGTCCTTTCGGCGACTTCTTTCATTCTTTGAGTGAGCAGGGCTCTGCTTTTTATGTCATTTGTACGGATCGTTCCTTGCAAAATTGCAGTTTCCGGAATGATGTTGGCAACAGTACCGGCACTGAAATTACCGACAGTCAGAACACAGGATTTTTCCGGATTTACTTCTCTTGCGATTAGTGCTTCTAAAGCAAGGTAAATATGAACGGCGATGTTGATGGGATCAATGGAACTATTTGGATAAGCACCATGGGCACCTTTTCCATGAACTGTTATTTTAAAGCCATCTACAGAATTCATCATGACACCGGCACTATTATACATAAAAATGCCAACCGGAAATTTCCCCGGAGCAACATGATAAGCCAATGCAGCATCAACCGGCGGATTTTCCAAGATACCATGTGCCAGCATATCTTTAGCTCCTTCAAACGTTTCTTCTGCCGGCTGGAACATGAACTTGACCGTTCCAATTAGATCACTTTCGTTTTCTTTCAGCATTTTTGCAGCAGTTAAAAGCATAGCGGCATGAAAATCGTGACCGCAAGTATGAGCTTCAGTCTGGGTTGGACAGGCGAAGATTTCCCCGCTCTCCTCTTTCATCGGTAAAGCATCCATATCTGCCCGCAAAAGCAGGACTTTACCTCCTTTTCCAACAGTGGCAGTAACACCGTGACCGCATTCTTTTGGGTCATATCCCATTTCTTTTAATGTTTTTAAGATATAGGCTTTTGCTTTTGGCGTATTCAAGCCTACTTCGGCATTGGTATGAAAATAACGACGATGGTTTACTGTTTCATCATTTAATTCGAGTGCTCTTTTATAATAGTCCATAAATTGATTCTCCTTTTATTCATTATTATACCACGATTTTTAAATAAAATAGAGAAGAGATATATTCTTGACACAGCTTGGATAGAACGATATTATAAAGATGATAATTAGAATCTTTCTAATTATAAGAAAATTATTGTGAGGAAAAAGGAGGAACTTAACATGAACAACAAATACGCAGGAACACAGACTGAAAAGAATTTGGAAGCCGCTTTTGCAGGCGAATCACAAGCCAGAAATAAGTATACTTACTTTGCATCAAAGGCTAAAAAGGAGGGTTTTGAGCAGATCTCAGCATTATTTTTGAAAACTGCCGATAACGAGAAAGAACATGCCAAAATGTGGTTTAAAGAACTGAATGGAATCGGAAGTACAGCAGAAAACCTTGCGGCTGCAGCAGCAGGCGAAAATTATGAATGGACCGATATGTATGAAGATTTTGCCAAGACGGCTGAAAAAGAAGGATTTCCTGAATTGGCAGAAAAGTTCCGGTTGGTTGGAGCGATTGAAAAACACCATGAGGAAAGATATCGTGCATTGCTTAAAAATATTGAAATGCAGGAAGTATTTGCGAAGAGTGAAGTGAAAGTTTGGGAATGCCGCAATTGTGGTCATATTGTAGTCGGAACAAATGCTCCGGAGCTTTGCCCGGTATGTGCTCACCCACAGGCTTATTTCGAAATCAACGCTAAGAATTATTAAGATGAAATCGATAAACGAAAAGTCGCATTGATAAAATGTGGCTTTTTTTTATCTATATAAAAACATTATTACAAAGTCAAATTGACATTTCCTGATAATTGAGCGAAACATGATTAATAGATTTATTTTTTTCAGTTTTATTTTTTTATAACAATACTTAAATTCTAAAAAAAGAAGTATAGGGGACAATATGTTTGGAATTTAATTGAGTATATAACTTGTAATAAATGGTAAAATGCTTTAAAATGAAAGAAAAAGAAAGGAAAAGAAAGGATAAAGGTGTCGTTATGAAATTTATAGGTTATATTCCTCTTGGTACTCCTACCCTAAAAGAGAGTATTCGAAGAATCAATGATTATGTTTCGGTTGGATGTGAGGCAGTGGAAATCAGTTTTCCTCTTTATGACCCGGTTGGAGAAAATGAAACGATTGTTGAATTTATGAGGACTGCGCTAAGTGCTTGTTCAGATTATGAATCTTATTGTGAGGCAATCAAAGATGTACGAGATGAGCATAAGGGCTTAGAAATCAATTTATTGGTATTTAGTGAAGTAATTGAAAGTATTGGTATTGAGAGATTTTCAAATCTATGTAATGAATGTCAAATAGGATCAGTGATTTCACCGGATATTGATAGTCATAAAGAGTTGAAAAAGCAGTTGGAAGACAGAGAAATACGCTTTGTTGCCCCGTTTCATTATGATGTGGACGATGATGAACTTGAAGTATGCTTGAATTGCAAAGGATTTGTTTATACGCAGGCATTTCCTCCATCTTGGCAAAAAGTTAAAGAAGGCTATGATAATCCAAAGCAATTAATTGATTATTTACGTGAAAAAGGTGTAAAGCAACCGATTTATGCAGGAGTTGGAATTAAAGATCTGAAAGATGTAAAAATTGTGAAAGAAGCAGGTGCTGATGGATACTTTGTAGGAAGCTCTCTGCTTAAATTGTGGAATGTCCCAGATGAGTTGAAAAAAGAAGTCAAAAAGTTTATCAATGCAGGGAAATGAAAATTAAAGAAAGAAAAAGAAAGAAAAAGAAAGGAAAAGTGTTGACATAATTAATCTTATTTGTTACTATAAGGGTGCAAAGGAAATTAAAAGAAAGTATTAAAAAGAAAAAGTTAACATAAAACGGAGAAATGTATCAAGAAGAAAGACAAAAAATTATTTTAGACTATGTGACCCAGAAGAAGAAAGCTACAACGAAAGAATTGAGTGAGATGTTGAATACATCAGTGGTAACGATCAGATCGGATCTAAGTGTACTTCAGCAAAATGGACTTTTAGTTAAGACACATGGCGGGGTCATGATCAATTCATATCGAATTAATGATGTTATCCCATCAGATATTAAGTTTCAAAAGCATAAGGAAGAAAAAAGAAAAATTGCGGAAATAGGAAATCGTTTTATTCAAGATAAAGATATCCTCATTATTGATTCCGGATCCACTACTTTAGAATTAGCAAGATGCATTCACTCAAAAGATCTGACGGTATTTACAAATGATCTGCAAATTGCGTTGGAACTGTCCAAAAAGAAAGGTATTAATTTACATGTTTCGGGGGGAACTTTAATTAATGGAGTGTATACATTAGCGGGCCATGAGTCAGTTGATTTCTATAAAAGACTTTGCGTAGAAAAATTATTTATGAGTTGTGACGCGATTGACGCAGAGTTTGGAATATCAAATCGCGATATAAGAGAAGTAGAAATAAAGAAGGCAATGATCAAAGCTGCGAAAGAAGTAATCATGATGGTAGATCATAGCAAAATGAATTCGAAAGTTTTGATGAAGGTGGCTGAATTTTCGGAAATAACCACAATTATTACGGATGAAATTCCAGATGAATTAAGGAAAGTTATAGAAAGCCAGGGAGTTCAAGTAATTACTGAGTAAGGAGGAAAAAATTATGCCAGTAACATTAGCTAGAATTGATGATCGTTTGATTCATGGACAAGTTGTCCATGCATGGATTGAGTTTTCAAAAGCAAAATATTTGCTTGTTGCAGATGATGCGGTTTTAAAAGATAAAACTCAGCAGCTGATGTTGCGCATAGCTGCTCCGAAAACAATAAAATTAGAAATGAAATCTTTGTCAGATGCAGTTGAATTTGTAGCTGAACATTCGACAGAACCAATATTTTTGATTGTAAGAAATCCTGAAAACATGCTTAAACTTTTGCAAAAAGGATTGACCCTTACTGAAATCAATCTCGGGAATATCAGTATGACAAAATCTGAAACAGGGAGAAAAATGCTGTTGAAAAACATTCATGTAGAAGAAAATGATGTGAATTGTCTGAAGGAAATTGCCTCAATGGGCGTATCTATATATATAAAACTGGTACCGGATGAACGTCCGATCGATGCAATTGACCTTATAAATACTAAGTATTAACAGAAAGGGGTTAACATGTCATTATTAACACAAGCACTTATTGCATCTTTAGTAATGTTCCTTGTCTGGATGGATTATGAATGGGTTCATCTTTGGACATATAGACCAATTGTTTTGGGACCATTAATGGGGCTTGCATTAGGTAATTTACGAATCGGATTGGAAGTTGGAGCAACAGTAGAACTTATGTTTTTAGCTACAGTATGGGTTGGTTCTGCTGTTCCGCCAAATGAAATCTTATCTACAGGAATTGCTACTGCACTGGCTGTTGCAACAAAAGATGCAACAGTGGCAATCGCAACAGCTTTGCCGGTTGCAATTTTAGGAAGTGCTCTTCTAACATTCAGAAATACGTTTATGAATACATTTGCAATGCAGAATTTTGAAAAAGCTGCGGCAAATGCGAATGTCAAAGGAATGAAATTCTGGGGTATCATTGTGCCTGTCGGTGTTTATCATTTGATATTATTTGTTATTCCAACATTTATTGCAGTGTATTTTGGTGCTGATGTATGTGTGAGCATACTAAGCAAAATTCCGGAAAATGTCCTTGCGGCAATCAACTGTGGTGGTCGTATGATCGGAGCGGTAGGACTTGCTCTATTATTAAAATCAATTAATTTCAAATCAGCTTGGCCATTCTTTTTCTTGGGCTTCATTTTCTCAGCATATTTGGGCGTTGGAAATCTAGGTATTACGATGCTGGCTGTTGTCGTTGTCGGAATTCTTTACATGTATAAAGAAAAATCCGCAGATCAGAATTAGGAGGAACGAAAATGGCAAAATTAGATAAGAAAGATTTGAATAAGCTGTTCTGGTCAAGTCAGTGGTTTACTGTAGGATGTAATAATGAGAAATTTGAATCCATGGGATTTACATTGTCTTTGATTCCGGTTATTGAAAAGCTGTATCCTGATTTAGAAGACCGTAAAAAAGCATATCTGCGTCATCAAGAAATTTTCTTGACAGAAGCACAGTGTGCAAAAACTGTTATCGGAATTACTGCAGCAATGGAAGAAAGACTTGCTAACGAAGGAGATATCCCTGAGGAATCAATCGGCGCAATTAAAGCCGCAATGATGGGGCCGTTAGCTGGAATCGGCGATACTTTGTATCATGGAACATTAAGGCCTATCTTTGCCGGTATTGCAGTCAGCCTGGTTGTTGCAAGTGGATATACAAGTCCACTCGGTTCTATCCTATTCTTTGTCGTAATGGGATTTTTGGGTCAGCTTATTAACTGGTTTGGTATTTATAAAGGATATGAAAAAGGTGTAGAATTAGTTGAAAATGTTGAAGAGGCTGGATTGATTGATAAGATCCGTGAGTATGCATCTGTTTTAGGATGTATCATCATGGGCGGATTCTCAGCAGTTTTCGTAACAATCAATTTGGGAATCGAATTCAATGCAGGAGAATCAATTATTAGTCTTCAAAGCTCATTGGATAGTATGATTCCACATCTATTGCCGATGTCTTATACTTTATTTTTGTACTATTTGATTACGAAGAAAAAAGCAAATCCAATTATTTTAATGGTAGTAACCATGGTTGTGGGAGCAATCGGATATTTGCTCGGCATATTTGCATAAGAGATATTTGAGCTATAGCAGCTGCTATAGCTCAATATTCAATAGGAGGTAATATGATTGACTTGAAAAAAGAGAATTGTTCTAAAGCAAATCTGAATCCTGAAAGTGTTGTAGAATTTCTTAGCCGTTTAGAAAAAATAATGGAACCACATGGAATCGTTATGATCAAAAATGGCGAAGTTGTTTTAGATGCAAAATGGGAACCTTATGATACTCATCGTCCCCATGTGGTCAATTCTGTTACGAAAACATTCGTAGGAATTGCGATAGGACTTTTGTATGATAAAGGACTTATCCATCTTGAAGATAAGCTGATAGATTTTTTTCCGGAAGTGGAAATCCATCCTCATAATAAAAAAATTCAAACTGTGACAATAAAAAATGTCATGACGATGTCTATGGGGCAAATTGTAACTCCAACTTTAGATGAGGATAGAAATTGGGTTAGCGCTTTATTGAATAATCCGCTTTCATTTGAACCGGGAAGCATGTTTCACTACGATTCTTTAGCGACTTATCTTTTATCAGCTGTTTATTCAAAGATTACAAATGAAACAGTTGCAGAAGGTCTGAAAAGAGAATTATTTGAACCTTTGGGTATTCATTCTGCTTATTTCTTTGATAATAAAGAGGGAATTACGATTGGCGGATTAGGATTGTTCATCCCAACATATGATTTAGCAAAAGTGGGATATCTGCTTATTTCCAAGGGGCTTTATCATGGGAAACGGATTCTTTCTGAAGAGTGGTGTACTATGCAGCTTGCCAAGCAGATCGAAAATGAAAATGTGTTCGCTGCCAGTAAACATGAAAGTCGTCAGGGATATGGTCTTCAATGTTGGCATTGTGTGAATGGTGGAATCAGAATGTCCGGTCTTTGGGGGCAGATGTGTCTGATGCTTCCGGAATATGATTTTGTTATGGCAATCAATGCAAGGGGATCCAGTTCACAGCCGATTCTTGATATTTTTAATGAGACGATCCTTCCGGCTTTAAAAGAAGAGACAGAGATCGCGGATCAGGGAGAATTAGATTCCTATCTGAAGACACGGAAAGTTGAAATCCAAAAGAATGACTTTGTTTCCGATATGAAAGAGCTGATAGAAAATAAAGAAGTAATTGTTACAAAAGATCTTTATCATGTTGAATCTTTCAAAATTTCCTTTGATCAAGACGATTTGATTTTTGAAATCGTACGAGAAGGTCAAAAATACAGTTGTCGTTATGGACATAATCAATTGTATAAAAGTAAATCAAATTTGATTGATTGTTTCCCACCTTATTATGATTCTCTATCAAAACCAAAAAGAGAATTGTTGAATTATCATGAGCCATATACCTATGGCCAATATATATGGGAAGATGAAGGAACACTGAAACTTACTACATTATATGATAATGAGGCGACCCATTTTGTTATACGCATTCATTATGATTATCAATATGCTGCGTTTGAATGGGATTCCGTAACTTGCTGTACAAAATATGAACATTTGCTCGTACACGGAAAATATGCTTAAGAGAACGGAGGAATAGGAT
>CAZUVT010000060.1:0-11563 GCA_964623925.1 uncultured Erysipelotrichaceae bacterium
AATCATCAAGGATCTTACTAAATGAAGTCAAACATGTCACTTCATTATTGACTACCTTCACGATCTCCTGTGTTTTTTGATCTTTTAGTGCAATGCCGTAAACACAATCTGTTCCTAAAGCAAAATCATCAAGAGAACCTTCAAAATTAACTATATGCTTTAATCCGGATGGATCATATTGCAACAATACAGCTCTGCTTTTTTCAGTAGCAATAAAGTAAACTTCGCCATTGACTTTATCATAATTCTTTAATTTACCATAACGACAGTCACTTCCGACACTATTATGGAAACCATACTCGTTATCCAAGACCAAATTCATCTTGCCATCTTTCAATTCATAGAATTTACCGGCTTCCATCGCGCCATATTCCTTGGCAAAAGTACCGATAATCATGATTTTTCCCTGATAGAGGAAGACACGGTTGATCTGCATCACATCATGAAACAGGACTTCTGTCTTCAGTGTATCCACATTGACTTTATAGACCCAGCTCCATTTACCTTTGAATTTATCAAAATCAACTCCGCTGTAAATGACATCCCGGCCATCAACATCAAAGCTTTCCACATCCATGGTAGCTGAAGTCAGATCCGTGATCTGATGCGTTTTCTTGTTGATCAGCACAAGCATGCTTCTTTGTCCATTGGTGATTCCCGCACCATTGAAGAAGAACGGATATTCATCAAAGACTACATAGTCCTCATTGCTCTTTTTCTTTTCATCTGCTGCTTTGCGTTCTGCATCTGTTCCATGATGATAATTCGGGAAATTACGGTCGATACTGATCAAACCCAAGAAATTCTCTTCGTCCAGATCCCGCAAAGATGAAAGTGCACAAGGCAATTTGAAACTGCCAAGATCCTTTCCCTCCAGATCCATCATTTTGACTAAAGTATGGACAGTCGTATCTTTTTCATCTCTTCCAAGACAATATAAAGTATCTTGAATCATGAAATTGGCGACTCTTTTATCCTTTTTTATCACTACATCTGTCTGTTTTTCCGTATCCAAAACATGAAGATACTGCTGATAATCATTTTTATTGACATCTGCTTTTGTTTCAATGAAAACCAACTTATCTTTCTTACTTGTAATCTTCAAATCAGACAAGTAGCTATAATCAAATAAAGCTTCTCTTTTTAACTGTTTCATAAGTTACTCCTATACCGTTTTAATCCGGTCACGATTTTCTGCCAAGAATCTTACTTTTCCATTATCCAGCAAAATGCTTTCTTCGGTAAAGACGAAGATATCTCCGCCAAACATTTCCAGATTCTCAATGACATTTAATTCCAAAGCATATCCGGTATTATCAAATACCTTGCGGTCCCCTTTAACCGGAATCGGATTCTGATTTGAGAATAAACCGATCGTAGGTCCTGCTCCATGCCCATGGAACCCTAATGGGTGTGTGTATAGGATCGGACGAAGTCCTTCTTTTTTACCTTGCTCGATACTGGCTGTAAAGACTTCATTTCCGGTTCTTCCGATCTGAAGATTTTCAATAACAATATCCTGGAAACGATTATTTCTCTTGATTGCTTTTTTCAATTCTTCCGGAAGTTCAGTTTCATCTTCTTTCAAGACATAGCACAAGCGCTGTGTATCTGTACATAGATTCATATAGCGGATGCCGAAATCGCAGTGAAGCAGATCACCCCTTTGGATGACCATGTCTTCTCCGCCGCGAATGCCGCCTTTTCTTTGAAGATCAATTGTCGGATCAAACCATGTTTCAATGCCAAGCTGATTGACTCTTTCTGCCATATAATCCATCAAATCACGGCAAGTCGTCACACCCGGGATAATCTGTTCTTTGCTGAAAGTATCTTCGATAATCTGCATCGCTTCATCCATGACCATCGGGTAAATCTCTTTTTCACGATCACATCTTGTTTCCAAGAATCGGATTCCTACATTATCGCTGCTGATGAATTTATCTGTAATTTCCTTTGGCAACTCTTTCATCATTGCACGATACAAACCAACTGATAATCCATCGGTAAAGGCGAAATCATCGGAAACATCAATTGCAATATTCTTCGGGTTCAATCTTGTCAAAACACGTGCCAATGCTTCCATCTGTGTTTCATTCTTCATATCATAATCTTGAGTATAATACTGTTCAAGAACGGAATCACGCATATTGACGCAGATTCTTTCAGTCTGTGTCAAAACCAAGATCGTGATTCTTCTTGCAGTCGGAAAAAGAGTTGGAGTCAAAGCATGAAACATCGGATCCTCATTATATTCTTTGGACAAAACGATCCATGCATCAACATCGCATTCTTTCATGACTTTCGGCAAAACTGTCTCAAGTCTTTCTCTTAAAATTTCATCTTTAATCTGATTCTGCTTAGCAAATGATAACATAATATTCTCCTTATATTCTGATTAAAATCAATTCTTTTTGCGGTTCAACCAAGAACTCTGTACCATGATCGGTAATGACTACATCTTCTTCGATGCCGATCTTGCCTGCTGCAACCCTGACTCCCGGCTCCAGTGTGAAGACATTTCCCAACTGAAGCGGAGTATCGATCAATTCAGGACGATTATATCTCGCTCTTCTGTTGGCCAAGATCGTTCCGCCATCATGCGTCTGATGTCCGACCTGATGTCCAAGTGCTGCGTTCCAAGAATCAAATCCCATATCGACGATCATATGTCTTGCAACCTGATCGACTTCAAATCCGGTCACACCCGGTTTCATAAATTGTCTGGCTGCTTCGATTGCATCACGGACAAGATAAAAGGCTTCTTTAACTTCCTGCGGCGCATCATCCTCGTCCTCTTTCAGGACATAATACATTCTCTGAAGATCACTGCAGTATCCATCTTTGCTGACACCATAATCGATATTGATCAGATATCCCGGAACGATCGGAGTCGAAATGATTCCCATATGTCCCGCCGGAACATTCGGATCGACTGCAACAGACGGGCACTGTGAATCGGCCCAACTCATTCCATAGCCGTCCGCATAAGCGACATCATGCAGATAATTAAAGATATCAAGCGATGTTGTTCCTTTTTTACAAATGGAAGGAACGCTTCTCAAATATTCATCTGCTTTGATTGCACAATCACGGATCTTCTCAATCTGCGAAGAAGTTTTTCTTCCTCTTACTTCACTGATAATACCAAAGGCACTCACCGTTTCCATTTTATGATCTAACTGATCAAATACTTTCTCAAGATGACGGGCCATTCCATAAGTCAATCCATCACTGCTGGCATCACTGCTACAGATATCCAGTGCTAATTTTGCAGGTTTCAAGCGATTAAGAACTTCACGTATTGTTTCTTCAAAAGATGATGTATATTCCACTACTTCATTAATTCCATCACAATTTCTATATGCTTCAGCATCTGAAGAAGAAACAACAGCAAGACATGTATCCTGTTCAGTAAAAATCAGCGCTGTTGCAGAATTAAAATTCATTTCTCCTAATACCGGAAGCACCGGTTCGCTTTTAACTGCAGTATCTTTGCCGGCAATCAGCCACGCATCCACCTTATTCTTTTTAATAGCCTCATAAATAATAGGCAATTTTTCCTGATCTAATTTCATATCTTGCTCCTTATCTCTAATAATTTGATAGTTTGGAGTCCATAAAGGACCCCAAACTCTTTAACTTCTTATTTTGCTGGTGCTTTTACATACCAGAAGAGGTAGTTAGATTGAGGAGATGGTATAACACCTTCAACTCCTGCTCTCTTCAAGCAAACGTTCTTGTAGCCGAACAATGGCAATGTATAAGCCATGTCACGAATCAGGTATTCTTCAGCATCATGCAATGCTTCATAGCGTTCTGTTCCACTCAATGAACGAGCTGCAGTGATCATCTCATCATAAGTTTCATCGCCCCATGTATGAGCTTTAGTCTGTCTGTACATAGCAGCTAAATCAGTAAAGTTAGTAACATCCATGTAGTCAGCTGACATAGCATTTCTTGCCAAATCATACAAACCATTTGTACGATCATCGAAGAATGTACGGATTTCAGCTGTCTTCAATGTGATTTCAACATTTACTTCAGCAAGCTGAGCTTTCAATACTTCTGCAACTGTATCATGCATTGTAGACTGGTTGTAGGAGTAATGACGCTTTAATGTATTGTTTCCATCGAATCGAGCTTCTTTCAACAACTTCTTAGCTTCTTCTTTATCTGTGTAGATAAGAGCATCTTTGTCATCCTGTTCCTGACGGAAGTCGCCATTGACACCTTCAAATCCAAGAGGTACCAAACCATACAATGGATAGTATAGCTCTCCTGCATCCAAAGCATCTACGATTACTGAACGGTCAACGCCCAACTGCAATGCACGACGTACTCTTACATCCTGAAGTGCAGGTACTGTCTCTGAGAAACAGTTGATGTTCAAGTAGTAGTTGATTACTGAAGCTGTTTCGTAAAGTTCTTCTTTACCAGCATAGATCTTAGTTACATCACTGTTTACAGAACTTGCGAAATCGATTTCACCTGTCTGGAATGCCATTAATTCAGCATCCATATCCGGCATGATCTTAGCAATCAATGTTTCAACAGTTACCTGATCAGCATTGCAGAAGTATTCATTCTTTTCCATGATAACTTCGCTTGCTGTATCGATCTTAACAGGGTGGAATGCTCCATTTGTCGGAACAGTTGGATCAGCAGCCCATGTATAATCACCGTCTTTAGCAAACTCTTCACGTACTGGATAGAATGTATTACTTGGCAATAAAGCGATGAAATACGGACATGGTTCGATCAATGTGAACTGGATCGTATTGTCATCCAATGCAACGATTCCCATATCATCCATATCAGCTACTTTATCCATGTTTTCACCATGTGCTTTTGCATTAACGATATAGTCAGTAATGAAATAAGAGTAGCTTGAATCAGCAGCACCCAAACCTACTGAATGCTTCATTCCATATACATAATCAGCAGCAGTAACTTTTACACCATCGCTCCAGTAGTTGTTTTCAACCAGGTGCAATGTGTAAACAAGTCCGTCATCGCTTACTTCATAGCTTGTACATGCAGCATTTACTGTACTTCCATCTTCACCAATATAGAATAATGGGTAGTAAATCTGATTTGCTACCATTGCTGTGACGCTGTCACTAGCTTTAGCAGGGTCTAAATATGATGGCTCTCCACCTACTGCATAAGTGAAGGTTGTAGCATAGCCTGTGCTTTCGCCTTGTTCATCATCGCTACTGCCCTGGCTACTCTCTTTTGAAGAACATCCGGCAAGAACAACGAACAAAACAAGAAGAACGCTGAGCAATTTTTTCAAGTTTTTCATTTTTCTTTCCTCCTTTTTATTTCTCGTATAAGAAACATGAAACTAATCTGTCTCCCACCTGAATCGGCTGTGGCCGTTCCTGTTTGCAACGCTCGGTTGCCTTAGAACAACGTGTTGAGAACGGACATCCCTTAGGTGGATTAATTGGACTTGGAATCTCTCCCTCTAAGATGATACGCTCTTTACTTTTTGCTGTATCTGGATCCGGAATCGGAATAGCCGACAATAGGGCAACGGTATATGGATGCAGCGGACGGTGATAAACATCATTACTTGGTCCGACCTCCATCATATGACCGAGATACATAACTCCGATCTTATCAGAGATATGTTTTACCATGCTCAAATCATGAGCAATGAATAAATATGATAATCCCATTTCTTTTTGAATGTTCTTCAACAGGTTGATAACCTGTGCCTGAATGGATACATCCAAGGCAGAAATCGGTTCATCGCAAACAATAAATTTAGGATTGACAGCCAAAGCGCGGGCAATTCCGATACGCTGTCTCTGTCCTCCGGAAAACTCTGCCGGATAACGGCGGATATGGTCCGGTTTCAAACCAACGATCTTAAGCAGCTCGACAACTCTCTGTTCACGCTGTTCATCATTGTCGTAGATATTATGGATGATCATCGGTTCTTTGATGATCTCGCCTACTGTCATACGAGGATTCAATGAAGCATATGGATCCTGGAAGATCATCTGCATATCTTTACGGAAGGACTTTAATTCCTTTCCTTTGATCTGGGCAATATCTTTTCCTTCAAAAGTAATACTTCCCTCTACCGGATCGTAAAGCTTAACAATAGTTCTTCCCAATGTACTTTTACCGCATCCGGATTCTCCTACCAGACCGAAAGTTTCATTCGGCATGACATCAAAACTGACACCATCCACGGCTTTAACGATCTGCTTCGGTGCAAATAATCCCTTTGTTACATCAAAGTGAGTTTTTAAATCACGGACACTCAAAATTGGGGTTTCACGGGCGTCACTCATTCTTTTACCGCCTTTCTATCATTCAACCAGCATGCACACTGATGTGTTGGCGAGAAGGTTTCTACATCAGGCATATATTCCTTACAAACCTTCATGGCCATCGGACATCTGTCGACAAACGGACATCCTTTTGGTGGATTCAACAGGTCCGGTGGTGATCCGGCAATCGGAGTCAAATCATGATCACTGTCATCCTCAGGATTTGCAATACAGCTCAGCAATCCCTTTGTATATGGATGCTTCGGATCATAGAAGATTTCCTTATCCGTTCCGATTTCAACGATCTTTCCTCCATACATGATCGCAACACGATCACATAATTTCGCAACAACTCCCAAATCATGGGTAATCATAATAATCGCAGAATCACTTTCTTTTTTCAGATTATCAATCAATTCCAAAACTTGTGCCTGAATCGTAACATCCAAAGCGGTTGTCGGCTCATCGGCAATGATCAGTTTCGGATTGCATGCCAAGGCAATCGCAATAACGATACGCTGTCTCATTCCTCCTGAAAACTCAAACGGATATTGCGTAATTCTCTTTTCAGGAGAAGGAATTCCAACCAATCTCATCAGCTCTAAAGCTCTTTCTCTGGCTTGTGCCTTCGTCATTTTAGTATGATTCATAAGCGGCTCAATCAGCTGAGTTTCAATTTTCAAGACCGGGTTCAAAAATGTCATCGGATCTTGGAAGATCATGGCCATGGTGTTTCCTCTTAATTCACTCATGGCGTGTTCATATTCTTTTTTATTCTTAAACGAACTGCGTGAGATATCTTTACCATCAAAGGTAACCGTTCCATTCGTTACTTCACCATTAGCGGCTAGAAGTCCGATAATAGTATACATCGTCTGGCTCTTTCCGGATCCGGATTCACCGACAATTCCCAGAACTTCCCCTTGCTCCACATGGAAAGAAACATCTCTCACTGCTTGTACACGTCCTTGATCAGTTTTAAACTCCGTGCACAGATTTTTTACTTCAAGTAATGCCATCTTTCTTCACCTACCTTTTAATTTCCAACGCTTCACCGATACCATCTCCGATAAAGTTCAAAGATAGAATGGTAAGACAGATAGCAGCTACCGGCCATACGATCTGAATCTGATTTGTGAAGATCAAAGAACGGCAGTCATTCGCTAATTTACCCCAGCTTGGAATCGTCGGATTTAATCCGATTCCGACAAATGACAAGAAGGACTCTGTAAAGATCGCAGATGGAACCATCATCGTCAAGCAGACAATGATCGGTCCTAACGCATTGACGATCAAATGCTTCAGTAAGATTCTCATATCGCCTGCACCAATAACTCGTGCAGCCAATGCGAATTCCATTTCTTTTAATGACATGACCTGGGTTCTTACTTGTCTTGCCATCTGGATCCATGAAGTCAAACAGATCGCCATCATCATGGATACGATACTGTCCCCGAAAACCATCAAGATCAAAACGGTATACAACAAACTAGGAACTGCATAAATCACATCAATAATACGCATCATAACCATATCTACTTTGCCACCGAGATAACCGGCAACACCACCGTAGATGATTCCGATGAATAAATTGATTACCGCAGTAGAAAAACCGATTGAAAGAGAAATTCTTGCCCCGTACATAACGCGGACCATGATATCTCTTCCTAATTTATCTGTTCCAAACGGATGCGCTAAACATGGAAGCAAGTTTCTGGCTGCCAGATCCTGCCCCTCATATGTGTAAGGCGACAGCATCGGAACAAAAATCGCTCCCAAAACCATAATGGCAATGAAAATCAAACCAAATAACGCCAATTTATTCTTTTTAAATCTTGACCAAGCATCCTTGAAAAAGGTTTTACTTTCAATGGCAATAAATTCTGAGTTCTTTTCGCTGTCATCTAGTTTTTCAAACATTTCATCATTTAATTGAATCTGACTCATTTTATCACCCTACTTTCCAATTTTAATACGCGGATCGACTAATGCCGCAACAATATCTGTTATTAAGTTCATCACGATAACGATCGCTCCAAAGAATACAGTCAAGCCCATTACTAATGTGTAATCACGGTTTGTGATACTGTTTGTAAACTCTTTACCGATTCCCGGAATCGTAAACAAGGTTTCAATAACCATGGATCCTGTGATCAATCCGGCAAACATCGGACCGCAATAAGTGATGACCGGAAGCAAGGCATTTTTCAATCCATGCTTGATGATGACCCAGATTTCTTTAGTTCCCTTACTTCTTGCCAAGGTAATATAATCTTTATCCATGACATCTCTCAAAGAACTTCTGGAAAGACGTGTAATCATTGAAATTGAACTCAATGCAATCGCAATGGAAGGCAGAATATAATGTTTCCATGAATCCAAACCGACGATCGGAAGCCATCCCAGCTTGACTGCGAAGAAGATCATCGTGATCATCGCAAACAAGAATCCGGGAATGGAAACACCTAAGGTTGCCAATGTCGTAATAAACCCGTTGACAAATCTGCTTTTTGACAACGCGGAAACAATTCCAAGGAAAAGTCCGGTAATCAGCGCAATAAAGAATGAAATCACACCTAATTTTGCTGTGACCGGCGCTCTTTTAATAATGATATCTGAGACAAGCTCACCTTTTTTAGAAATGGATTCTCCAAAATCACCATGAAGCGCATTGGTAAGGAAAATTACATACTGTTCGCCAATCGGCTTATCCAGCCCGTATTTCTTCTCCAATGCCGCATAGGTTTCTGCTGACATGACTTTATTATCCTGTGTAAACGGTTCACCCGGCATGGCTCTAACACCAAAGAATGTAATCGTTGCCAAAATAAATAATGTCAGCATACCAATCAATAATCTTTTTACTATATACTTTAACATTTTGTTTCTCCTTTAACCTCGATAAATACTAGTTTCGCAATACTTCATGCCCCAATCTCACTACGTCTTGATTTTTTGAATGCCGGCAACGATCTTTTCAGATGAAACGATCTCTCCGTTAAATCCTGCTGCATCAAGCGATCTCTTCAACCGCTCATAAGTTCCCATTGATAATCCGTTTGCATAAGGGTTCGTGTCAGAAAAATCCAAAGCAATTGTTTGAGGATTCTTCTTCTCGATCACCTCTGTTAATGTAGTTTCAAAGGAAACCGGAAAAGCGAATACTTCATCAAAAATTCCTGAAACAGCATATCCGTTATAATCAATCGGTGTACATACTGTATAACTTGTCCCATCTTTACAAAATATCAATGCGGTATAACCGATGAATTCTGCATCGCTAAGCAATTCCAAAACCGGTTCAGTATTCGTAGCACTCTCTTGTCCAGCAACGATCCACATATCGATATTTTCATCTTGCAGCGTTTGCAATGCTCTTTTAATCTTATCGCTAAAAAACATCTTACTTTACGCCTCCCTTTTTTAATATGTGTTTAAGTATACAAGCATTTCTGCTCGTTTTCAATCTTTTAATTGAAATAATTTTATATTATCGGAAGAAAATTTTCACAAATATGAAAATTTTTTCATAAACCGCTTACATTCTGATTCTGCTATTCTTTTATTTGCTGCAAAAACAATCTTTGTCATGGGAATTGATCACTCCTACAGCTTGAAGATAAGCATAAATCGTAACAGAACCGACAAATTTCATACCCCTCTTTTTTAAATCCTTTGATATCCTGTCTGACAATTCATTTGAAGTTTTGCCCTGCTCATAGATTACTTGACGATCTGTAAATTTCCATAAGTACGCATCAAAACTTCCGAATTCTTCCTGTATTGTTTTGAAAACAAGAGAATTCTTGACGCTTGCCTCTATTTTTAACCGGCTTCTGATAATTCCCGGATCTTCCATTAACTGCTGTTTCTTATGTTCATCAAATGAGATCACTTTCTCCAGATCAAAGTATGCATACGCTTCTCGAAACGCATCCCGCTTATTTAATATGCATTCCCAAGATAATCCTGCTTGAAAACACTCAAGAATCAAAGACTCATATAAAAGCCGGTCGTCATGTACCGGCATACCCCATTCTTCATCATGATATTTTACAACCTTTTCATTTTTCAGATTTACCCATCCGCATCGTTTCATATTCCCTCCTAATCGATTTCTTCCACAATGACATTGACCCAGATTCCTTTTTTCACAAGCCAAAGACCAAGAATCGCTTTTGGTATATCCATGCACTGAACAAGCAGATAAACCAAAACTATATTGAAAGAAGAAAAACGAGAGATCAAGAAAGCGGCCGGAAAAGTAATCGCACACGTATAAAAACTGTCAAACAAAAATGTCAGCATTGTATTCCCACCGCATCGCAAAGTGAAATAACTGCCATAATATAATGAAAACAGCGGAATCATACAGGCAGAGATCCTTAAAAGAGTCGTTGCCAGCGCTCTTACCTGATCATTCGTATTATAAACATTCGGTATAATCGGAGCACATATGAATAAAGCAATTCCCGTTATCACACATAGCATAAACGCAAAGGCAATCAGCTTGAGATCAATCTCTTTAGCCTCTTCCTTTTCTCCGGCACCAAGCCTTTGACCGACAATAATTGAAATTGAATTTCCCATTGCATAGCATATAATCGAAAACAGATTCGTTACCGTCGTTGTGATATTCACTGCAGCTACCGCATTTAATCCTCTGGTCGAATAGCATTGAATAATTGCTGCAATTCCGGCTGACCAAAGAACCTCATTCATCAATAATGGAGCTCCTTTGATGCAGATCTTCTTGATAAGCGGCCACGGAATAAACCATTCTTTATAAATTCCTTGAAGAAAATCAACTCGTTCTTTCCTAATGTGTGAAAAGAAAGTAATGACAAATAATTCGCAGAAACGGGAAACCACTGTTGCAATCGCTGCCCCTTCAATTCCCAATGCCGGAAAACTAAAATGCCCGAAGATCAGGATATAATTTAAAATAAAGTTCGTGAAAACAGCGCAAAGACTGGAAATCATGGGCAAAACAGTTTCTCCGCTCTCTCTTAGGGTAGAAGAATACGTCTGAACCAGCAGAAACGGAAAAAGTCCGATCAACATGATCTTCATATAAGACCAGCCATATTCTAAGGTCGCCGCAATATCTTCTATCTGATTCGAGCCTGAATTCAAATATAGCTGAATCAGAGATTTTCCACCCAGTCCGAAAATAAGCAATCCGATTGCCAAGATCAAACATCCGCCCAGCAATTTGAAACGAAAGCAGTACTGAACCCCTTTCCTGTCTTTCTTTCCGGAAAATTGCGCAC
>CAZUVT010000061.1:0-11155 GCA_964623925.1 uncultured Erysipelotrichaceae bacterium
ACAGAACTGCGGCATGTTGATTCCGGCTGAGGCTAGTGCCGGTCCCGGTCTTGCTCCACCTGCTTGGAACTGGAGCTTCACTACTTTCGCAACTTTTTTGCTCACTAGAAATTCCTCCTTACTTTGTGATTGCTAGTGCTGTGGTTCATGAATGTTGCGACATTCTCCCACGCATTAAAAAATCTGCTATCTTAAATAGCCTTTATATTGTATCGTTTTCTACTATTCCTGTCAAGGAATTTTTCAACACAATTCCCATATCTTGTATCAAAGCAAAATTGAAAGAGAAATCCCTTGATTATGCTAATTCTCGTGAAATAAAGTACGATTTTTCATTGCAGTCTATGTAATTAATTTCTCTCCTGTTTAAGTTCTCGAATTGTACTTGCTGAAAGATCAATGTATTTAGCAATAAACTCTTCCTCCAATCCATCTTCCAGCATTTTCTTTGCTGCCTGTAACATGACTTCTTCTCTTCCTTTAACTCTTTCTTTTTCTCCTATCTCCTGTCTTATTTTTTTGCCGATTTTCCGAGTTCTTTTTTCAGCTATTATTTGAGCTTTTTTCTCAACCATCATTTGAACTTTTTTTTCAGCTATTATTTGAGCTCTCTTTTCTGCTTCTTCTTCAATCACTAATGCCAACGCATGTTTCATTTCTACTTTTTCCTCCCTTTCTTTTTTTTCTTCTAATTCGATTCCAAAATATTTGTTTGAAAATAATACAGCTTCCCGACTCGCTTCTTTCATCCACTTCTCATCTTGAATGATTGTTTTCATTTTCTCCTTATTGTCGCTGTACTTCATCAAAATCATCAGAATCCTGAGATCACTCCTAAATCTCATGATTTCTGCTTCATCCAATCCTAGGGGATCGATCACATTCATTTTGTAATCACTTATATAATCCAAGACTCTTGGATCGACTCCCTTAAAGATTTCTTTAACACTTTTCGGCCCAATCCACCTTTTGCCGGATAAGTTGATTACGATTGAAATCACCGGAATCATTTCTTTCCTTTTCTTCTTTTTCCGCAGCTGTTCATCATATCTGATGGCATCATACATCATCATTCGAATTGCCATTTTCCACTCAACACGACTTTGACATTCTAATCCCAGGATCATATAGCTCTGTTTCCCATCCGTTTTTACTTCTAACAATTTCAAAACATCTCTTCTTTTTTCCATCACTGTGATCTCTTTTTCAGCCAACTCTGTAATATCAAGCGGCTTTAGCTGTTTGGGCTTAATAATTTGTTTCCCTTGATATAAAATCACGTTGAACAGGTCTGCAAACGGTTCATCCTGTTTAAAATAATTCCTTGCCACCAAGTCCTTCGCATTGTTAGGCATTCCCGTATTTTGATCTTTCATTCCGTTTTCCTCCTATTATCTATTTACGATCTAAAACAGGGAGTTCCTAATTTTATTTTTTATAGTTTTATTTTACCAAGCTATCGTATCTTTGGGAATACTTCAAAATTGATAGTTTATCATGTAGATAAAAGGGGCAAACACTGCTCCTTTTTAGCTATTTTTATTTATTCCGCATCTTTTAATAACATATTCCACTAAAAAAACATAACTGATGACATCCATTTATTATATGGTTCAGTTATGTTTTTTGTTCTACCGATTGTTTAATGATGTTCCTGCGAATGATGATCTTTCGATTGATGACTTTCCGTCATGTGATGCATCTCCTCTACACTCATGTGATGACAGTCTTCGATCGTAATTGTATCATCTACCTGTAATAATTCCTGATAGGCAGTGTATTTCCCGAGCGACAGATCTTCCTTGTGCGCCTCTTCCACATAGTGGAGATTGGAATGAACGCTATTTCCCGGGCAATCCAATTCCTGTGATAAGATCGTTATATCCATGCAAAGTTCATTTTCTTTATGATGACTGCTTGATGCGATCGTAAATGTATAAATGGAATTTTCATCTAAATACTCCTGCATCTTTTGACTTCCCGCAATACAGGCAATTGCCTCTTTATAATTCTTGCCTTTCAAATCAAGACCGTCCAAAAGATCTTCACCATCCTCGTTATAAGCTTTTGCCTCTATAACCCAATCAAAGCGATTTAGGACAAGTTCTAAAGAAGGATTCACATCAATGCTTACGTAGGAAAAAGGAGTAAATATCAGCGAGTACCCACTCATTCCTATTACCAGGATCAACGTTGACAAAACCAAGGCGAGGTTTCTTTTTCGATTCCCCTTAAACTGTCTTGATCGCCTATTGCGAACAGCGTTTATTTTTTCTCTCGTCTGATTTTTCAGATGTTCATCTGCTTTAATTAAATCAAATCCTTCACGAATCTTATTTGATGAATTCATAGATCATCACCTCCAAGAATCTCTTTAAGCTGTTCTCTTCCTCTTTTCAATAAAGAATAAACGGTATTTTCTTTCTTATTCAATAATCTGCCGATTTCCAAAGCAGTGTAACCTTCATAATAATGAAGATAAATCACATCTTTGTACTTGGGCGGCAACGAAAGTACCGCATAAAGTACTTCCTGATGATCCTGCGATACATGCACAGACTCTGAAATCAATTCATTCAGCGGTAAAGTTTTCCTTTTAAATAAATTCTTCAGAAAATCCTTACAAGTATTGATCGTTACCCGGATCATCCAGGCCTTTTCATGTTCCTCATTTTCAAAGCTTTCTTCATACAAAAGATATTTCAAGAACACAGTTTGAAATACATCTTCCATATCTGTTCTGTTTTTCAAATGTACCAGACAGATCCTGGAAATCATATCGGAATATCGCTCGATTGCCCGGTTTGTCTCTTCCTCACTGCGCATATTTACCACCTCGATTCAATAACATTATAAATCAATTTTTCTTCTCTGGGGATCTTATTTGTGATGGGAATGGTGATGCTGATCTTCATGATGATCGTGATCATGACAGATTTCATGATCTACATGCGAAACCGATTCACAGATATAGTCCTTTTGAGATGAACAATGTACCTTTTCATTTTTGATACAGGCATTGACCCCATTTTTGATCAACAGTGATGACAAAGCCAAGATAGCTAATTTTTTCATTCAAGATTCCTCCTTAAAATTCTTTCAACTAATAATACGATCGGAATATCAAGATCCTTGCATCAAATTCATGTTTTTTTATTTCATCAAAAAAAGAAGCTCCAGCTTCTTTTTTAACTTTATTCGATTTAGGCACTCTGGCTCATCTTTAATGTCCGTTTATGCAAGATCAGCCATAAAATTCCCTGGATCAGTGATGTAAAGGCCCAGCTGATCGGGAAACAAATATAGATCATCTCTAACGTTCTGAAATTTGGGAATACTGTCCACAGCCAAAGCAAACGAACTCCGCAGATACCCACCAGCATGAGTGCTGTCGGCAAAGTCGAATATCCCATGCCACGCATTGAAGCAACAAATATATCCAAGATACCATTCAAAATCAGCCAAAGCGCGACATATTTTACACGAATCATTCCCGCTTCTACAACCGCCGCTTCATTTGTATAGAAGCCCAAGAAAATATTGCCGAATCCACAAACAAGAACTCCCATGATCAGAGCGGATGCACAATCAAGCAACAAAGTCAGCCACATGATCTTGGATATCGCTTTATAATTTTTAGCTCCTACATTTTGGCTTGTAAACGTAATCGTTGCCTGAGTAAAGGCCATCATTCCAATGTAGACAAATCCTTCAATATTTGAACCGGCACTGTTTGCTGCTACGATCGTAGAAGAATCAAAAGAATTGATGCTTGACTGAACGACAACATTGCTGATGGAGAAAACCATTCCCTGAATTCCGGCAGGGATTCCGATGCGAATGATTTCGAAAAGTGTCGGAAAATCAATTTTCAGTTTATTCCACTGCAGATGCGTTGCATCCTGATCTTTCATCAAAGCCCAGCAGACAAGAACTGCTGACAAGCCTTGTGAAACAATCGTTGCAATGGCAACTCCGGCAACGCTCATCTGGAATACAATTACAAACAACAGATTCAAAATGACATTCAAGGCACCGCTGATCATCAAGAAATACAGAGGTCTTTTGGTATCTCCTTTAGCACGCAAAATCGAAGCGCCGAAATTATAGACCAATAAAAAGATCGATCCACCGAAATAGATCCTCATATAGAGCTTACTCAACTCAATAATATCTTCAGGCGTTGAGACCATATGCAAAAGCGTTCCTGAAAACAGTAAGCCAAAGCCCATCAATAAAATACCGCCGATAATTCCCATCATAATAGATGTATGAACTGCTTTTTCTATTCTGTTTTCATCTTTTAAGCCAATCAAGCGGGCAACAATAATATTGGTTCCCATGGATAAGCCATTAAATAAAGATGTAATCAAAAAAACGATCGACCCGGTCGCTCCCACTGCCGCCAATGCTACTTCCCCCGCAAACTTACCGACTACGATCGTATCTGCCGCATTAAATAAAATCTGCAGAAAATTCGTAAACATAAGCGGAACTGAAAAGATAAATATATTTTTAAGCAATGGGCCATTGATCATATCAATCGTGTGATTTCGACTACTTTTTTGCATATCTGATACTCCTTCAAAAACATCTACGCATCATTATACAAGAAGTCATGACAAAAAACCATCAATATTCATCAATTTTGATGAAATTTCATCTTTCTGCAAATTACACTTTTAAAACAGATCTGCCAATGCTGCAGCCCTTTCACAGCCGTCTGTCTTTTTAACATCATGAATATTCAAGACTCCCGGCACAAGAACCTCACCCACCATTTTCCAGTGATTAAACTCGGCAGAACGGTTGATCGCAAAGCGAACACCATCAAAAACAGACATATCTTCTTCCTCGCAACAAGCGATCAAAGCGCATTCTTTATTCGCAATTTCCTTTTCTGCCACTGCAAAAGAATACATCTTATCAATGAAGCCCTTGATCTGGGAAGGAATCGAATACCAATAGACCGGCATGGTAAATACGACTGCATCTGCTTCCAGAATAGCCGGAGCGACCAAATTAAAATCATCATTCAAGGTACAAGCTTTTCCCGTCGAATAACATGTCTTACAATCACGACATCCTTCAATCTTCATAAACGCCGCATCAAATCGTGTGACAGAATGCCCTTTTCTTTCTGCCGCCTGAATAAATGCTTCTGTGAGGGCAAAGCTATTGCCGTCTCTTCTCGGACTTCCTGTAATCACTACAATTTTTTTACTCATGAATTTACTCCTCTTTTAAACCAATGATTTTCTGCTTTCTATTTTATCAAGAAATTGAGTTAAGACAAGAACTTATATAAATAAAAGAGAATGATTTACTTCACAACGATCATTCTCTTTCCAATCATTCATTTTTATAAGTAATCATTACTCCATTCCAAATCTTCCCCATCTCCGCTATCCGGCTCAGGCTGCGGTGTTGGTTGCGGAGTCGGCGTTGGCTGCTCTTGTGAGGGAGTAGAAGGCGTCTCTGCTTGCGACGGCTGATAAGATGGGGTTGTATTTCCCTCATTTGAAGGAGTCACCACTTTCGAAGGAGTGCTCTTCTTCACTTCTTTCTTTTTGACAGTCGGTTCATTGTTTTCCTTTTTCAAAGAATCCAATGCTTCCTGCCTATCCGCCGCATTCTCTTCTCGGATCATTTCCATCAGTTCTTCTTTCTTTTCTTCACTCAGTTTTGATGAATCTTTTTTTACCAGCTCGTTTACTGAATCAACCGGATTCCAGCGAACTCCATCAAACCATTCCACAACATCATCCTTGATCCGTACTGTCTCCTGAATCGGAAGCGATTCTGTTTTTTCTTGACTGTGCAACATGAAATTGCTCCAGCAAAGGAAAAATCCGGCCGTAAAAGAGAGGATGCAACTCAAAATAATAATTCCTGCTTGTTTTTTCATTTTATCATCCCTCCTGCCTTATTTCTTTTCCACTTGATCTACGATACTTTTAACGTAATTATATCCGGATGATCCCACTTTAAATTCATTTCCGGAAAGCACCTGCTTCGCAACCGTATAAACACTTCTGGACACCGGCGGTCCATAAATAATGATCTGTCCGTCCTGATCTTCCAGAATGACATATGCACGGAAGGCGATCTCAGTCGCATACATATCGGAAGAGAGATTAATCAAAACCGATGTGAAGCGGATTCGGCCGCTGACTGTTTCAAAGATCTTATCGGTTATGACTCCGTTTTCTTTCCAATAAGACCTACCTCCGCCTACTTTTTCTCCATTTTTTACAAACGGAACTTTGCTGCGATTCGCCTGAGTGATAAATAAGGTTCCGTATTCAACCAGCTTATATCCATCCACTGTACTTGAAAGGAGCTTGCTTCTTAAAGAAGAGGAGATCCCCGACTTAAAGCGGATTCCGGCCGGACTTTGTACGCGGATGGAAAAACCGTGATAACTGATCAAATCAGTCAATCCGCTGAGTAATTTTGCCTGAACTTTTCCATTTGGATAAGTCAGTTTCCATGCTGACATGCCGATCGGTATGTTCTTGTCGTTAACCTGATACATCACTGCACTTTTCCCCTTTGTATCAGGCAAAAGGATCTGCAGTTCATTTCCCGTTCGCGTTGCAATATATTCCACGCCGTCGATCCAAATGCTTGAATCAGTATACCCGCTTGGGATTGGCAGTTTCAACAACAATGGATTATCCGATTGCGGCATCGTCTTTTTTCTGACAACGATATTCGTTGAATTCATCGCTTTTGTAGCCAAATAAATCGCATTTGAAATACTGCATGTATCAAAATAAAGCATGGAAGTTCCTAAGTTTTCATCAAACATTTCAAAATTCCCATCCTTTTGGACAATCATTTTGATTTGATTAGATGTTCCATCCATATAAGTGATGTACACCCTGTCTTCGATCGCATCGACAGAAACAGAGGTATACTGCTTCATATAAGGGATCGTCTTTTCAGTCCATTTCCCATTTTCATAGATTGCTAAGATCGGGGATTGATTTGTTCCGCCTACCAAGGCAATAATTTTATTATCTTTCACAATCAAAGAATGAACATTTGCTGAATATGAAAATTCATGGAGAGTTTCCCATTTCCCGACCGCAAGATCAAAAGCAGAAACCTTTGCCTTTCCCTTACCGAAATCAGTATAGGCAACATAAAAGACAGAACCCTTTTTCACTACGGAAGGATTGCTGAAATCGGCTGCCTGCAAAGATTCATTCACTATGCTTCCATTCAGCACATTTTGAATCACAAGCTTTTTCTTCGATCCACTCTCTTGCTGATATACGGCATAAACATCTGTTTCATCTTTGATCAGCTGTAAAGACATCGGATAACTTGCATCACTCAATTTGACAGGATTGCTCCAACTCTTGCCGTTGAATTTCCGATAAACGGGATTAGCTGCAGCGCCACTCAGAACAACTGCGATCAGCTCTCCATTAAAACTAATCAATTTGGGTGCAGGCCATGTTGAATTTGTTGAAAACGAAGTCCCTACCATATTCCAGGAAGATGTCTGTTCATTCCATTTCTTGACAACGACCTGCTTATTCTCCTGCTGATAAGCGATATAGAGATTTTCATCATCCGCATAAAGAAACGGTTCATCCATCGTAACAGATTCACCAGCATTTCCACCAAGTGGATCCCAAAATTCTGATTTTTGATAATCCGCAAATTTTACATCAAACGTCAGACTTTTTCCATCATCAGAAAGACGACAGTTTTCGATCGAAACACCGCTGTTTTGTCCATCTGAATAATAAAGCGTATTCTCCTGAAATGTTTTTGAAAGATCCGTACTTCCATAGGAAGTTTCTCCGTTTGCCACATTCAATGCTGCTTTATTGATCAGATTAATCCCGTTTTTATCAACATCCGCACCTGATTTTGGATCACTTACATCCGGTCGATAAACATAGATATAATTCTCTCCGGCGATATTGGTCTGATTCATGACACTTGTATCAACACGATACATCAATAAACCACCCTCATATCCGATGATATGTTCAAAATCATTGAGATCATCGCTGAGCTTGCGATATTCTAAACAGATGATCTGAGAATCGGATTCAGATAAAGGTGTTTTGATCATAAAAAGCTTATTCCCGCCGCTTTCCTGTACATCAGTCAATGTATAAGTGCCGTTTTGTGTGATTTCCGATGCAGAGATCCATCCCTGTTTATACCGCAGATAGCCGAGCGGATATTGTAAAAAGCAGGTAATTCCACCCATGACATCCCACATTCCGACCGGATTGCCGATGCCATTATTTCGATAAAGGTCCGGGAATCCCAAAACATGAAGAAATTCATGAGCGAGAGCTCCCTGCATCTGCGCAACACCGATCGAACCATCTTCCGTCACAAGAAAAGAAGAAGGAAAAGCATTATAATTCTGCACTCGAAGTCCGGCGGATCCAAAAGTCTCCGTCCCGTTATAATTAGACTTATACGCATGCGTCTGTCCGTTAATGTTGTCTCCTTGGACAATGATCGTTAAATTATCTAAAAGTCCCGCACTCATATTATCCAACTTCACTGCGGATGGGTCAACCGGAATCACTCCTTGATTGATTGCTTCAATGACCTCTGTGATCATAGCATAATCCTGTTCATAATAATCTTTGGATAATTCAAAGGTTTTTACTTTCATCTGATTATCTGTCGGATCAAAATATTCCTGCGGAAACAGATTGATGACTTCTACTTTCCCTTCACTGATCACATTGATGTAATGGGAAAAAGAATTATCTTTTGCTGTTCCGTTTCCCCCATCATACATCTTTCTGATTTCCTGCCAGTTATATCGCTCATAGGTTGCTGTTTTATAGACCGCATTAAAAATATCGCGGTTATCCCCTTTCATTTTGACGAAAATGACGAGATTTGCCATTTTTTGGACACTCTCTGCCTGAACTCTTCTGATTGGGTCGATCGGATCAGAGGAAATCATTAAAAACAGACAACAGATCATGATGAAGATCTTCGTTCCTATTCTTTTCATAGCCTTAATCCTCGCTCCATGCTTCGTACATCGGAAGATGCAGATATTCAAGATCTAATATAAATTCAGAGACTTCCGTATTTGATTGAACAAGATAGCTATTTCCATCCGAAGTCATGGCATAAACCACATTCTTCGCTCTGATTTCCTGATCGATTTGTTCTACAGCTGTTGTACCATCATCATTTAAAGCTCCGCTGAAAATCATTCCATCATAAATTATCGTAATCATATCTATGCAGTGATCCTGATTTAATGTGCACTGTATCTCTTTATAGAGTTGCAAATTCTCGTCATAGTACCCGATTTCACTGACTCCATCATATCCGTTTTCATTCACTTTAGAAAACATCAGAACACATCCGGCTTCGTTAATTCGAAAATAAGAAAACTCGCCTGTCCTCTTTTCACAGGTGATTTCTGTTTCAAAGGAAGATGTTCTGATCCGGATCATCTTTTCTTCATCTTTACTAAAAAGATGACTTTCAATCAATCCTGCTTCTTCTTGAAAACAAGTTTTCCATTCGTCCGATAAAATCAATTCCCTCAAACCTGAAGCATCGCGATCACTCATCTTTAAAAGCGCTGAATTCAAGATTTCCAAAACTTCCTGATCCTGCAAATCAAGCTCAAAGACTACATCAGATAAAAGCCGCGCATTTTCCAAAGTCGGATCCGATTTAAATAATTTTCGAAGAATCCTTCTTTGATTCTCATTATCATTTTCTTTTTGATATAAGTCAGCTAAAGCAAGATAATCCTCTTTTGTGAAATCGTCTCTTGCCAACAACTCTTCATAGTATTCAATTGCCAGATTCCTTGTTTCCTCATAATCCAATTTGGATAATTCATTTCTTAAGTCTGCGATCGACAAAATCGACTCTTTCTGAGTCGAACATCCATTCATCAAGATAAAAAGACAGCTCATTATACAAATAATTCGTTTTCTCATTATCAGATTCCTCTTTTGTATGTTATTGATTTGCTTTCTTATATTCAGCCAATATTTTCAAGCTTGAACTTGTTCCGATGCGCTCTGCACCGGCTTCAATCATTTTCTTGCAGGTTTCCCAATCCCGGATACCGCCTGCCGCTTTGACTTTTACTTCATTTTGAACCGTTTCTTTCATCAATGCCACATCTTCCACCGTAGCACCGCCCTCACCGAATCCGGTTGAAGTCTTGATAAAATCCGGCTTTACTCTTTTTGCGATTTCAGCACAGGAACGGATCTCATCTTTTGTCAGATAGCAGTTTTCAAAAATAACCTTGCTCAAGACATGTGCCTCTTTGCACACTTTTACGATGGCCTGCATTTCCTTTTCGATATAATCGAAGTCCTGCTCCTTGACTTTGCCGACATTGATGACATAATCGATTTCATCTGCCCCATCTTCGATCGCATGTTTGGTCTCTTCAACCTTGGATTCGATCGTCATCTGTCCAAGCGGAAAAGCAATGGCAGCACCCACATGAACATTACTTCCTGCCAAGAGCTCTTTACATAATTTTACCGGGTAGGAGTTGATTGCGACCATGGCTGCCTGCATCTCTTTTGCCTCTTCACACAGCTTAATGAAATCCTCTTTTGTTGCATAGGCTTTTAAAAAAGTGTGATCAAACATCCCCGCCAATTTCTTTTCATTCAATTCTTCTATCTTCATTTTAACTCCTCCTCGTTAATAATACTTATTCTTTGATTATATATAAAATGAATCTGATTCTCAAGCAAAACAGAGAAGACTGCTTCCAACTTTTCATTTTTGTCCACTTTTCTTCCAATAAATAACAGTTAAATATCCATTTTATTGGAAATCTTTCATTACTTTCCGATTAATTATGAATAATTAGATTGAGAACCATTATTTATCGGTTTATTAGTAATCCTCTTTTATTATTTAAATCCTCTTGTCAAAGAAGCGGCATTTGTCATATAATATTCTTAGTAACACATTTGTTACATTTAGCATATGAATTTGCCGTAAACACGGTATGGAGGAAAGAAAATGAAAAAAATTCTTATGGCACTTTTAGCTTGCTTGATGATTGCCGGATGCTCTGGCAAAGAAGCAAAAGTAGAATCTGCTTCTTGTGTTATTGAACAGGCAGGACTCATGAAATTGGATGTAGATCTATCTGCTACAA
>CAZUVT010000062.1:0-11118 GCA_964623925.1 uncultured Erysipelotrichaceae bacterium
ATAAGTAGAGAAGATCCGTATGAAGTTCTTGAGCTATATGATATGAAGACGAATACATATGAAGACTATGTCAATGGTTGCTCTTTTGATTATGAAAAAGAGACATATTTTCCAGAAACAGAATTATGTCAAACAGAATATCATTATGAAAATGATGATAGAGGATGGATGTTACTTGAAAGATTTTGTTGTGCTGGTGATTATCATGATAGTTATTATAGCATTTTTTCTAGAGCAATATATAATAGCGATGATATTAATGGAAATCTAATTAATCAATATTACAAAGAAATTATTAAATACATTGAGAAGAATTATGATTTTAACTGATATAATGATGAAATCCAAGCTATAAAAGATATTTTCTATGGAATCATTTACACCATCAACACTTTGTGTACTTGAATTTTTCTTCGGTATGATCACTGGTTGAATCTTTTTCTATTATATTAGAATTATTACATTCGAGCAATGTTAGGTTCAGCAAATATTTTCTTTTACAAGTACTCATTTTTTTATTAATATTGTAGTAATAGCAATCAATTAAATTATTAATAGTTATATAATAAGTGTTTTTATTGAATATTGTCACAAATATTTTAAAGTTCATACCAAAAACAAGCAGATCATCCCACAACTATTCCTTTTTAGTCACATTATGATTAAAATCTTAATAAAGAAGGAGAGTGTGAAAATGTTGAACTTTGCCATTATTGATGACAATATACAGGATGCAATGTATTGTTGCAATGTACTGAAAGAAGAGTTAAACAAAAGATCAATCAATACAAGTATAAAAATTTTTACTGACATTAATGAGTATATCATGTCTAATATAGATTTTTATGTGATTTTTTTGGATATTGAGTTGGGTGGGGAAACGACCGGGATACAATTGTTTGATAAAATTTCTAAACACACTAAAATTGTTTTCATCACAAACTATGATTGGTATATCTATGATGCAGTTCATGTTATTCCGTTCGATTTTATCAGAAAATCTGAATTAAAGAATGAAATGGAAAATCTTATTTCCAAAATAATATGTTCTTATGCAGATGATTATATAAAACTTGATTTTAATAAACCTAAGATTTCAATTAAGATAAAGAATATTGTCTATTTTGAATCAATGAGAAATTATGAAATTTGTGTTACAGATAAAAGGAAGTATAAAATTCGTATCACGCAAAGAGAATTGATTGCTAAAATCAATAAATTGTTTCATAATTCATTTACTAAGATAAATAAAACAATCATTATAAATTGTAATCATATCGAGGATTTTACGCATAATATTGTATTAATGGATAATGGAGAACAACTTTTTATTACTACTGTAAATAAAAAAAGCATACTGGAAGAATTGATAAAAAAGACATTGTAATAAATTGTTACATTTTTTCTTCAATAATAGTTGAGTGGGGGCATAATTATGAAATTATTTCTATTATTAAATGATGTATATGAGAAAGTGTTGATTTCAATTGTTCTTTTGAGATTGATTAAAATCAAACCTGTTTTCAAAGGTATAAAATGGATATTCTTGGGATTGGTTTTGTTGTTGTGTAGTGTAGGAATTTTGAATTTGTTTGTTTTCCCTGAAAGTTTTTCTAGCTTTCTTATCATTTTTTTAACAGCGATGTATCTGAAATCATTTAGTGATGTCCATTTCTTACATATTTTGTTTATTGTTGGATTTCTTTTTGGTTTCATTTCTTTGAATTCAATTGTTAGTCTTGATATCATTGCAGTTGTTTTTCAGATCAAGTTTATAGAAATTTATAAAAGTAATCTATTTTATATAATTTATGTCATTATAATGAAATTCAATTTGGCCGTATTCGTTGTTGCTATAAACTTTTTTCAGAAGAAAATGTATTTCATATTGGATTCTAAGCAGTATAAACAATTATCTATTATTGAGATTTTAATATTTTATATATTGATTATATTTAAAAAACAAATCGTCATTGAATATAATGTCATATTCAGTCAATTCAGAATTGTTTTTTCTATATTCCTTTTTATATCCGGTTCAATTATTATCAATTTATTCAATAACGAAAGAAAGCAGAGAATGGACTTACAAAATTTATTGGATATGATCAATTTTGAACAACAATATTATAAAGATGTTTTGGAAGAGAATGATAAGATGAGAAGAATTAAACATGATTTTAAGCACGTCATCTCATTGTTGGAAAGATCAATTCAAATTGAAGATTATTCAGAAGTGAGAAAATTAATTGATAGTTATAAATCGACTCAGATTAATCAGATAAATGCTATTGTCACAGGAAATGAAAACCTAGATTACATCCTTAATAAAAAACTTATAGATTGTAAAACAAACGGACTGAATTTGAAATGTATTTTTGAGGAAACAGATATCTCTTTTGTTGAAAAATCTGATTTATATATTATGCTAGGCAACTTGCTGGATAATGCTATTGAGGGTACATACAATAAAGAAATTCCGATAACCCTGAAAACAATTGGTTATAATGATATGCTTGTTATTTATTGTAGTAATTCTACGGATGAGTTAAATATTGAGCTATCAAAAGGCTCTTTAATAAGTACTAAATCGGATTGCTTATCTCATGGGTATGGCATGTCCAGTATTCAAATGATTGCGGAAAAGTATAATGGCAGTTTTAGTTATAGAGTGGAAGATCATACTTTTATAGCAATAATTATTTTAGTAAAGAGAAATCGTATTTAATGTTATAATTCTTTTTTTATTTTACTAATTTGATATTTTGTCAGATTCAGCATCTTTATATTTGTAGTTTGAAAAAGCTTGTTGTATAATTATTTGGTTACTTGAGGTGAGCTATGAAGCAGATAGAAATAAAAAATTTGAGTTATTCCTATGATCACGAAACGAAAGCTGTAGACCAGGTTTCTTTTTCAATAGAAAAAGGGAGCTACACGACGATTATCGGACACAATGGCAGTGGAAAGTCAACGATTGCCAAATTGATGATCGGATTGCTGGAAGCAGAAGAAGGAGAAATCATCGTGGATGGACTTCCATTGAATCTTGAAAATCTAGCTTCGATCAGAAGCAAGATCGGAATCGTTTTTCAAAATCCGGATAATCAGTTTATAGGGGCAACAGTTCGGGATGATATCGCTTTTGGTTTGGAAAATCATTGTGTTGAGCAGGAGAAAATGGATGACATCATCCATCGATTTGCTGAAAAAGTGAATATGCTTCGTTATTTGGACAGTGAACCTTCTCATCTTTCCGGCGGGCAGAAACAGCGTGTCGCGATTGCCGGTGTTTTAGCCATGAATCCGGATGTAATTATTTTTGATGAATCAACAAGCATGCTTGATCCTCAGGGTAAAGATGAAATCAATCGTGTAATTCGGGAATTGCACGGAGATAAAAAGATGACCATCGTTTCGATTACGCATAATATAGAAGAAGTAGCGCAATCGGATCATGTCATTGTTCTTGAAAAAGGAAAGATCGTGATGGAAGGAGATCCAAAAGAGATCTTATTGCAGACGGATAAGCTGATCAAGATGAATCTGGATATTCCTTTCAGTGTTAAAATGCAGCTTGAACTGGCAAAGTGCGGAATTAAAGCAGATCAATATATTTCTATGGAAGGGTTGGTGGATGAGTTATGCCGATACAATTTGAAAAAGTAAGCCATCATTACAATGCCGGAACTCAGTTCGCCTATGTGGCCTTAGATGAAATTGATCTGACTTTGAAAGAAGGCAAAGTCACAGCAATTATCGGTGCAACAGGAAGCGGAAAGACTACTTTGGTGCAGCATCTGAATGCTTTGCTGCTGCCGACTTCCGGGAAAATAACGGTTTTGGATCGGGTCATCGATAGTGCGGAGAAACCGAAGAAGTTAAAAGAACTCAGAAAAAAAGTTGGTCTTGTTTTTCAGTTCCCGGAATATCAGCTTTTTGAAGAAACGATTGAAAAGGATATCTGTTTTGGCCCGAAGAATTTTGGTGTTTCAGAACAGGAAGCGAAGCAGCGGGCACATGAAGTGATTCGCCTGGTCGGTCTGGATGAAAGCTTTTTACAGAAAAGCCCGCTTGATCTTTCCGGTGGACAGAAAAGAAGAGTTGCGATTGCCGGAATTTTGGCTATGGATCCGGATATCTTGGTTTTGGATGAGCCGACAGCGGGACTGGATCCTCAGGGAGCTCAACAGATGATGAGTCTGTTTATGAATCTGAACAAGAAGATGAATAAAACGGTTTTGGTCGTAACTCATGATATGGAGCATGTTCTGAATTACTGCGATGAAGTGGTTGTTGTAAGAGATGGAAAAATCGTGACACATGTAAGCGTGGATGAATTTTTTAAGAATACATCTTTGCTAAATGAATTGCATATTCTGCCGCCATCTGTTATTCGATTCAGAGATTTATTGAATGAAAAAGGATTTTCTTTAGATAATTCGATTATGGATATAAAATCTTTGGCAAAAGCCATTGCGAAAGAGGTGAAGCGATGAAAAGTTTTGCGTTGGGAAGATATGTTCCCCTTGATTCATTGATCCATAAAATGGATCCTAGAGCAAAAATCATGGCAATGATCCTTCTTTTGATCGGAATCTTTATTCCTGCCGGATTTATCGGATATGCTTTGATTGGAGTGTTCGTATGTTTGGGGGTCATGATCGCCAAACTGAGCCTGAATTTTATTTGGCGATCTATGAAGCCGATGATGTTCATGCTGGTCTTTCTTTTAATTATTAATCTTTTGGTAATTAAAACCGGAACTTTGATTGCGACGATCTGGGTCTTTACCATTTACAGCGGGGCAATCACACAGACTTGTTATATCGTTGTCCGACTGATGCTGATGATTATCATCACAACTCTTTTGACGGCGACAACCAAACCACTGGAAATGACTTTGGGCATTGAAGATTTGTTAAAGCCATTTGTTCGATTTAAAGTTCCTGCTCATGAAATTGCGATGATGATTTCCATCGCCCTGCGTTTTATTCCGACTCTGATTGAAGAGACCGAAAGGATCATGCGCGCTCAGCAAAGCCGGGGTGTGGATCTTCAAGAGGGAAAGATCAAGGAAAAGATCATGGCAGTTCTATCTTTAATCGTTCCATTATTTATTTCTGCTTTTCAAAGAGCAGAAGATCTGGCGAATGCGATGGAAGCACGCGGTTATAATCCGGGCTGGCCTCGTACCCGATATAAAAAATTAAGCATGAAAAGCCGTGACTGGATCCTGTTGATTTTCTGTGGAATCTTGGATCTTGGATTGATTGCGATAGCCGTTTTATGAGTCGCTACAAGGCAATCGTCAGCTATGACGGCACCCGCTATGTGGGCTGGCAGACACAGAAAAACGGGTTAAGCATCCAGCAGGTCATTGAAGAGGCCATTGAAGAGATCTGTTTAAAAAAAACACCGATTACGGCATCGGGGAGAACAGATAAAAAAGTTCATGCGAAAGCACAGGTCTTTCACTTTGACAGCGATTTTAAATTAGATGAACAAGGCTGGTTGAAAGCAATCAACGGCCATTTGCCAAAAGATATTCATATTTCTTCATTAATTGAGGTGAGTGAAGATTTTCATGCGCGATTCAATGTAGTCGCAAAGCAGTATGAATATCTCATCAATTTAGGAGAATACAGTGTGTTTGAACAGAATTATGCTTTTCAGCCTTATTATAAACTGGATGTAGAAGCGATGAGAGATGCATCTGAAATCTTTATCGGGGAGCATGATTTTTCATCCTTCTGTGCCAATACGCATGAGGAAACTCCGAATCAAGTCCGAACGATCACTCGATTAGAGCTAATTGAAGAAAAAGATCATCTTCGCTTGATTTTTGAAGGAAATGGATTTATGCGATATATGGTTCGCATGATCACGGCAACTTTGATTGAAGCAGGAAGACATCGCTTGAGCAAAGAACAGATCAGAGAAATGCTGCTGAGCAAGGATAAGCGCGTATGCCGTTTTAATGCAGCTCCGCAGGGATTATATTTAGTAAAGGTGGATTATGAGGATGTTATGTAATTATCACAGTCATACAACAAGATGCAAGCACGCTTATGGAAGCGATGAAGAATATGTTTTAGAGGCAATCAAAAATGGATTTGATGAGATCGGGTTCTCCGATCATTCGCCATGGCCTTTGCATGAAGATGAACATGATCGTATTCGAATGGGATTGGATGAATTGGACGAATACATTCAAAGTGTTTGTTCGCTTCGCGAGAAGTATAAGGATCAGATCAAGATTTATCTTGCACTTGAATGTGAATATCTTGAGGATAGAATGGACTGGTTGAAGCTGCTCAAGAAGGAAAAGGGTTTAGATTACATCATCTTTGGAAATCATTTCGATGGTCGCCTTTTAAATGAATATTATTTTGGCAGATATAAGGATAAAGAAAATTGTCTAAAACGATATAAAGAGTCGATAATCAAAGGCCTCTCAACCGGTCAGTATCTCTATTTGGCTCATCCGGATCTGTTTATGAAAATGTTCGATGAATGGAAAAAAGAATTTGAAGAGCCATGCCTGGAAATATTACAGGCATGCAAGGAAATGAATATTCCAATTGAATACAATCTGGCGGGTCTTATATATGGCGGCGGATATCCTTGTGATGGATTTTGGAAATTAGCTGCAAAAGTAGGAAATAAGGTAATTATCGGAATCGATGCGCATTCACCGGAAGATTACAGAACGGTTGATTTGATTCATGAATCCAGAAAAAAACTGGAGGATATGGGATTGACGGTTCTGGATCATCTCGATATTTAAGCTCCGGTTTCAGTCAAATGCTTGATTGTCAGAAGAATCTGGTATTCATCATCCGATTCTATGACGGGAGTATCTTTGCCAAAGACATCATGCACAGGCGGATTGACAAGAATCAATTGTGCCTGTGTTTTTTGTTGCAAAGAAAAGGCAAGACGGCAAGTCTCTTCATATAATAGAAGGGTGATGCAAGATTCTTCCATTAAATCATTTTTGAAATTCTGAAGATATTGATCGATTGCTTTTTCTACAACAAACAGATCCTTGTCATTGATCCAGACTAAGCTGATCTGCTTAGTTTTGTAGTATTGTTCTACATCGTTTCTTTTTATAGGACTGCAAAGGATAACTCTGCGGTTTTTTGAAAGTTTCATATTTTCACCCTAAAGCTAGTATTAGCCCGACGAATAGAAAATATGTATGATTGAAAATATTAATTTCATATTATCAGTCTATTAAGAATTTCTAAATTTATAAAAATCTCTTTTCTTTCAAAACAGAAAGTTTTATACTATAACATGCGTACTAATCAATTGTTTAAGAGGAAGATTTATGAAAAGATTTTATGAAAAAAATCGTTCTTATATACTATATTGCATTATCTTATTTATTTCCTTGGAAATAATAGAGCTTGTGTTTAAGTTTACTACCTTTAGAGGATACTTAGACTTTCAGATGTTGCGTATAGCGCTTTTTAATTTGATTTTTTCCATGTCACTTTCTTTGATTCTGTGTCAGATCAAATGGGAAATAAGCAAGATTCTGCTTGGTGCAATTATCCTTCTTGCATCCGTTTATACGATCACTCAGATGGAATTCAGAAACTTTATGGGAAACTATTTTTCTTGGGTTGCGGTCAACGACGGAGCCGGAAGAATAAAGGATTACATCGTTCAGTTTATTCTTTATATACCGCTTTCCTACTATCTTGTGTTTATTCCCGCAGTGATTTATTGGTTCCTTATTTTCAAAAAGGTCATTTATCTGAGGGAGATCCCTTTTAAATGGCAACTGAATTTGAAGGTGCTGTGTATGGTCTTGATTTTGCATGGAGTGAGTTTGACCACTTTGAATGCCTCTTCCTATAATTCCGATCTTTGGGATCTTTACAACAATATGGAATTTCAGGAATTAGGTCTTCGGGAATTTGGTGTTGTAAGATTCTGCCTGAGAGATTTCAGAATGCTTTTTGTCCCTAAGCAAAAAATAAGGCTGGAAGCTGAAGAGCCTTATTATGAAGAAGAAAACTCTTCTGAAATTCAACAGGAAGAAGTGGATTGGAACCGTTATCTTGACGATGCAGAATGGAAAAAATTGATGGCAGAAGAGGCGGATGAAGATATAAAGATGCTTGACGAATACCTGATGAATCGGGCTATATCCGATAAGAATGAAATGACCGGTGTATTTGAAAACAAGAATTTCATTTTTGTTATGGTAGAAGCATTTGATTATATTGCGGTAGATGAAAAGCTGACTCCGACCTTATATAAAATGATGACGGAGGGCTGGTTCTTCTCAAATTACTATACGCCTAAGTACAGCTGTACGACCGGAGAATCTGAGTTTATTTCTCAGACTTCCCTGATTCCAAGCGGCAACTTATGTACTCCGAATACTTATAGTGAAAACACCTATAGTGAATCCATTTTTGAATTGTTCAATAGAAAAGGCTATGAAACTTCTTCTTATCACAACTGGGAAGATGAATTTTATGAGAGGAGAACGATTCACGCAAATATGGGATCAAAGAAATACATGAATCTGGATGATTTGGATATCCCAATCATTCAGGGATGGCAGAGCGATTTGGATCTGATCGAACAAGCTTATCCTGAATTTGCCACAAAGGAAGATCCTTTCTTTGCCTATATCATCACTTCTTCGACTCATTTCCCATATGATCAGTCGAGCACGCTGGGAGATCGTTATTTATCTCAAATCAATGAAGTCTATCCGAATATGCCGATCAATATTAAACGATATCTTTCCAAGGCAATGGAACTGGATGCGGCAATGGCTCGTCTTTTAGAACTCCTTGAAGAGGATGATTTATTGAATGATACCTATATCTGGATGTTTGCGGATCACCACCCTTTGAAGACATCCATTGAACAGATTGCGGACAATACCCGATGTGTTGAACTGAACCGATTAGAAGGGCAGAATATCGATAGAACACCTAATTTCTTATATAATCCGAATCTTTCTGCAAAAGAGTATACCATGACGGCAAGTACATTTGACTTGTTGCCGACCATTGCGAATCTGTTTGATCTGGATTATGATCCGCGTTTCTATGTAGGAGTGGATCTGTTCTCAAATATTCCGGCTACGGTTATTTTCACAAATGGAGACTGGATTACAGATGAAGGGATCTACCGTGTTTCAGAGGGAGAATTCCATCCTTTTGATGAAACATTTATGGATAAAGAATATGTTGAAAATACAACAGATCGTGTCAATAATTTATTCAAAGCGTCGAATCTGATCTATCGTACTGATTATTTTAAAACCCGTAATTTTAAAGTGAGAGAAAAGAAAAAATAAGATCTTATCAGGATAGAAAAAAGCGGGAATTTGGCTAAAAAAACTTCATAAAAACATTGACAGAATCCCATAAAAATAATACAATATTAAACGGCATCTTATGCCAATTGTAGCCCCGGAAACTACACATTGGAAAAGGAGATTTTAGATTATGCGTCAAACAACAATGGCTAAGCCAAATGAAGTTGTTCGTCAATGGTATGTCGTTGATGGAACAGGATGTACATTAGGACGTCTTGCAACAGAAGTTGCAACAGTATTGCGTGGTAAACACAAACCTACTTATACACCTAATGTTGATACAGGTGACTATGTTATCGTTATCAATGCAGATAAGATCGTTATAACCGGCGATCAGAATGAAAAGAAATTCTACTACAGTCATTCTCAATACCCGGGTGGACTTCGTGTTCGTTCTACTCGTATCATGAGAGAGCAGTATACAGTTGAATGGGTTGAAAAAGCAATTCAGGGTATGCTTCCTCATACAAAGTTGGGAAATGCTCAGCGTAAACATTTGTTTGTTTATACAGGAAATGAACATCCTCATGCAGCTCAGAAACCTGTTGAGTTGAAGATCAAAGGATAAGAAGGAGGAAGGAAAACATGGCAAAGAAAAGTAACATTATGTACTTGGGAACAGGTCGTCGTAAATCTTCTGTGGCTCGTGTCTTTTTGACTCCGGGTACAGGTACGATTACAGTAAATGGTAAAACTTTGGAAGAATATCTTCCTTTGGAAACATTGAGAATGGTTGTTCGCAGTCCATTTGAAGTAACTGAAACAACAGGACAATTCGATGTTAAAGTAAATGTTTGTGGCGGAGGATATTCCGGACAGGCTGGAGCTATGCGTCATGGTATCGCTCGTGCGTTATTGGAAGTATCTGCTGATTACCGTCCAAAATTGAAAACTGCCGGATTCTTGACACGTGATTCACGTGCTAAAGAGCGTAAGAAATACGGTCTTAAAGCGGCTCGTCGTGCTCCACAGTTCTCAAAGCGTTAATTTACGTATTACGATTTCAAAAAAGCCCGTATTTACGGGTTTTTTTATGTGTTACAATATATAATGAATAACAAAGTGTGTTGTGAATTATCAGATATTGCATAATTCCTTTATTAAATTGGAAGTTAGTTGTGCCGATCAGAATTTCTTTATAGTACAAAACTATGCTATAATAAAAATTAAAGGATAAACAGTAATTTGAAAGTAAGATGATATGATATGAATAATTGGTTTACAACAGAAAAAATTGATGATACCACTTTTGCAATAAGTGAATATAAACATTGGGAAGAATCTCACTCATATTTATTGTTAGGAAGTAAAAAAGCATTATTGATTGATACAGGTTTAGGAATATCACATATTAAAAAAGTAGTAGATAAAATAACTAATTTGCCAATATTAGTTGCAACAACTCATATTCATTGGGATCATATAGGTAGTCATAAATATTTTGATAATATTGCAGTTCATAGTTTAGAAAAAGAATGGTTATCAAATTTTCCAATTCCATTATCAGTTGTTAAGAGCAATATATTAAAAGAACCTTGTGAGTTTCCTAAATCATTTGATATTGATAAGTATGAGATTTATAAAGGCAATCCAAATATTATTTTAAGTGATAATGATATTATAGATATTGGAAATAGAAAAATAAAGGTAATTCATACACCAGGTCATTCTCCAGGACATATATGTTTTTATGATATAGAAAGTAAATATTTATTTACTGGAGATTTGGTATATGAGGGAAAATTAGATGCTTATTATCC
>CAZUVT010000063.1:0-11008 GCA_964623925.1 uncultured Erysipelotrichaceae bacterium
GAAATGATGAATCTAATCAGGTGATATAAATTAATTGGGGTAAAATCAGGAAATTATTAGGATTCGGATAGTAGTCTATCCGAATCTTTTAATTTTATCATTTTGAATTTAATTATATCAAATTTGAGAAAATGATAAAATTAAATTAAGAAATGATATAATTGATGATACATTTTGATATAGACAAAAAAGGATTATTTATCCGAGTGTATAGAGATAAACCAATTATCTTTAAAAAACAGGTTGAGTGAGTTATAATACTAGAAGTGAGGTATCGGTTATGAAAGAAATATTAAATAAAAGAAGACAAGAGTTTTTCAGTGATAAGAAAGCACCCTATATTGCCGTGCTTTTCTCCGGAATTCCAACTGAAAATTTTAATGTGAACCGCAATTTTTACTATTATACAAATTTAAAACGAGAAAATATGATTTTAGTCATGGCTAAGCTTCAAGAAGGAATGGTTATGTCTCGCTTATTTATAGAACCTTATGATGAATGGTTGGCTAAATGGGTTGGTGGAAGAATGAAAAAAGAAGAAGCAAGTCAATTGAGCGGAATCAATCAAATCAGTTATATTGAAGATTTCAGTCAAAGTATCAAATCCATGATTGGAAGTTTAAGAGGAAAAGAAATCACAGTAGGTCTGGACCTTTGGACCAGTGAGGGGAAAGTGAATCCGGCTCTTAAATGTTCGAAAGAACTAAAAGAATCTTTCCCACAGATCAAGTTTGAAGATATTTACAGTACGATCAGCAGGCAGCGTGTTATCAAATCAGAAGACGAAATCGAAAAGATGAGAGTGGCTCAGGAACATACTCGTTTGGCAATTGAAGCCATGATGAAACATGCTCGTCCTGAGATGAATGAATCAGAGCTTGAAGGTGCTTTTGATTTTGAACTTAAAAAGCATCAGGTAAAAGAATATGCATTCCAAAGTATTGTGGCCGGAGGAAAAAGAGCCACGATCCTTCATTATTCTGATAACAATCAAGTCGTTCATGATGGTGAATTGGTTTTGATCGATCTGGGAAGTTCTTATCAGCACTATTGTGCGGATATTTCTCGTACATTCCCGGTCAATGGAAAGTTTACAGAGCGGCAGAAAGAAGTTTATAATGCTGTTTTGGAAATTCAGGATGAGATCATCAATACGGCAAAGCCGGGCATGACACTTAAAGATTTGAATGACCGTGTTATTTCCTTCTATGAAAAGAAATGTGATGAATTAGGCTTGTTGAAAAATGGCAAGACTGTGCGTGATTACTATTATCACAGTGTTTCACATCAGCTTGGATTGGATTGCCATGATGTGGGTGATCGAGGTGCTAAACTTGAGCCGGGAATGGTGATTACCGTTGAGCCGGGACTTTACATTGAAGAAGAGAGCATCGGTGTTCGCATTGAAAATGATATTCTGATTACTAAAGATAAAGCAATCGATCTTTCAGCGAATATTCTGAAAACAGTAGAAGACATTGAAAATTTGATGAAACGCTAACATTTTTAATCCTTTTAGTGATTATTTGCCCAAAATATGGTAAAATAGAATTAACAAGGAGGAATTCATGATGAAATTAATTTTAGCAATCGTATCAAATGATGACAGTTCAAGTGTATCGTCTTCACTGACAAAGGCTAATTTCCAAGTCACACGACTGGCTACAACAGGAGGATTCCTTAGAGCAGGAAATACAACTCTTATCGTAGGATGTGAAGATAAACTGGTTGACAAAGCTATTGAAATAATTGGGAACGAAAGCAAAAGAAGAACGGAAATTGTTCCATCAACAGCCTCTTACGATATTGGAAGATATGCTTCATTTCCGGTAGAAGTACAGGTTGGCGGAGCAACGATCTTTATCTTGAATGTCGAACAGTTTGTTAAGCTATAAGAGAAGAGTGATCTTCTCTTTTTCATTTATTGATTTTCTTAAGTATTTATAAAAATGCAGGAAGAGTTTAAACTTCTTCATTAGGAAGTGTTATAATAAAAAAGGTGATAAGATGACGATGTTGAAGAAGATGAGTGCTCCTAAAATTATTGCATTGAGTTTTGCGGTCGTGATTCTGTGCGGAACATTTCTTTTGATGCTGCCTATGGCTTCAAAAGATAATCAAAGTGTTTCGTTTTTGACAGCTCTTTTTACGGCAACATCAACTACCTGTGTAACAGGACTCATAGTTGTGGATACCTATACTCAATGGTCCATCTTTGGGCAGATCATCTTATTATGTTTGATTCAAATCGGAGGCTTGGGATTTATTACGATCGTCAGTCTGATTTCTATGGTGCTGAATAAACAGATGGGGCTTCGATCCAGAGGTTTGCTTCAGGAAAGCATCAATGCGATGAGTATTGGCAGTGTAGATCAGCTGATAAAAAGAATCATTAAAGGAACGTTGATTTTTGAGGGTACGGGAGCATTGCTTCTGGCAATTCGTTTTATCCCGCAATTTGGTTGGGGACAAGGAAGCTTTTATTCGATCTTTCATTCTATTTCAGCATTCTGTAATGCCGGATTTGATTTGATGGGCGTGTACGAACCATATAATTCCTTATGCAATTATGCAACCGATCCACTGGTCATTTTGACGATTTCCGCTTTAATTATTATTGGTGGAATCGGCTTCTTTGTGTGGGATGATCTCAGTCAGAATCGCTTGAATTTCAAGAAATATAAATTACATACTAAATTAACGCTTTGCATGAGTATTGCTTTGCTGGTCGGAGGTACTGTTTGTTTCTATTTTTTTGAAAGAAATAATCTGTTGACCGGACACAACTTCTTTGATTCCTTTTTGATGAGCTTCTTTAGTGCTGTAACGCCAAGAACTGCCGGATTCAATTCAATTGATACGGCGGCTTTATCTTCTTCCAGCAAGCTTTTGACCATGTTTTTGATGTTTGTGGGAGGAAGTTCCGGATCCACAGCAGGAGGAATTAAGACAACGACCTTAGCTGTGATCGTGATCTTATTGATTAATCAGATGATCGGCAAAGATACAAGTTCAGTTTTCAATCGATCTTTGGAAGACAATATTATTAAGAAAGCGGCCAGTGTTATTGCGGTTTATTTTTTCCTGGCTTTTGCAGCATTGTTGTTAATCTTGGCAATACAGCCGGATCTGGCGATGTCGGATGTGCTGTTCGAAGTGTTTTCGGCAATCGGAACGGCAGGCATGTCTACCGGAGTGACGCGGGATCTGAATATGCTTTCACGAATGATCATTATTATGCTTATGTTTTCGGGAAGGATCGGCAGTTATTCTTTTGCCCTGATATTTATAAAGAAGAAACAAAATGCATCGCTTCAGCAGATTAAAGAAAAAGTGCTGATCGGATAAAATGGAGGAATATTTATGAAATCATTTTTAGTAATCGGAATCGGTAAATTCGGAAGTCATCTTGCTAAAAGACTAACGGAATTGGGGAATGAAGTCATGGTTGTGGATACGGAAGAAGAGTATGTACAAGAGCTGGCTGATGTTGTGGATAATGCTCAAGTGGCGGATTGCACAAAAGTAGAAGTTCTTAAAAGTCTGGGAGTAAGTAATTTTGATACCTGCTTCGTGTGCATGGCGACAAATTTTCAAAATAGCTTAGAGATTACAAGCCAATTGAAAGAATTAGGTGCCAAGATGGTTGTGTCCAAGGCAAACACGGAGATTCACGCAAAGTTTTTATTAAGAAACGGTGCGGATGAAGTCGTTTATCCGGAAAAAGATATGGCAGAAAATATGGCAATGCGCTGCCATTTCAATCATGTATACAGCTATACACCGCTTGGAGATAATGCCGGTATTTTTGAAATCGGTATTTTAGATGAGTGGGTTGGAAAAAGTATCCGAGAGTTGGATTTCAGAGCGAAGTATAACTTAAATATTCTTGCGGTAAAGCAAGGAAACAATACGGATGCTATGCCGACAGCAGAAACGCGTTTCTTCGGTCATGAGCATATTCTGGTGTTGGGATATCCGAAAGATATCGGCAAGTTGATGAAAATAATGAAAACGCTTTAAAAAGCGGATTTCTGATGATATAATAAATTTATCATGGAGGAAATACTATGTCATTGAACTTAGGAAAACTATCAACCGAAAATCGAAACGAAAAGACAATGAATCTGGATACTTTGTCAACTTTGGAAGTTTTGAAGATCATGAACGAAGAAGACAGGAAAGTTCCGGAAGCAATCGAAAAGGCTTTGCCTAATATTGAAAAAGCCGTAAAAATTATTGTGGAAGCCATTAAAAACGGTGGAAGATTGATCTACATCGGAGCCGGAACTTCCGGAAGACTGGGAATTTTGGATGCATCTGAATGTCCGCCTACATTCTCGACGACAACAGAAGTACAGGGAATCATGGCTGGTGGTGATCATGCGATCAGAAATGCCGTAGAGGGTGCAGAAGATTCAAAGGAATTGGCTGTGGAAGATCTCAAGGCATTTGGCTTGACTGCAAAAGATGTCGTATGCGGAATTGCGGCATCAGGAAGAACCCCGTATGTTATCGGTGGCGTGGAATATGCAAAGAGCGTTGGTGCTAAGACAGTAGGTGTCTGCTGCAATCTTAATACAGAAATCGGTGCGATCGTTGATGCTCCGATCGAAGTAAGCTGCGGGCCGGAGATTTTGACTGGATCAACACGTTTGAAATCGGGAACAGCACAGAAGCTGATCTTGAATATGCTTTCAACCGCAAGCATGGTTGGATTGAATAAAGTCTATAAGAATCTGATGATTGATGTTAAGGCAAGCAATTTGAAATTGATCGAGCGTTGCAAGAGAATCGTTATGATGGCAACCGAATGTGATTATGAGACAGCTGAAAAGGCTTTGGAACAATGTGAATTCAAGCCGAAAACCGCTATTGTCATGATTGAAAAGAAATGTACTGCTGAAGAAGCAACTAAAGCTTTGGCTGCAAACGATAATTCAGTAAGAAGAGCGATTGCTTAAACAAATCACAAATTTGAAAAGAATCTCTGGTTTAGATATGCAGAGGTTCTTTTTTGTGAGATAATAAATTGGATCAGATGGGAGATTGAGTATGCTGGAAAAGATCTTAAATGATATCGATAAAAATGAGAAAGAAATAATAGACGGGTTGAGAACACTGATTGAAATGGAAAGCAGTGATGGCAAAGCCACAAAAGCTCAGGAATTTGTGCTGAATGAATTAAAGAAACTGGGATTTGAAACAGAATGTTTCAAAGAAGATGAGAGAAGCCGGCTTCAGGCTGATTATTCTCCCTATGATTTTAAGTATGATGAAAATGCTTATAATGTTGCTGGAACAAAAAAAGGAAAAGGACGAGTTCCATCGCTGATGCTGTTTGCCCATATCGATACGGAAGCAGAGGATTATTTCGGCCAGTTTGAAGATCCTTATCAAAGCATGATTCAAGAGGATAAAATATTCGGTTTGGGCGCGTCGGATGATAAGGGCGGCATTGCGATGATGCTGTATGCCGTTAAATATCTTTTAAAGCATGTGCCTGAACTTCCGTATGATCTATGTGTCTGTTCGATTTTAGGAAAGCACGGCGGCGGTTTTGGGACACTCTCGGCTTTAATGAAGGGATACACCGGAGAGAATTCGATCTATCTTCACCCTGCCGAAACCGGTCATGGCTTTGCGGAAATCAAAAATATCTCTTTGGGAGTCGTGGATTTCGATATTACGGTCAAAGGGGAATTGGGAGCTCCTCATGATGATCTGGCAGCGGGTAAGAATGCAGCTGTTTTAATCAGCTATCTGGTAACTTATTTGGAAGAATATAATCAAATGATGCGTGAAAAGTTCAGATTTGATTTCGGATCATTCAAAGGACAACCCTCTTTTGTTTTAAATGTTGGGAAAATCCTTGTAGATGGTGGATATGGCGGAATCAATCAGGAGGCAAAATGCGGTGTAAGAGTCAGATTTTATAAGCCGCTTACGATTGATGGTGTTGCCGAAGATCTGATGGCATATCTAAAGAAAAGATGTGAAGAAAATAAAAAAGTTGATTTTTCAATGGTAATGATTGAAAGAGGCTCATTTAGAGCCAATCCGGCTATTGTTGAAACAGAAGATCCATTCATTCAGCTGATTGAAAAGAATATTACTGCAGTAACTGGCATTCAGGACTTTATTCATCAATATCATGGCGGAAGCGATATCCGTCTGCCGATTCTTTACGGTCACAGTCAGTGTGTCGGAATCGGACCATCCTGTGTTTTGCCAAATCGCAACAGTGGGGAAATGGAATGGATGAGTGTAAAGGACTATATTTACGGCGTTAAGATCTTGGCAAGGATCCTCTATGAATATTGCGAATTCAGTTCCAAATAACAAGAAGAAATGCTCTTTCTCAACATAGAAAGAGTTTTTTTGTAATGATATCCTGATCAGATAATCTTATTTTTAGCACTAATGTGATATTTCTTAAGAGTTTATAGATAATTTGAAGTCTTATAGCTTATTTGGAATTTTCATAGGTGTCACCCGGTTAGATTTATATATACTAATAATATAATAAATGAGTGGAAAAGAGATAAAATAGTTTCGATTCATGCAGAAATTTTGGAATGTTGTAAACAGGTTGAATACAAATGTTTGATATTTTGATTTTTCTCTTGAATTCAAGGAAGAAAGAGTTTATATTTCCTATATCCGTCATTGGATCAATGAAATCAAAACCAGCTAGAAAGGAATCGATATGATTAAAATATTTATACGATGTAAACGATATTGGCCGATTATGATTTTGCTTTGCGTCTTGCTTTATGGGCAGGTTCAGTTGGAATTGGCGCTTCCTACTTCGATGAGTAATCTTGTCAATAATGGTATTCAGGGAAAAGGAATCCCGGATTCATTGCCTGATGTGCTTCGAGAAGAATCTGTTGCAGATCTTTTTAACTGGATGGAAGAAAAAGATCAGAAAGAATTTCAGAATTGTTATCAATTGGTTGAGCCGAAATCTGCTTCTGAGGAAATGAAGCTGCAATATCCTGCATTAAAAGGAGAATCTGTTTATGTAAAAAATAGTAACTTGGATCCGGAAAGACAAGCTGATTTGAATGATTCCGTTTCGAATGCCATGATTATCAATGCAGCACTGATGCAGAATTTATCTGATCAGGAAAGAGCAGAATTTCAATCGTTTCTTTCTATGATGGATGATCAGAAAAAGAAAGAAGTTATATCACAAATCAAGGAACAAATGAGTGATTTGGGAGAATCAACCGTTCAAAGCATGACAAAACAGTTGATTTTAAATGAATATGAGGCTATCGGTATGGATCTGGATAAGATTCAGATGGATTATCTATATTCATCAGGAAAAGAAATGCTTCTTTTGTGTTTTGGAATCATGATGATTGCGGTGGTGGTTGGTTTCTTGTCTGCCAGAATGTCATCCGGTATTTCCAGAGGATTGAGAAGTGAAGTGTTTGAGAAGGTAGAAACCTTTTCTCAGGCTGAATTCGATCGTTTTTCAACGGCTTCACTGATCACAAGAACAACCAACGATGTGCAGCAGGTGCAGATGGTGATCATCATGGTTTTTAGAATCGTTGTTTATGCACCGTTAATGGGATTTGGTGCTTTGATCAAAGTCTTGAATACAAATCTGAGTATGAGCTGGATCATCGGTTTGATCATTGCCCTGTGTCTTAGTTTAATAGGTGTGGCTTTTGTATTTGTTTTGCCGAAATTTAAAGTCATTCAGAGTCTGATCGATAAAATGAATTTGGTAATGAGAGAAAATCTGAATGGTCTTTTGGTGATACGGGCTTTCAATACACAAAAGCACGAAGAAGAGCGCTTTGACAGGGCAAGCAAAGATATTCGCGATACGAATTTATTTATAAATAAGGCTATGGTTTCTTTAATGCCGATCATGAATTTGATTTTAAATTGTGGCACACTTTTGATCGTGTGGGCAGGAGCATGGCAGCTGGATCTTGGGAATTTGATGATTGGTGAGATGATGGCCTTTATACAATATTCCATGCAAGTCATCATGTCCTTTTTGATGATTGCCATGGTTGCCATTATGCTGCCAAGAGCGGCTGTGGCAGCCGATCGTATTTTGGAAGTGCTGGAAACAGAACCGGTGATCTGTGATCCAAATTCCATTCAAGAGTTTGACGAATCGAAAAAAGGGACTGTTGAATTTAGAAATGTCAGTTTCCGTTACCCGGGTGCAGAAAATGATGTGCTTCATAATATAACATTTACTGCCTTGCCGATGCAGACAACAGCCTTTATCGGAAGCACAGGATCGGGAAAATCAACGATCATGAATCTGCTTCTTCGCTTTTTTGATGTAAATGAAGGAGAGATTTTATTGGATGGTGTGAATATTAAAGAAGTCAGTCAAAAAGATCTGCGCGATAAGATCGGCTATGTGCCGCAAAAGGGAGTCCTTTTCCAGGGAACGATCACATCGAATATTCAGACCGGAAAAGAAGAAGCATCAGAAGATGAAATCAAAGAGGCTGTTGAAATTGCCCAGGCAAAAGAATTTGTAGAAGATAAGCCAAATGGCTATGAAGAACCGATTGCTCAGGGCGGAACCAACGTTTCCGGCGGCCAGAAACAGCGACTTTCAATTGCCCGTGCCTTGGTCAGAAAGGCGGAAGTATTTATTTTTGATGACAGTTTTTCAGCTTTGGATTTTAAGACCGATGCAGCACTCAGAAAGTCTTTGAATGAGATGATCCAAAAAACAAAAAGTACGGTTCTGATCGTGGGGCAGAGAATTGCGTCGATCATGGATGCCGATCAGATCATTGTCTTAGATCAAGGAGAAATCGTGGGTATTGGAACTCATCAACAGCTGATGGAGTCTTGTGAAGTATATAAGCAGATCGCAACTTCCCAGCTTTCAAAGGAGGAATTAGGCAATGAGTAATCGTAGAGGACATCATGGCCCAGGAATGGGAAAAGGAATGGAAAAACCAAAAAACTTTAAAGGAACATTCCGTAAATTAACTCATTATTTATCTCCTTTTAAATGGTCGATCCTAATTGCGGTTTTATTTTCCGGCTGTTCCACGATATTTACGATCATCGGCCCGAAAAAACTCGGTGAGGCAACAACGCTTTTAGCAAACGGTTTTGTTGAAAAAGTGAAGGGGCAAGGAATGATTGACTTTGATGGAATCAAAGTGATCCTTTTAACCTTGGTTTTCTATTATCTGGTCAGTGCATGCTGCAGCTATATCCAAGGGTATCTGATGTCCAGCATGTCTCAGAAGATTTCTTATCATCTCCGCAAAGAGATTTCAGAAAAGATGAATCGATTGCCGCTGTCATTTTATGACAAACACAGTCATGGTGATATCTTGTCGCGCATCAGCAATGATGTCGATACAGTGGCACAAAGTTTAAATCAAAGTTTGTCTCAGGTGATCACAAGTCTTGCAACCTTGATCGGTGTCTTGATCATGATGTTGTCCATTTCCGGATGGCTGACTCTGATTGCCCTTTGCATCGTTCCGCTGACCGGCATTTTGGCTATGCTCGTGGTAGGGAAGTCTCAGAAATATTTCCGTGCCCAGCAGGAAGAGTTGGGAAATTTAAACGGGTTTGTTGAAGAAATATATGGCGGTCATTCTGTAATCAAAGCATTTTCCAATGAAAAGAAAAGCATTCTTCATTTTAAAGAACTGAATGAAAAACTCTATACAAGTGCCTGGAAATCACAATTTTTGTCCGGATTGATGATGCCGGTATCTTCTTTTGTCGGCAATCTGGGATATGTGGCAGTCTGTATTGCAGGGGGATACTTGGCTGTTTTGGGTCGCATTGAAATTGGTGATATTCAAGCATTCATTCAATATGTACGATCCTTTAACCAGCCGATCACCCAGGCGGCTCAGATCATGAATACCTTGCAGTCAACAATGGCGGCCAGTGAAAGAGTATTCGAGTTTTTAGAGGAAAAAGAAGAAAGCGAGGAAGTGTCAGATCCACTGTCTGCTGCGAATGTTCAGGGAAATATCGTATTTGATCATGTTTGTTTTGGCTATGATCCAAATAAGATCATCATTCACGATTTCAATGCTGAAATCAAAGCCGGACAGAGAATCGCTATCGTCGGTCCTACCGGTGCCGGAAAGACCACGATCGTTAAACTGCTGATGCGCTTTTATGAGTTGAACAGCGGCTCCATTCAATTGGACGGCAATGATATCACACAATTTAAAAGAAGTGATTTGCGTGAACAATTCGGCATGGTTCTTCAGGATAGCTGGCTCTTTAATGGAACGATTATGGAAAATTTGCGCTATGGAAGATTAGATGCAAGCGATGATGAAGTGATCAAAGCAGCCGATCTGGCTTATGTCGATCACTTTATCAGAACACTGGAACATGGTTATCAGACTGAAATCAATGAGGAGAGCACTAATATCTCTCAGGGGCAGAAACAACTTTTGACGATTGCCAGAGCTTTCTTGAAGGATCCGAAGATCTTGATTCTGGATGAGGCAACTTCCTCTGTTGATACCCGAACAGAAGTTTTGATTCAAAAGGGTATGGAAAATCTCATGAAAGGAAGAACGAGCTTCATCATTGCACACAGATTGTCTACGATCCGGGATGCGGATCTGATTTTGGTCATGAGAGATGGTGATATCGTTGAAATGGGAAAACATGAGGAATTATTGAAACAAAACGGTTTTTATGCTCAATTGTATAATTCTCAATTTGAGAAAAGGGTTTGAAAACACCGACTTTTTATTCGATATGTAAAAAAAAGCTTGAATGAAAGAATTGTTTCTGAGTATAATTAAAAAGGAAAGTTTCAGGAGGCCAATATGCTCATCGTATTGTTTTTGGTAGCGGTAGTTCTTTTTACTACTTCTTTGCAGGTACTAGACTATTTGAAATTCAAAAAAATGATTGCGGGTTTTGAAGAGACAAGAAAGAAGAAAGTAATGGAGTCGCCTATGCCGTTATCCTTTATTATTTTAACGGTATTTGTAGCCCTATGCTGCCTCATCCTGGC
>CAZUVT010000064.1:0-10948 GCA_964623925.1 uncultured Erysipelotrichaceae bacterium
TCACCGCTTAAGCTCTACTGAACCCCCCAGACTATCTGGGGGTTTTCCATAACAATAAGCAGTCATTGAAAAAGGATGACTGCTTTCTTTTTGATTATTCTTAATTGATTCTATTTCTTGATCTCTTTGATATATATAAAACAAATTCAATATGAATCAAGACATAAAGTTTGTTTACTCATTCAAATAAACAATAAATCAGAAAAACATTATTGTGGGATTCAAGATAATTCTTTTCATTTTTCTTTATAATAGCACATCAAATCGATGATACCATCCCGGACATGATGCATTGCTTTTCTTTCTATCCCTTCATAGACAAATCCCAGTTTTCTGATCAGATTTTCAGAAGCTTTATTATAAGGAAAGTGACAGGCTGTAAACATTTCAACTGTTCCTTTTTCAAAATAAGTTTCTATCATTTTGCTGATGGCTTCATAACCATAGCCGCATCGCCGATAGTTTTTATTGATCACAAAACCCAACTCATAAGTTAAAACTGCTCTCTTGTCATCCATCAAATTGATCAGTCCAATCAATTTGTTTTCTTCTTTTAAGATAATTCCGTATCTTCTCTGTTCCAAAAAGGATTTGACTAATAAATCAAACTCTTCATTTCTTTCGACATAGGCATGAAATCCGCCATCATCCAAGCATGTCTCTTCATCGGACACAATTTCAAAGATATCCTGCGCATCCTCTGCATGAAGTTCTCTTAAGATCAATCTTGGTGTATCAATTCGTTCCAATTTTCGCACCTTCTTTCTACTCGATAAGAATTATATCACTCTGTATCAAAAAAGCTTTGGAGGCATTATTAAATTTTCTTTAATGTATATTAATAATCCTAAGAAAATTGCTTGATTGTTTTCTTTTATTCCTGTATTCTAATGACATAGAAAAGAGGAAATCTTATGACAGAAAGAATCACTCAATGTTTAAACAAAATTCATGAAGCCGGATTAGATGGCGTCTTATTTGCCGGCGGTGCCAACTTCCAGTATTGTTCGGAATGTACCGATTACTTTTGGCAAAGAAGCTGCATGAATAATATCGGTGGACGTCTAAGCGCAAAAATCCTACCGGAATGCCTTTTATTTATGGATGCACAGGGAAACAGAACTGTTATCTGCATTCCTCGCTTAAAAGACAGTTTCGCTCCATTAAAAACAGTTGTTTCCTACATGGATCAAATGGAAGATACTTTATCTCAGGTCATTTGCGGCAAGAAGATCGGTATCGGAAGCGATTGCGAAGCCTTTTTGAAAGACACACTAAAAGAAGTCGATCCTGAAATTGAAACCGTGGATGCCGAACACTTGTTCAATGATCTTCGTTGTATCAAATCCAAAGAAGAAATCGAACAAATGAGAAAATTGGCCAAGTTCACAGATGAAGCCGTATTATATGCGGTCAATCATCTGAAAGAAGGCATGACTCAGTTCGATGTAGAACAGATGCTGATGGATTACGGATTGGAACACGGAATCCAGGATTTCTCATTCCCGCCGACAGCCGGATTCAAGACCCGCCTTACTTTTACTCCTGAAGAGAACTTCGTCTTCCCACGGACAAGCGTCTTGCGCCCTCAAACTGCGATAGCCTTTGATGTCGGTTATATGGATAAGGGATACTGCTCAGACTGGGGCAGAACCGTTTATTTCGGAAAAGCTCCGGAAAGAATCAAAGCCGGATATGCTGCTCTGCAAGCTGGGCAAGTCAAAATGGTTTCACAGATCGTTCCTTATAAAACAAATGTCAATGAATTATATGACATGGTCATGAACGAAGTCGATCGCCTCGGATTTAAAGATGTCCTGCGTTTTACAGATCGAGGATCACTGGGTCATCAGATCGGTATCGATTGCCATGAATTCCCGATGGTCAATCGTCAGACAGACGCGATCTTAAAGCCGGGCATGATCTTCTGCTCAGAGCCGAAGATGATGTTTGATGGTGAATGCTACATGCGTGTTGAAGATATGATCCTGGTTACCGAAACAGGGGCTGAATTCCTCACTAACTTTGATCGTAACTTATTTGAAATTGATCCAAAAGAATAAAATACAGAAAAGACTCGTTGAATTGACGAGTCTTATTTTATGATCTGATATCTTAACTGAATGTATGAATCCTCCAATTGCCTGCACTCAATCAGCTTGCATGCTTTTAACTTATTTAACTCTTGAATAGACATGATCGCTTCGCCATCAATCAGGGTCGGCGTTTCTTTTCCACCCACTAATAACGGAGCAATCACAAGATGAATATAATCAATCAGATTCTCTCTCAGCAACAACCCATTTAGAGAACCGCCTGATTGAATTGTCAGACTTTCCACCCCAACTTTTTCTTTCAGGTCTTCAAACAGCTGCGGAAGATCCAATTTCTCATACTCGCATATCGTTAAATTAGCATATTGTTCTTTCAATTTATAAGCGGCATGATCTTTATTCGTAGTCACCAAATACAAATGCTTGACCCAATGACATAGATAGTTGATTCCCTTTTCATTCAAATGCGGTCGATTATCAATGATAACAAAACTGCATGGACTCTTGTCGGGAAGATCAGTCCGTTCATTGACTCCGATTTTAGCCATCACTCTTCCGGTATTCAATGAAAACAGATCCGTGGTCTGTTCTATTTCATAATACTGATGCAGTCCTTCTTTTACACCGTTGATCAACTTCCAATCCCGGTCTACATCCAGACTGTCGCTATTTCCGCTATTGATCTTGCCGTCAATCGAAGCCAGCATAAATAAAGTTGTGACTGGTTTTCCCATCTTCTCACCTTCTTTTAATTTAATTTTAGTTTCAATTCGAGCCAAACGCAAGATGAATAAATTATTCACAAAAACTGATATCTAATAAATATTTACATCACATCCGATTGGTGATAAAATCAAGGGAAAGAGGGAATGAGTATGGCAAAACAAGGAACATTAAACTTAACCGAAGGAAACATCCAAAAACAGATCCTGCTTTTTGCGTGGCCGATCCTGTTATCCAACATCTTCCAGCAATTTTACAATATTACAAATTCAATCATCGTCGGCAATTATATTTCGAAAACCGCACTCAGCGCGGTCAGTGCTACCAATTCAATATGCAACACGTGCAACTCTTTATTTTCCGGTTTAGGAATCGGAGCGGGAATTATTGTTGCCACCTATTTTGGAGCGCAAGATGAAAAGAAAATCAGGCAGGCAATTGATACCAGTCTGATCTTTGCAATCATCGGAGGGATCCTCTTAACCATCCTCTCTGAGTTCTGTGTTCCTTTTTTTCTTCAGATCACCAATGTCAATGCAGAACTATTTGATATGGCACAAAGCTATCTCCGTGTCTATTTCCTTGGGAATACAGCCGTCTTTATGTATCAGATGGGATTTTATATCCTGCGTTCTTTGGGCGATTCCAAACATCCGCTTTATTTTCTGATTCTATCCAGCGTGTTGAATTTGACTTTAGGCATTTTCTTTGTAAGAATCATGAATTTATCCGTGATGGGAACAGCTCTTGCGACCATCATTTCCCAATTCGTCGTTGATTTCTTCTGTTTGAGACTTCTTTTGAATTTAGATAAAAATATACGGTTTGACATCAAAAATATCCAGTTCAACTGGGATACAGCAAAGCGAATCTGTGCTTTGGGAATTCCTGCCGGAATCCAAAACATGATGATCTATATAAGCAGCATGATGATCCAATCCTACATCAATCTCTTTCCAAATGAAACGATTGCCGGTATCGGCGTTGCTGAAAGAGTCGCTGTCTTTTCCCAGATTCCGATGAATGCCATTGCCACCGTTACGCTCAATATGGTTTCTCAAAATATGGGTGCTCAAAAACAGGAACGGGCACAGGAAACGGTACGGATCAGTATTCGTTTGGCTAATATCATCACGTTGATCTGTAGCATTCTCGTCTTTTTCACTGCTGAATTCTGGGTTCAGTTCTTCAACAAAGACCCTCTTGTCATTAAAAGCGGAAGCGATATGATCCGACTGATGATCTTCAGCAATATTCCACTCGCATGGTCTCATGTTTATCACGGTGCAATTCGCGGATCAGGAAATGTTAAAGTGCCGATGTTCAATGCCGTGTTAGGTCAATGCGTATCCCGATTCCTGTTTGTTTATATCGGATTGAAATGTTGCTATGATGTCCGGATTCTCTATTTATCAGCCGCTGTCGGATACATTTTTGCAGGTGTCTTTGCCAGATTCTATTTCAAATATAGCTCCTGGTCAAAACAAGTAGGTCTTCGTTAACATTCAAACTGCCTCTGTACAAATTTAAAGGCAGTTTTCCTTTTTTGGAAATCACAGAGCTCTGCATGAATAATTCTATACATCCAAGTTTCAAAATGCTAAAATTTATTCAAAGAGGGAAAGAATCATGGCAAAACAAGGAACACAAAATTTAACGGAAGGCAACATATTCAAACAGATCATGTTTTTCGCATGGCCGATCTTATTATCCAATATTTTTCAACAATTTTATAATATTACGAATTCAATCATCGTCGGCAATTATATTTCGAAAACCGCACTCAGCGCAGTCAGCGCAACCAGTTCGATCTGTAATGTCTGCAATTCTTTATTTTTTGGCTTGGGAACCGGTGCCGGAATCGTCGTCGCCACTTATTTTGGTGCAAAAGATGAGAAAAACATCAAACAAGCAATTGATACCAGTTTGGTATTTGCGATCGGAGGCGGAATCCTGCTCACGATTTTCTTTGAAATCTTTACTCCGTTCCTTCTTCAAATTACCAATGTCAATGCCGAATTATTTGATATGGCACAAAGTTATCTCCGTGTCTATTTCCTTGGAAATACGGCCGTCTTTATGTATCAGATGGGATTCTTTATCCTTCGTTCTTTAGGCGATTCCAAACACCCACTCTATTATCTGATTCTATCCAGTATAATCAACTTAGTCCTTGGCATTTTCTTCGTCAGAGTCATGAATCTCTCTGTTATGGGTACAGCTCTTGCCACGATCATTGCGCAGTTTGTAGTGGATATTTTCTGTTTAAGATTCCTATTCAACTTAGATAAAAACATTCGCTTTGACTTTAAGAATATTGAATTCAATTGGAATACGGCCAAACGCATCTGTTCTTTAGGCATCCCTACCGGAATTCAGAATATGATGATCTTTATCAGCAGCATGATGATCCAGTCTTATATCAACCTCTTTCCAAATGAAACGATTGCCGGAATCGGTGTTGCCGAACGCATTTCCAGTTTCTCACAAATCCCGATGTCAGCTATTTCTACCGTGACCTTAAACATGGTTTCTCAAAATATGGGCGCTCAAAAATATGATCGTGCTCAGGAAACTGTCCGTCTCAGCGTTCGATTAGCTACTATTATTTCTTTGATCTGTTCCGTTCTTGTTTTCTTTACTGCCGAATCTTGGGTCCAGCTCTTCAACAAAGATCCTCTTGTCATTAAAAGCGGAAGTGATATGATCCGCTTAATGATTTTCAGCAGTATCCCGCTTGCGTGGTCGCATGTCTATCATGGTGCAATCCGCGGTTCAGGAAATGTAAAAGTTCCAATGATCAATGCTGTATTAAGTCAATGCGTATCCCGATTCCTGTTTGTCTTTATCGGATTGAAGCTATTCTATGATGTTCGCATCCTTTATCTATCCGGTGCAGTCGGATTCACCTTAGCCGGAATCTTTGCTACCCTTTATTTCAAGCGCAGTGCTTGGGCGAAAGAAATCGGATTACGCTAACAGTTAATATAAAGCGATTTTATATTTAGGAGAAATTTAAATACTTTTTTCAAAATGTGAATAATCGTACAGGACCGGAATATCCGGTCCTGTATTCATTTAATATCATTCAACAATCGCATATGCATTCTGCATATTTCTTGCGAATTTCCAGTTCTTTTTCATAATTTAAAGATATCACCTGAAAGTATTTAAATTAAAGATTGTTTACTATATAATAAAAACAGAAATGATAAAATCCACCATGCAGAAACTGGAAAAAACTTTTTTGCGACATGTATGAAATTGAATAAAATCGTTGATAAATTTCTTTTTTACATTACATCAAAAGTTTTCTATAAAACAGTTGAATTCCTTGTTAAATCGCATATAATAAAAGTAGCGAACGCCTCGCAAGAGGTGTCATCTAAAAGTTTTTAAAAACACTTCAGAAAACATCCTGTGGCTAGACGGGATGTTTTCATGTTTACACTCATTTCTTTTTTGATTCAAAGAAGATGAAGAAACATAATTGTAACAAGGCAATAAAGACAAGCATCATCTCTATCGGTAATCCATTGTCCAACTTAATCACCTCCTTGTATGCAAGGTAGATGACACGCTCCCGTCAAGGAATTCTCCATCCCTATTTTATCATCAGAGGCTATGCTTGAGAATACTTCAAATCTTTCATGATCTAACCTATCTATGCAATAAGAAGGAATGTAATTCATTTTCATTTAATCATTTTAAAGAGTTCCTTCCTCTTTATCTTGACATCTAATCAATTATTTAATATAATGTAACAGCAATTGCTCATTATTGTATAAAAATTAAATAGAACTGGAGGTGGCTCACCATGAAAAGAACTTATCAACCGAGCAAAAGAAAACACCAAAAAGTCCACGGATTTAGAGCCCGTATGAAAACGGTAGGAGGGCGTAGAGTCTTAGCACGCCGTCGTAAGAAAGGCAGAAAGTCATTGTCGGCATAAAAAGTCACCCATCGCGGTGATTTTTTTATTAAAACGAGGTTTTCGTGAAAAAAAAGAACAGAATAAAAAAAGCACAGGAATTTCAAACAATAATCGGCAATCGATGTTTTGAATCCTGCAAGAGCATGGCAGTCTATGTTCAAGGAAGATCAGAAGAAGAAGCTCGAATCGGAATTTCCGTTTCCAAGAAGCTGGGACACGCTGTTGTAAGAAACAAGATCAAGCGACAGATCCGCATGATGATCCACGAGACGATCTCTCTTCATGATGATTTAGACTACATTATCCTTGTTCGTGTGGGATTTAACGAACAATCTTACCAAGAAAACAAAAAAGACTTGGAAAGATGCGTAAAAAAAGTTAAAATAAGAATATGTATGCGACAAAACGAGGAGATCAAAAATGAAAAAGTTTAAAAGCAAGTTCCTATTAGCCGCAGGAGCGATTCTGCTGCTGATGTCCATGACCGGTTGTAAAAATCCAACCGATGCAGATGGAAATATCAAATTGATTACGACATCATCTACCTTTACCGAAGTCTTCAAAGAAGATTCATGGTTCCAAGGATTATTCGTCTACCCAATGTCTCAGGCAATGAACTATCTTGCCCCGATCTTGGGAGCAGTCGGTGCGATTGCGATCGTTACTGCAGTCGTTCAGCTGATCGTATTCTTGCTGACAAGAAAATCAACCGTTGCTTCTCAGAAAATGCAGTTGATCCAGCCGGAAATGCAGAAGATCCAAAAGAAATATGAAGGCAAAAAAGATGAAGTTTCGCAAATGAGAATGGCTCAGGAAATGCAGGCATTATATAAAAAGTATGATATCAATCCGCTTTCATCCTTCAGCATGTTCCTGCAGTTGCCGATCATCTTTGCAATATTTTTAGCTGTTCAGCGATGCGATGCAATCGTACATGGAACATTCTTGGGATTATCGCTGGAACAGAGTCCATGGAATGGTATGATGGCAGGTCAATGGCTCTACATCGTCTTATTTATCATCATGATGATTGCCCAGCTGTCTTCCATGATGCTTCCGCAATGGCTAGCTAAGAAGAAAGCAATGAAAGAAGGCAAGAAAGCTCCGGAAAAGAATCCGATGATGAGCAGCATGTATATGTCCATGGGATTGATTCTGGCTATTTCTATTATGTGGCCGACAGCGATGATCGTTTACTGGATCGTTTCATCTCTTGTTAATATTATTAAAACATTGGCAATTCAAGTAATTTACCTTGATAAAGATCCAGTCGGAGGCAAGAAAGGAAAATAGTTTTACACATGAAAAAGTATACAGGAAAGAATTTAGAAGAAGTATTAGAAATTGCCGCTAATGAAAAAGGCGTTACAACAGAAGAACTCACATATGAAGTATTGGAAGAAAAGAAGGGAATCTTAGGAATCGGCGCTTCGATTACAATTCAGGCTTATTGTCAGAATGATGTCAAAGAATTTATCTTCGATTACTTAGGAAATTTCTTCACCAATCTCAATCAGGATATCGAAATTGAAATCGTACAGAATGATACTGGATTTAAAGTCATCCTCAATGCTGAAAACAATGCTATTTTGATCGGCAAGGCAGGACAGACCTTGCAGGCAATCAACACTGTTGTAAGAGGAGCTGTTAATTCACATTTTAAAAGAAAATTCAACGTTTTAGTAGATGTAAACGGTTATAAAGACGATCGCTATGCCAAAGTAAAATCCATGGCCATCCGAATCGCCAAAACAGTTCAGCGTACAAAGGTCAGCGCTCTTCTTGATCCGATGCCGAATGATGAAAGAAAGATCATTCATCAGACTCTTTCACAGATGAGAAACATCCGTACTGAAAGTGAAGGAGAAGGCAGAAACAGAAGATTAAGAATTATCTACGACAACAATAATACAAATGAATAATCATCGAAAAGACAGGGAAATCAATCCCTGTTTTTTACAAGTCGTGTTATAATCTAGGTGGTGATCAGGTATGAAAAATAACCGTTTATTTGGAATTATATATCTGCTTTTAACAAATGAGATGATGAGGGCCAAGGAATTGGCAGAACACTTTGAAGTTTCTACAAGAACGATCTATCGGGATATTGAGACTTTAAGTGAAATCAACATTCCCATTTACATGAGCAGAGGAAAAAACGGCGGAATCGGTTTATTGGAGAACTATAAACTGGATAAAGCCCTGTTAAATGATGAGGAACAGAAACAGCTCCTTTTTTCCTTACAAGAACTGAACAAATTGAAACTGGGTAGCCAGGAAACCATGGATAAAATGAAAGCTCTGTTTTCTAAACAAGACGAAGACTGGTTTGAAGTCGATTTTTCAGTATGGGGAAATTCCTATCACCATAAAATCAATTTTGATCTGATCAAAGCAGCCATCCTGAATCAGAAAGTCATTGAATTCTCTTATTTTAATTCCTACGGTACCAAAACAGAAAGATGTGTCGAGCCATTCAAGCTGATCTTTAAGCACAACGCCTGGTATATATATGGATGGGATCGAACCAAGCAGGCTACCCGATTATTTAAAGTGACCCGAATACGGGATCTGCAATCAACTGATATTCATTTTGATCGAACTATGATTGCGACAGAAAAGAATACAGAACGGCCACCCAAAATGATCCGGCTTATTTTGGAAATTGATTCCACATATTCGTACCGAATTCTTGATGAATTCGAAGAATCTTCAATAAAAGTTCTTGAAAACGGGAATTTTCTTATTGATCAGCAATTTCCGTTCACCGATTGGATCTTCGGATTCATTCTCTCCTTTTCTGATCATAACAAAGTCATCGAACCGGATTTTGTAAGAGAAGAAATTATAAAAAGATTACAAAATAGTTTAAAACAATATCGTTAATATGACAAACTGTTGTCAACTTCTATTTGCTATAATATTTGCATAGCTAAAGGAGGAAAATACTGATGACTTTTGACTATAAAAAAGAATACAAAGAATTTTACATGCCGAAAAAAACTCCCGTTATGATTACGATCCCAAAGATGAATTATCTGGCAGTGCGGGGATGCGGCAATCCAAATGAAGAGAACAGCGAATACAAAGCGTCGATCTCGCTTCTGTACAGCATTGCTTTTACTATCAAAATGAGCTATAAAGGGCCTCATAAAATCGAAGGTTACTTTGAATATGTTGTTCCGCCCCTTGAAGGATTCTGGTATCAGGAAGGCAATGTCAATGGAATTGATTACAGTAAAAAAGATCAGTTTCATTTTATATCCTGCATCCGACTTCCGGACTTTGTCACAAAGGAAGAATTCGACTGGGCAATCCGGGAGGCCACAATAAAGAAGAAAACAGATTTCTCAAAAGTAGAATTTCTGACGATCGATGAAGGACTGTGTGTTCAATGCATGCACATCGGAAGCTATGATGAAGAACCTAAAACGATTGAACTGATGCATCAGATGATCAGAGAAAATGGCTTTGAACCGGATCTGACTGAAAATCGCAGACATCATGAAATCTATTTAAGCGATCCGAGAAAATGCGATGTAAATCGAATAAAAACGGTTATACGTCATCCAATCAAGAAATCAGAAAAGGAGTAGGAGATGAACGAATATATCAATATCACTTCAGAAAATATTGATCAGGAACATCTCGGCTGTGCTATTGGTGATCCAAAACATCAAGAAGGTGTCAATCAGAAAAAGGACTGGATCCGAAAACAATTGAAAACCGGACATGTCTTTCGAAAGCTCAATGTCCGTGGCAAAACTTTTATTGAATATGCACCGATCGAATCCGCATGGGCTCCGATTGATGGCAAGAACTATGAATACATCTATTGTTTGTGGGTGGCCGGCAGTTTCAAAGGAAAAGGAATCGGCAAAGAACTTTTGGAATACGCGATTCAAGATGCAAAACAAAAGGGAAAAAGCGGTTTATGCACATTGACTTCGCATAAGAAAAAACCTTTTCTGGGAGAAAAGAAATTCTTTGAGCATTTTGGATTTGAAGTCGTGGATAAGATCAGTGACTATGAACTATTGGCTTTATCCTTTGATAAAAGCGAAGTTCCTCAATTTAAAGAAAATGCTCGTTCCATGAGGATCGAAAATACAGATTTTACGATTATTTACAGTCCTCAATGTCCTTATGTTCAGTATGAAGTGAAAGAACTTGCTGAATACGCAAAAAAGAATCAGATCAAAATCAATTTTATTAAGATCGATTCCTTAGACAAAGC
>CAZUVT010000065.1:0-10935 GCA_964623925.1 uncultured Erysipelotrichaceae bacterium
AAACATTGGCGCGCTCACTCAGTGATCAGTGTAAAATTTATTACATTAAAGATGAACTGTACAATTTGGGTAAGATACAGATAGCAACTCCAATGGGGAACTTAGTGTGGACCTATGATATGGATAGAACCATTTGCGATATTATAAGAAGTCGCAGCAGAATGGCAGATGAAACGTTTATAGGAGCGTTAAAGTTATATGCTGCAAATCCAAATAAAAATCTTGCCAATCTCAGCTTATATGCAACTAAAATGGGCATTATGCAAAATGTCAGAAAATACATGGAGGTATTGTTATGAGCAATGCAAAGGCAATGAGTTTGAAAGCCAAAATACGAAATATGGCAAAGAATAAAAATATTCCGGCACAGGTCATTTTGCAGAATTATATGTTTGAGCGTTTTTTGAATCGCCTGTCCGTTTCTAAATACAAAGAAAAATTTGTACTCAAAGGAGGTATCCTCATTGCGGCTCTTGTAGGCATTGATAACAGAGCAACAATGGATTTGGACACCACTCTTAAAAATTTGCCGCTTACACCTGAATTGATTGAAGAATCATTAAATGAAATTTTTGCGATTGACTTAAATGATTCTGTGAAATTTTCTTTAAAAGGGATCTTCTCTATTCGTGATGACGATATTTACGGAGGTTATCGGGTAACATTAAATGCAGTTTATGAAACCATTATGACTCCTATGACTATTGATATTTCAACCGGAGATGTAATTACCCCCGGTGCGGTAAAATTTGATTTTGCAGGGATTTTTGATGATAAATTTACCTTTGAGCTTTGGGCATACAATATTGAAACAGTTTTGGCGGAAAAAGTTGAAACAGTTCTAAGGAGGAGCGTATTTAATACTCGGCCAAGAGATTTTTATGATATTTATAAATTGATTGTCATGAATAAATTTGATAAAAGCATATTTAAAGAGGCATTGCAAAAAACGATTGAGCATAGAGGTACAGGAAATCAGATAGGTAATTATGATGAGACTATTTCAATAATTGCTGATAGTGCAGATTTAAAGAAAATGTGGAGTAATTATCAAAAACAATTTGCTTACGCAAAAGATATTTCGTATGAAGATATAATTCAAAAATTAAAGACTGTAATTTGAAAACAGAGATAAAAGCTTTCTTATAATTTCATTTTCAATATTCAGCAAAAAGAAAAACTCTGATAATCGCGATGACTATCAGAGTTTACATATTAATATTTATGGTGACACATACGGGGTTCGAACCCGTGAATGTTGCCTTGAGAGGGCAATGTGTTGAGCCACTTCACCAATGTGCCATTTATTCTCTATTATTATACATGATTTTTGTTAAAAGGCAACAGAAAGTTTTTTGATTAGATCGATTTGAAATCACCATTTATTTTCATATTCAGTCAATCTTTCGACTCTCATGCGAGTGAAGCCTTTTCTCTGAATTCTGCGATTTCTTTCATACTTTCTGATTTATGATGGAGTGTAAGAGCTTCTTGATTTTTCCACTTGTCAATCAGTAAAACCGTTTCCGGTTTGTCCATTTTTTACGGTATAGAAGATATTGATAATTAAACTCGTAAGATCTCTCCTCGGTACATCCAATGAAGATTTTTATGTATTGTACTTCATAGTTATTCGTTGTCTATTAAAATCTTTTTTGGATTATAAATATGACTCTAAAACATAAGCTCGTAAATGAATGTTGAATCACTTTTCTTTTAAGTGTAAAATTATCTTAAAGGAAAGAGGAGTTTTGTATGAAAGACATTTTGCACATATTCACAAAAGAACAATGCAGAGAATTAAAAGAAGATTATTTAATAATTGTACGAAATAAAGATACACAAGTAGATTTTCCCAATTGCAAAGTGATGACGATTGAAGAAGACTTTGAGTCGTTGTTGAATTACAGTGTTCCTCAAAAGACAAGAAAAGTGAATCAGATTCTGGATATTGACCAAATCCAAGATGTGATGGATCGCATCAGCCATGGTGTGTTGAATTTTATGATAGGGGATATTCCTTACAGTATCGGAATCAATCACTGTATTGTTGATGGAAGGATTTTCTTTCATTGCGGTAAGCAAGGATATAAATTAAACGGAATCGGACATCGAGCCGGATATACTGTAGTAGAAGATTTAGGTGTTGCGGAAATTGGGACTTATAATTTCCAATCAGTCTATATCATGGGAAAATTGGAAGAGATAACAGATTTTGATATGAAGAAAAAAGTGCTGTTGCATCTTGTAGAACATTTGGCACCGCAGCATCCTTACAATGATGAGATGCCTTTGCGTACATTTATATTTGAATTGAAACCGGAATTTTTCAGTGGAAAGACACATATCTTATAGGAATATGTGTTTTTTATTCTCTTTCTTTATAAATGGGAAGAGAAGAAGTACTTAAGTTAACAATAAAAAAAACACCGGATGAACCGATGGAATTTGAATATGGCTGGGGCAGAAGGATTCGAACCTTCGCATGGTGGATTCAGAGTCCACAGCCTTACCGCTTGGCTATGCCCCAAGGTACTTATTCATTTTACTCATGAACCGGTGGAATGTCAAGAGGAAAATGAAAAAGTGGGTGGAAAGAAATGTTGGCTCGAATGAAGAATTATTGTTTTCAATTACTCTCTGTTTTGTGTATAATAGTTTAGAAAAGAAACAGAGGATAGAAAATGGTTAAACTTATTTTAGCTGATATGGATGGAACACTATTGAATGATGACAAGCAGCTTCCTGATGATATTTTTGATCAAATCGAAAAATTGAGCGAAAAAGGGATTTATTTCGGGATTGCAAGCGGAAGGCAGTATCAGTATTTGGCAAAATGTTTTGAAAAGGTGAAAGATAAAATTGTTTTCATTGCACAAAATGGAGCTTATGTACGGATCAAAGATGAAATTATCGGACTTTGTCCATTGCCTAAAGAAGAAGTAAAGAAATGGGTGGCAGAGTGCGCAGATCTTCCTGATTCCAAGCCAATTCTTTCAGGTGCGGAAGCAGGGTATTGTTACACAACGGAAAAAAGATTTATCAAGAGCTTTGACGAGTATTATGAATGTTATATCAATGATGAAAATTATTTGGATCTGATGATGAATGATGAAATACTGAGTGTCAGCATCTGCGATCTGAAAGATGTGGAAAAATATACTTTTGAGAAGTATAAGAAATACCGTCCGGATTATCAGGTAAAAATTGCCGGAGACATTTGGATGGATATCAACCGAAAAGAAGTTAATAAAGGAACGGCAGTTCATCAAATTCAGGAGTATTTTGGAATATCGTATGATGAAACGATGGTTTTCGGTGATTACATGAATGATTATGAAATGATGGAATATGCAAATTACAGTGTAGCCATGGAAAATGCATATCCTAAGTTGAAAGAAGCATGCCGGTATATGACTTGTTCGAATAATGAAAGAGGGGTATCAAAAGCTATTGATGCTTGTCTAAAAGGGAAATTGGATCAATTTCTGATTAAATTGAAATAGCATTCATCCACTGTAATTTTTCAATAAATAGTGTATAATTAAATAAGAAAAGGAGAAGGTTATGGAATATAGAGAGATGAGTAATTTAAAAGTCAGCCCGAGTCTTCTTGGATTTGGCTGCATGCGATTCCCGACATTAGAAAACGGGAAAATCAACGAAGTGGAAGCAGAAAAGATGATCGATACCGCCATCAGCAATGGCGTAACTTATATCGATACGGCTTATCCATATCATGATGGAGAAAGCGAACCGTTTGTCGGAAGAGTTTTAAAGAAATACGATCGAAGCAAATTCCTTTTGGCTACCAAGCTTCCGATTTGGAAATTGAATAAGCCGGAAGATGCAGAGGAAATCTTTGAATCACAATTGAAAAGATTGCAGGTCGATTATTTTGATTTTTATCTTCTGCATGCTTTAGATAAAAAAAGATGGGAAACAGTTAAAGAGTTTAAACTCCTTGAACTTTTAGAAAAAAAACGCGCTGAGGGAAAAATCCGGTTTATTGGATTCTCTTTCCATGATAAATATGAAGTATTTGAAGAAATTGCAACTTATCGCAAGTGGGATTTCTGCCAGATCCAATATAATTTTATGGATCGTGATATTCAGGCCGGAGATAAAGGTGTTGCTTTGACTGAAAAGTTAGGCATCCCGCTCGTTATTATGGAACCGATCAAAGGCGGTGCGCTGGCTCGATTGCCGAAAGAAGTGGTCGAGGATCTAAATAAGCGTGCTCCGGGAGCAAGTCTGGCAAGCTGGGCATTGCGCTTTGTTGCGTCTCGCAAAAATGTTAAAGTCATCCTGAGTGGTATGTCCAGCATGGAGCATGTTGAAGATAACCTGAATACATTCAATAATTATGTTCCTTTTGAGGACGAGGATCTTCGTTTAGTTGAAGAAATGGCTAAGGCTGTGAAAGCAAGACAGAAAGTCGGATGCACGGGATGCGAATACTGTATGCCTTGTCCGTTTGGTGTCAATATTCCGGGAAATTTTAAATCTTGGAATCATATTTCAATGTATGGAATTGCGAAGGAAGAGGCTCAAAAGGTCATGAATCAGCTGAAAGAGAGCGAAAGAGCGGATCAATGCAAGAAATGTGGAAAGTGTGAGACGATGTGTCCTCAGCATTTATCGATTCGCGAATATCTTGCCACGATTACAGAGGAATATTGGAAATAACAGATCAGAAAGGAAATAAGGATATGAAAATCGGAATTGGAAATGATCATGCGGCAGTTGAAATGAAAAATCAGATCATTGCCTATTTACAGGAAAAAGGTATTGAAGTTATTAATTATGGAACAGATACTTCTGAAAGCTATCCTTATCCTGCTGCTGCAAAAAAAGTGGCAGATGCCGTTGTGAACAAAGAAGTTGATGGCGGTATCTTGATTTGCGGAACCGGTGTGGGAATCAGCATTGCCGCAAATAAAGTCAAGGGCATAAGAGCCTGCGTCTGTTCCGAACCTTTATCTGCAAGATTATCCAAAGAGCATAACGATTCAAATATCATCGCATTTGGTGCCAGAGTCATTGGCATTGAAATGGCAAAATTGATTGTGGACAGCTGGCTGCATGCCGAATATCAAGGAGGCAGACATCAAGCCCGGGTCGACATGATCAGTCAAATGGAAGAAAATCATAACTAGATCCCGATAGGGATCTTTTTTCTTGACAGAAATCCTAAAAAGACTTATTATTTATTTAGATATTTAGACAATCATCTAAATATTTTGATGGAGGAAACTATGTTAAGAATCAATCAATTCAGTAAAACTTATCCAAATGGTAAAAAGGCAGTAGAGAATTGCTGCATTCATGTGAAACGGGGGGATCTGTATGGTTTTATCGGACATAATGGGGCAGGAAAAACTACAACTTTAAAAGCGGTAGCCGGAATCTTGGATTTTGATGAAGGGGAGATCATGATTGATGGACATTCTATCAAGGACGATCCGATTTACTGTAAAAAAGAATTTGCCTATATTCCCGATAATCCGGATATTTATGAAAATTTAACCGGAATTCAGTATTTGAATTTTATTGCTGATATTTTTGAAGTGTCTCAAGAAAAAAGAAAACATGAAATCGAACATCTTGCAAGTGAATTCGAAATAGAAACGGCATTAAATGATGTGATTTCGTCTTATTCGCACGGCATGAAACAGAAACTTGTGTTGATCAGCGCATTGATTCATGAACCGAAACTATTGATTTTAGATGAACCCTTTGTCGGGCTGGACCCAAAGGCGGCGGTGATCGTTAAAAAGATCATGAAGGAACACTGTGAAAGAGGTGGAGCAGTATTTTTCTCAACCCACGTCTTGGATGTTGCGGAAAAATTATGTAATCAGGTTGCAATCATTAAAAACGGCAAGATCGTGACAAGTGGATCGATGGAAGAAATTCGTGGCCAGGAAAGCTTGGAAGAAGTCTTTATGGAGATTTTAGACCATGAATAAATTATTGAAAACTTATTTTATTGAACAATTTAAAATTAATCGGATCTATCATAATCCCAATAAAAAGGAACAGATCAAATCCATTTTGATGGGAATCGTATTTGTGTTGTTTTTTGGATTGATCGGCTGTTATTCCTATCTTACTTTCTATGGCCTGAGTTTGATGAATTGTTCATTTTTGATTCCCGGAATTTCTTTGACCAGCATATTTGGACTTGTTTTCATCTTGAATTTCTTTTTTCTGATGCCCGGTTTCTGTTTTAACAATAAAGAAGATGAAATGATTTTGGCTCTTCCGTTGAAAATGAGAGAGATCGTTTCAGCGAGAATCGGTTTTATTTACATTATCTCACTGATTCTCAGCGGACTGAATCTAGTGCCTGCACTCATCGTTATGATAAGCAGTGTGGGATTCAATATTCAAACTCTGATATTTTTCTTATTGAGTTTATTATTTCCATTGTTACCGATTGCATTGGCAGGGCTGTGTAATGCTGTGATTACAAAGATTTCCGGCAGATTCCGATATAAAAACCTGGTAAAGATCTGTCTGACCTTTGGATTTCTTTTCTGCTACTTTGGCTTGATGATGAACTTCAATCAAATTGATGAACAGGCATTGCTTCTATATATTGAAAATATGGCTACCGATTTAGGAGTTAAGTTCTTTTTGGCATCATGGCTTTCTGAAGCGATGGCATTGAATTTAGCAGGCTTGTTGAAATTCATTTTGGTGGAAGTGCTATCTTTATTATGTTATATCTGGCTTATGAGCCATTACTATCATCAGTTTTCATCTGACAGACATGATGTGACAAAATCAAAAAAGAAAGTTGAGTTTCAAACAGAATCTGTCATTAAGGCTTTATTTAAAAAGGATATCAAGAGATATTTTTCAAGCAGTCTTTATGTCGTGAACACGATGATCGGTTCGATATTCTATCTGGTATTTTCATTGGGTGCGCTGACGATGGAACCATCTGCACTGGGGGAATTGATCGGTTTTCCTTTTGATAGAGAAATGCTTGTTCTATTGCTGCCGTTTATCGGCATGCTGCTGATGGCGTTGAGTGTGACGACCTCGGCAAGTCTTTCAATAGAAGGAAAAAATATCTGGATCTTAAAGAGCCTGCCGATAAAGCCGCATCAGATCTATCTTTCTAAGTTGCTTGTTCAACTTGTTCAGACGCTTCCTGTCTGCATCGTTTGTTCTATAATTTTAATGATTGGATTGAATCTATCTCTTTCATCCTTTTTCTGGGTATTGATCATTCCTTCTTTTGCAACTTGTTTTATGGGAATGCTCGGTTTGAAAATGAATCAACTCTTCCCGAATTACGATTGGAAAAGTGAGGCAGAAGTAATCAAACGAGGTATGTCTATGACCGTTACTTTATTTGCCGGTTCAATTCTATCTGTCGGAACGATCGTTCTGCTTTTGTTCAACCGGATTCTTCCGCCAGTTTATTTTAATGCCATGGTTGCAGTCATCCTTCTTGCAATGACAGGAATATTGATCCCGTGGACAATGAAGCATCCGCTGTAGAAAGATCGAGGTACGCTATGAATGATATTTTTAAAGCTTTATCTGATGCAACCAGAAGAAAGATCTTGGAACTTTTGATCGATCAAGATATGAGTGCTGGAGAAATCGCAGATTGTTTTAATATCACTAAGCCATCTATTTCTCATCATCTGTCGATTCTGAAAAATGCCGGGTTGATTCAAGATGAGAGACAAGGTCAGAAACTTGTCTATTCCATTAATATGACTGTCTTTGCGGAATGTGTGAAATGGTTTTTTGATTTATCCGCGCGTAATAAAGGAGATGAACATCATGAAGAAAAAGAGTAGCATCCTGATTTTGATTTTATCTGTATTCACCTTTGGATTTTATCTTGTCTTTTGGAATAAGGTTCCAAATGAAGTGGCAATTCATTGGAATGTTCAAGGAGAAGTAGATCACTATGGAAATAAAGTCGTCTATCTTTTCTTGCTTTTGATTCCGATCCTTATTGTGATCGGTGGAGAATTTCTTGCGAAGATCGATCCGAAAAAGGAAAACTACGTCAAGCATGAAAAGACATATTGGCTTTTAATGGATCTGATGGCCTTGTTTTTGCTGGTAATCAATTGGCTGTCCTTTGCGTATGTCATGGGAATGAAGATAGATATTTCTTCTGTTGTACCGGGAATGATCGGGATTCTATTTATCTGCATTGGCAATTATCTGCCGCTTATAAAAGATAATTATTTCTTTGGGATTCGAACGCCATGGACACTTGCGGACCCGATCGTCTGGAAAAAAACGCACCGGTTGGGCGGAATTATTTTCGTTTTGACCGGCTTGCTGATGATCATTGGCATCTTGCTTCCGAAAGAATTAGGATCGATGATTTCCTTGGTTTCAATTTTAGGATCCGTCTTAATTTGTTTTATCTATTCCTATCTGTGCTTTAAAAAAATGCATGAACATTAAAAAAGCGGAAAAAATTTTCCGTTTTTTTAATATAAATGATGAAAATTAAAAACCATTTGATAGATCAGAGTTACTTTGTGTTAAAATAAGATTTATATAAGGAGTGGTAAAGTTGAAATTAGCAATTATCAGCGGAGCATCCAGCGGAATGGGGAAAGACTTTGCGAGAATACTTTCAGATAAACAGGAAGTTGATGAATTATGGCTGATTGCCAGAAGAGAAGATAGACTGAAAGAACTTCAGAAAGAATTGAAAACTTCGAGTCGCATATTTATTTTGGATCTAAAAGAACGATCTGCTTTCGAGAAAATTGAAGCAGAGTTAAAAAAATGCGATGGAACAGTCAAATGGTTGATCAACAGTGCGGGGTTTGGAAAAGTGGGGCGATTTGATAAGATTTCCTTAAAACTAACAGAAGAAATGATTGAATTGAATGTATTGGCGTTATCAAGATTGAGTTCCATTTGCTTGCCCTATATGAAAGAAGGATCGCATATCATCAATCTGGCCTCTTCTGCTGCTTTTTTACCGCAGCCCAATTTTGCAGTCTATGCCGCAACAAAATCTTATGTGCTGAGTCTTTCAAGGGCACTTCGCAAAGAAGTTTCGAACAAGAAAATCGGTGTACTTGCAGTATGCCCGGGACCGGTCAGAACAGAATTCTTTGATATTGCAGAAGAGACAGGACGTTTTGCCGATTATAAGAAGGCATTTTATGTCAACAGCAAAGATGTGGTTTTAAAGGCCTATCGGGATGCTCTCAGAAATAAGTCGATCAGTGTTTACGGTTTGCCGATGAAACTGGTTCATGTGGCATCTAAATTGCTTCCGACAAATTGGATCTTAAAATTTTACGATTAAAGATTTTTTCCATCGACGAATCATTAAATCAGGATTATAATTAATTCTGCACAGGGGTGATAAGATGAAATATCATATGCTATGTCTGATCATTTTTTTGTCATTGATCATCTATCAGATGAATGATCGACAAGATGAAAAAACAGAAACACCGTGTCTTTCTTTTCATAGCGTAACTTACACCCTTGAAGCAAAGATCAAAACCGATGAATTATTTCCAAAAGAAATGACAGAACCCGAATGGACTGAAGCAGATTTATCTCATTCTGTATTTATCGGCAATTCAAAAATTGAGGGATTAAGAAACAGCGGCTTGCTGATGGAAGCAGATTATATCTGTAAGGTTGGATGGAATATTACAAAAATATTTGATGAAAAAAAAGCTACCGGAGATGAATTGTTGATCGAGCATCTGAATGATCGGGAATATGATAAGATGTTTTTGATGTTTGGAGATAATGAATTGGGGTGGAAATCAATTTCGATTTTTATTGAAAAATACAAGGAATCCATTGAACAGCTTCATGAGCGGCAACCTGATGCTGAAATCTATATTATGTCAATATTTCCGGTATCTAGGAAAGTTCACGAGCAGAATCAATGGGGTGTGAACAATACACATGTCGTTCAATTTAATGAAGCTTTGAAAAAGATGTGTGAAGAGGAAGGATATCATTATTTAGATATTCATTCTATTTTAGTGAATGATGATGGAATGTTGCCGGATTCCTCCAGTTCTGATGGAATCCATCCTAATCATAAACAACTGGAAAGGGTCGTAGATTATATAAAGGAGAATGTGAAGGAATGAAAAAAGGTGTATTCTTATTGTGCTTATGTTTCTGTCTTATGGCGTGTTCGCGATCTGAAATAAAAGATATCGATTTGAGAGAGTTATCGCAGCGATTAAATGAAACTTCTGCATTTAATATCGATTTGACAAGGCAGATGGATGAAAACGCTAAGAAAATTGCCGGATTGACTGATTTTGAAATTCATGAAATTATTCTTTATGTGAACGAGGGAATATCCAGTGATCGTATCTTGCTTATCAAAGCAGAGAAGGATACATTGCAGGAAATTATGGATTATCTGAAAAAAGAAAATGTATCACTGCAAGAAAGCTATGCTTCATATGATCCAAAAGAAGTTCCGAAGCTTGAAAACGCGGTATTAAAAATCATTCAGGATGAAGTACTTCTTTATTGCGTGAGCGAAGATCATGAAGCAATTGAAAAAGAATTGAACGATTATATAAAGGAGAAATAAAATTTTAATTTTACTATAGAGCTGTTGATTGATAGATCAGCAGTTTTTTTATCTATTAGATCGGATCAATCAGTATCTCTTTTTTGTTTGTGATAGAAAAAACTGGCAATACTACAAGAAGAATATGGAGGAAGATGTAAATGACTGTTTTTGATAAAATGACAAGACAGATTTCGATTCGATTGGAAAGCATTGGCGGCTTAGGTGCAAATTTGATTGGGAATCTGCTTGGTGAGATGGCTGTGAATGAACTTCATCTCAATGCATCCAGTTTTGCAAGCTATGGATCGGAAAAAAGAGGATCTCTGGTCAGATCATATATCCGGATAGGCAGGGAAAATGAAGAAATCAAA
>CAZUVT010000066.1:0-10872 GCA_964623925.1 uncultured Erysipelotrichaceae bacterium
GGGCAACTGTTTATTCTTCCTTGCAGGGTAACGGATACGGTTTACACGATCGAATGCTACAGTCGAAATTCAATTATCATCATGTTCAATCAGTTTGCGCCCAATAAAGAAATCAGAAAAAACCGACGTTTAAAGAAAAGATAAAGGAGAACGGTTATGGCTAGATTAGAATGCTGCACAGATAAAACAGTACATATGGAAGTGGTGGAAAAAGCCAGTTCAAAAATGTTCAGTGCTGAGGAATTTGAAGACATGAGTATGCTTTTTAAGATGTTTTCAGATGCGACGAGACTTAAGATCATGAAAGCACTGCTGGAACATGAAATGTGTGTCTGCGATTTGGCTGCGCTGTTAAATATGACTCATTCTGCCATCTCCCATCAGTTGGCTTCATTGAAGAAAATGAGACTTGTGCGAGCCAGTAAAGTAGGGAAAAATGTATATTATAATCTGGCAGATGAACACATTGAGCAGATCATTTCAACGGCTTATGTTCATATTAAAGAATAGTGATTTAGAACCCTCTAAGGAGGGGTTTTAATTTTTATATCACATCTCATATCATAATTTCTTGAAAGCCGCGAAGTTTATCTTTATAATGATAGCAGAGTGATAAGGGAGGAAAAACTATGGAATGGAATGAAGTTGTTGAAAACGCTAAGGGAAAAGCAGTGAAATGTCGTTTCTGCCCGGAATGCAACGGGATTGCATGTAAAGGCCAGATTCCGGGATTAGGAGGAAAAGGAAGTGGTTCCTCTTTTATTCGAAATGTAGAGAAAATGAAGGATGTCAGAATCAATTTGGATGTGCTCGTTGAAAATCATCCGATCGATACATCCAGTGTTTTGTTTTCTTATCCTGTTTCGCTGCCTGTGTTTGTTGCGCCGATTGCAGGAATCAAGAATAATTACGGGGCAGAGATGAGTGAAGCGGATTATACAGAAGCAGTTGTGAAAGGGGCGATTGATGCGGGAACGCTTGCATTTTGCGGTGACGGAGTTGATCCGAAGATGTTTTTTGAACCGGTTGATATCATCCAGAAATACGATGGAAAAGGAATCTGTACGATGAAGCCGTGGAGTCAGGGAGGAATCGATGAACGCTTAGATTATATAAAGGATAAGAAGATCTTTGCCTTGGCAAGTGATGTCGATGCTGCCGGCCTGCCGCTGTTAAGAAATGCACCATTCCCGGTTGAAAATAAAAGCGTAGCAGCTTTAGCTGAATTGAAAAAGCAGTGTAAAGTTCCGTTTATAGTCAAGGGCGTCATGACCATGGAAGGAGCTTTGAAAGCGTTGGAAGCAGGAGCAGATGGAATCGTTGTTTCCAATCATGGCGGACGTGTATTAGATGATTGTCTGGCAACGATTGAAGTTTTACCGAAAATCAGCAAGGCAGTAAAAGGAAAACTGACAATTTTGGTCGATGGCGGATTCAGAAGTGGAAAAGATGTTTTTAAAGCTCTTGCCTTGGGCGCAGATGGAGTTTTGATCGGCCGTCCGGCTGGAATTGCAGCTATTGGAAATCATGCAGAAGGTGTCACCTGTTATCTGAATAAGATTCGATCAGAACTTTCTGAAACAATGATCATGGCAGGATGTAACAAAATCTCAGATATTTCAGAAAATTGTGTTTCTGTTGTGAAATAACTGGGGTTCTTCTTTACATCACGTTTTCTTTCAGCTATAATAAATTACGCTGGAAGTGAGGGATTTTATGGCAGAGTATGAAAATAATGCATATTTTTGGCAAAAAGCAGATACCTTATATTTATCCTCTAAAATTAAGTTGACGAAGAAAAAGGGAGAACCGCATTCTACATATAAGAATTTAACTTATCCTGTTGATTTCGGCTATTTGTCGGAAACAGGAACAGAAGGACATGAGATTGAAGTGTTTGTGGGTTCAAAAACAGCATATAGTGTTGACTGCATGCTGATTGGAGCTGATATTCTGGAAAAAACGATTCATGCAAAGCTTTTGTTAGGATGTACTCCGGAAGAAGAATATGCAGTACTTGATTTTATGAACAAAACAAATTTTCAAAAAACAGTACTGTTGCGGCGCGGAAAAGAGATTCCAAGTTGGTCGATGCCAGATTAATAAATGCATGATAAAAAGTATTTTCAGTAATTAAAGCGAAAATACTTTTTATTTATGAATGAATGTTATAGAATTTCAAATAATAAGATAGAAAGGATCAAAAAAGATGAAAAAAATAGTTCAAATATTGATGATACTCTTAATTGCAGCAAGCATATTAGGAGGATGTGCAAAAAAAGAGGTTGAAACAAAGGATGTTGATCTCCACGAAATCTTGACAACGATGCTAAAAGGGGATGACATGCCGGCGATGATGGAAGTTGAGGCAGATATGCTTCAGGATCTCTATTTTTTCAGCAGTGAAGATGTCAAGCAGGCAGCTATCGCAATGCCGCTCATGAATGTTAAGGCTACAGAAATTATTTTGGTTGAAGCCAATGACGGAAAGCTGGATACAGTCAAGGCGGGAATAAAAAAGCGTCTAGATGTGCTTGATGAAACCTGGGCGCATTATTTGGCAGATCAGTATGAGCTTGTTCAAAATGCGCAGATCGTTGAAATGGGAAACTATTATTGTGTAATTATTGCAGAAAATGCGGAAGAACTTGCCGAAAATATTAAAAAGGCATTACAGTAGTGAAGTAAGAGAAAGGAGTGCTGTTATGATTCAGTCAGGTGATGAGCGATGATTTTCAGTAGTATCCTTTTTCTTTTTGCTTATTTTCTTTTGACTTTGGGAATTTATTATCTTGTTCCGCTGCACTTCAGGAACTTGATCTTATTGATTGCCAGTCTCCTGTTTTATGCATGGGGTGAACCTATCTATATTCTAATCATGATCTTTTCCATGTGTTTTGATTATTTCAATGGATATATGGTCAATAAATATGCAGATAAAAGAAAGATTGCGAAAAGGTTTGTTATCTTGTCCGTGGTTGGAAATCTATCGATTCTCGGTTTTTTCAAATACTATGACTTTATTGTGATGAATCTTTCTGCTCTGGGTTTGAATATCCTTACACCCTTGAATCTGTCTTTGCCGATTGGAATTTCATTCTATACATTCCAAACGATGTCCTATCCGATCGATGTCTATCGCCAATCAGCCCCGGTTCAAAAGAATATTATTTCATTTGGGACGTATGTTTCATTGTTTCCGCAGTTGATTGCCGGTCCGATCGTTCGCTATAAAGATATTGCTGAGCAACTGGATCATCGAAGAGAAAACATCGATCAGTTTTATACCGGAATTCTGTATTTTACAAGAGGCTTGGCAAAAAAGGTGCTTTTGGCTAATGGAATCGGATCTTTGAGTGATGCGCTATTGAATGATTTTACGGAAATCTCAATGTTGAGCATGTGGATGGGAGCGCTTGCTTTTTCATTTCAAATCTATTTTGATTTCAGCGGATATAGCGAAATGGCAATCGGCCTTGGGAAAATGTTTGGATTTGATTTTCCGGAGAATTTCCGATACCCGTATATTTCAAGATCGATCACTGAATTCTGGCGGCGCTGGCATATTTCCTTGTCTACTTGGTTTCGAGATTATGTTTATATTCCGTTAGGAGGAAATAGAAAAGGGTTATTCAAGACTTTCCGCAATATTTTTATTGTGTGGATGCTGACTGGTTTTTGGCATGGAGCCAGCTGGAATTTTATCTTATGGGGTGTCTATTTCGGAGTGATCCTCATGCTTGAAAAGGCATTTGTTTTGAAGTGGCTGGAACAGCTTCCAACGTTTGTTCAGCATGTGTATGCGTTGGTTTTGATTCTGATTGGTTGGATCATTTTCTCAGTGACGGATATAACACAGATCCCCATGGCGCTTTTGGGCTTGATTCGTTTCAGTAAACCTTTTGATCAAATGTCTTTGTGGTATTTGTTGAATTACGGAGTCCTATTCGTCTTATGTATTTTATGCAGCACGCCGTTTTTTACAAATATGTTCAAAAAAATAAGAAATGAAAATGTACAGATGATCCTGTCTTTGGTTTTGGTCATGGGAGCACTGGTTTTGTGTGTTGCTTATCTTGTGGATGCAAGCTATAACCCGTTCTTATATTTTAGATTTTAGGAGATTGGCTATGAAAAGAAAATTACAGAAATTAACGATCATTTGTTTTATATCCTTTTTAGCTTTTTTCTCTATTCTTCATATCGGATTGCCGGATAAAAGTTTTTCACCAAATGAAAACCGCTATCTTGAACAGATACCGTCTTTCAATATTTCTTCTATCTTATCCGGAAAATTTATGGACCAGTTTACAGAATACATGCAGGATCAGTTTCCTTTCAGGGATACCTGGATTTCGATCAAGGCCGCAAGCGAATTGGTATTGAATAAAAAAACAAATAACGGTATCTATATTACAGAACATGGCTTGATTGCCCAATTCATCGAGGCAGATGAAATTCAGATTCAAAAAAATACGAGTAAGATCAATGAATTTGCACAAAAGATAGATAAGCCGATCTGGGTCATGATCGTACCGACTTTATCGGGAATCTATCCGGAATATCTTCCTGAGCACAATCTGGAAGTTGATCAGGAAAATCTTTTAAATCAGATCGAAACCGATCTGAATGAGAAGATCCATTTTATTCCTGTATTAGAAGAACTGAAGAACAATCGGGATGAATTCTTATATTTTTCAACAGATCATCACTGGACAATGCGGGGAGCATTTTACGGTTATCAGGCATTTCATAAGGCAAAGGGGATCCCACCGAGCAGCCTTGAGGATTATAGTCGGAAAGTCGTCAGCGAAGATTTTCGCGGAACTTCTTACTCTTCCAGCGGAGCATTCTGGTTCAAAGGGGATGAGCTTGAGGTTTTTACAAAACCATTCTTCAAAGCAGTCTCTATGATTGCGGATGATCAAAAATATGATTCAATGCTTGTCGAGGAAAATCTAAAATTAAAAGATCAGTACACTTATTTTCTGGATGGAAATCACGCATTAACTGTTTTGACTTCCTCAAAAGGAACAGGGAGTCTTCTTGTGATCAAGGACAGTTACGCTCATGATCTGGCACCATTTTTGACAGAAGATTATGAAAAAATAATTCTCGTGGATTTACGCTATTATAAATTGTCTATTTCAGAATTGATCGAACAAGAAGAAATTGATGAAATTCTTTTTGTATATAACTTGGAAAATTACAGTTCAGACACAAACTTGATATTTCTTGAATAGAAAGGATCTTTAATTTGATAAAAAGAGGAATCAGAATCTTTCAAAAATTCAACAGCGTAGAAGGTGTCATGTTTACAACATCTTTTGCCTATTCTTTGCTTTTGGCATTAGCTCCGGTCTTAACTATTTTTGTAATCAGTTTACAGGTTACTCTGGATTTAAAGTCAGTAACTGATTTTCTGGTTCAATATATTCCGGATGAATTTGTAATTCCATTTGTAAATTATCTCAAAAATCAGTCTTTTTCAGGACTGATTTCTTTAATCATGCTGCTGATGGCAAGTATCTATATTGCATCGAAAAGCGTCTATTCATTTCTACTTATTTCTTCTAAAGAAGATGAGGTGGAATATGAGCGTCTTTTTCTTCGCATTCTTTCCATTTTACTTTTTATATTGATGATTTTGTTTATTTTGTTTTTAATGATTCTTTTTCAAAAACTATTTCGATCTCATAATATCGGTTCTTTTTTACTTTTGACGCTTTGCTTTATTTTATTTTACCGATTGCTTTCTTTTCGGCAGTATCCGATTTACACTTATATGAGCGGAGGCTTATTCAGTTCGATTGCTTTAACTGTCTTAGGACGGTGCTTCTTTTTTGTTATTGAACATTTTACTTTATATGAAACAAAGTATGGCCCGCTTTCATCGCTGGTTATCCTTCTTTTGAGCTGTTATATCATTTCATGCATCGTTTATATCGGCTATTGTATCATTCACAGTTTGATTGATGATCCAAAGAAGGTTCCTTTGACAAGACAGGCGCATTCATTCTATAATAACTTCAACTCGTGGGTTAAAAGAAGGTGAAAGCATGCGTTTGGAAATCATGAAAATGGGAATCAACGGTGAAGGAATTGCCTATTCCAATCGAATTCCAGTTTTTATTCCGGGAGCTTTGATCAACGAAATCGTTGAGGCAAAGATCGTTGTTAAAAATGAACGATACATGAAAGGGGAGATTTTGAGACTGGTCAAAAGCAGTCCATATCGCATAGATGCACTGTGTATGCATCAAGAAAAATGCGGTGGATGTCCTTTGATGATTGCGGATCTTTCCCAGCAATTGAAATGGAAAGAAGATCATCTGAAGCAGACACTTATCAAATATGCTCAGATCGATCCGCACTTAGTAGAGAAAATTCAAGTTAATCCTGAACCATTTGCTTATCGTAACCAATGCAAGCTTCCTATTGTTAAGCATAAAGGAAAATTGATATGCGGTTTATATGAGGAGAACAGCAATCACTTGATTTTGATCAAGCACTGTTTAGTACACAATGAATTATTGGAAAAGTGCAGAAAAGAGATCATGCGAATCTGCAATCACTACAAGTTTTCAGATTTTTCAAATGGAAAAGGACTTAGAACACTTGTGCTTCGAGTGATGGAAGATCATGTACAGGTAACTTTTATAACCGGAAACATGACCTTTCCATCTAAATTTATAGATGAGATCATGAGCATTGAAAGTGTTGTTTCTGTTATACAGAATATCAATTCCAATAGGAAAAGTCGTGATGTTTTTGGAAAAGAAACAATTGTTCTTGCAGGAAATAATAAACTGGAATTCACATTGGAAGGGCTGCAACTTCAATTATCGCCTAATTCTTTTTTTCAGCTGAATACCAAACAAGCTCTTCGCATGTTCAACAAAGTAAAAGAATTTATCCAACCCGGCAATTGTTTGGTAGAAGCATATTGCGGAGTCGGAATCATGTCGCTTTTATATCATAAGCACTTTAAAGAATTGATCGGAATTGAGATCATCAAAGAAGCAATAGAAAATGCAAAAGTGAATGCGGAGAATAATCAAATCGAAAATTGTCGTTTTATTTGCGGGGATTCCGCAGTGGAATGCAGAAAGATCGCGGCAAAAAAAGAAATCGACTGCCTGATCGTGGATCCGCCGCGTAGCGGATTAGATGATAAGATGATTCACATGATTCGATCTACGAACATCAAGCAAATAATCTATATCTCTTGCAATCCTTCTACTTTAGCGAAAAATCTTGCTGAATTGAAGAAGGATTACGAAATTAATCACATTATCCCATTTGATATGTTTACACATACCCCTCATGTGGAAACGATAGTAGTGATGTCAAGGTAAAGTGTATAGAGGCAGAAACCACACAGGCAAGACTTGGCGAAGAGGCGGAAACCATGCCATCCTATGTGAAACGACTAATAAAGAAAAGCGATAACATTGTCAATAAAACTTTCATTCAGATGTTGGCGTCTTTGGGGATACGACATTGAGTTGATCTATGTAAAGCGCGAGGAAAAGTAAGAATATGTTGAATTTGAGCAAAATTAAAGAAATAAAAGGTCTTGCGGATGCTGTAGGACATGACATAACCATTGATGATATAGATCCTCTACAGGATAGTTTTAACCTGAAACTATTAAAGAAAAAACTGAAATCAGATCAAAGCTAATGGGAGAAAATAAATATCCGTGCAATGGTAATAAAATTGAATCGCTTATTCCATAACTGGGCATTACACATCAGCGGCGCTTTCAAAAAAACGGAAAAAGCGAACATTGGAGAAGAAAAAGTGAACATTGAAAATGCTTTTACAGTAAAAACCGTTTCTCATATTCAGAAATTACAAGAGGTATTGGGCTCCGAAGTAGTATTCGGGAGATCGGATGTTCAGCGGGTACTTGGTCTGAAGTCTACAAGAAGCTTTGCTTTGTTGCTTGAAATGGCAGAGCATGGCATCATTGAACAGGTGATTGGATATGGTAAAGGAAAGTATCGTTTCTGGTAATAAGGAAATTGATGCGATGGGATTTCGGGCATATTCCCTTAGCGTGGAGTGTTGAAGTAATCGGAAAATCCGTACGATCACAATTATTAAGCAGAATCAAGGTTGTTGACCTGTTTCGGCATACGAATAGGGTGATAAATTCCTGCAAATAAACAGAACAATTTTCTGGAGCTTTGATATCAATTCGGAGGTCAAGAAAAGATAAATGATGTGTGGCAGACTTTTTTGAGAGTAATATTTAACTTTTAGTCAGAAGGAGTAATGATGATGAAAGATAGAATTTTGGAATTAGAAAAAAGTTTTTTTAAAATTCAATATATTCAAGATTTAGAATGGCTTGATCAACATATCCATGATCATTTTACAGAATGTGGGAAATCCGGGATGATTTATCATAAAAAGGATACGGTAGAAGCATTATTTTCATGCACTGAGGATAGGAAAATAGAAATTTATAATTTTGAGTGTCAATTCTTGAATGAAAATTCGTATTTGGTTCACTATCTTACAAAATCCAAGGAAGATCTGATTTATCGGACATCTATTTGGGTAATGGAAGAGAATTTAAAGCTTTTGTTTCATCAGGCTACGAAATTGAATCAGCATGTGATATTAAATAGGGCGTAAAAATATGAGGGAATGATATCGGAAATGTTGAGAAAATCGATAAGTCGGGAATGATTCTAATCTGTTGAAATTAATGTCGATTTGATTTAAACTAGAGTTTAGAAAAAGAGGAGGAAAATTATGTCAGTATGTAAAGAAAGAGCTTGGGATACCCTTACAAAACTTAGTTTTGAAAGGGTGACCGGAACAGCTCAGGAAAAAGAGGCTGCTGAATATTTGAAGGCAGAGTGTGAGAAAGCAGGTGTTGAAGCTCATTTAGAAGAATATGAAATTGATATGCCTGAAATTCAGGAAGTTTCATTTACTGTCACAAAACCGGTGTATAAAGAATACAAAGTTATCGGTATCGGAAATTGTGCCTGTACTCCGGATGAAGGAATTACAGCTCCTTTCGCTTATGTCGAAAATGGATTAGAGGCAAATTTGGTTGATGTAAAGGGAAAGATCTGTCTGATCAGCGGAAGATTAAAAGCGGAAGTTGCAGAAATGATGGTGAAGAAAGGGGCATTGGGATATATTTCGATTCATGGCAGTTTCTATGATGAAGCTTCTTTGAAAGATGAACTTCGTCCTCGTAATACGCGTGGTAAAAATAAGGAACTTCCTGGAATCGTTATGCATATTTCAGATGCTGAAGAACTGGTGAGATCTCATCCTGAAGAAGTGAAACTGGTTTTGAAGCAGAATAAAGATATCAAAGGAACGGCACAGAATGTTGTTGCGACGATCGAAGGAACAGACCTAAAAGATGAGGTCGTTGTTTTCACCGCTCACTATGATTCGGTAAGATATTCAAAAGGGGCATGGGATAATGCAACGGGTGCGATCACGATTTTGGAATTGCTTCATCATTATGCTGAAAATAAACCGAGAAGAACTGTTAAATTTGTTTTCTGCGGCAGTGAAGAAATTGGTTTGGTCGGATCTCGCAAATATTGTGAAGCTCATCAAGAAGAATTGAAAAATTATATTTATAATATTAATTTTGATATGACCGGTGTTACATTAGGATATGAGTATTTCTGCTGTACAGCCAGTGAGGAAGTGCTTCACGGGTTGCAGTATCTTGCAAAGCTTGAGGGGTATCCTGTTGAATCAAAGATGGATACTTATTCCAGTGATTCGACAAGTTTTGCCAGTGCCGGAGTGCCTTCATGTACCTTCGCTCGTTTAGCGCCGCATGGCGGAGCCCAGATCCATAATCATTATGATACGATGGAGCATTTAGATGCAGATTCTTTCATGATTACATTAAACTTTGTGGTAAAATACTCTGAACAGATCATCAATTCCTCTGTCAATTTGATTCCACGCAAGCTCTCTGCTGAAATCGAAAAGAAGATCGAAGAGGGAAAGAAGTGGATGGCCGAAGCAGAAAAGAAGGATAAAAAAGAGGAAGAATCCAAAGGAGAACCGAATAAAGAAGAAAAGACTAAATAGTCATTTAAAAGCACTTTTATTCCTAAATAAAAATGTTTTTTTATCCTATCTTGTAAGTGGTTGCGCTTACAATTGTAAAATAAGTAAAAAACACTGTCTTTTTTCTTGAAAACATGTTAAACTCTTTTGGTATTTTAGAAATGAAGGTGAAAATATGAAATTAACATTTGATGCTTATTGTCAAATCATTCGTGATAAAAAAGCTAAAGCTCATTACGAGAACACATTATATATTGAAATCAATGCCGGTGATCTTTTAAATGAGTGTGAGCCGAATGTTGCCAATGTGAAGACAGTATGTGCTGCATTAATTGACGAACTTCTGGAAGGTGATTATATCGTAAGCGGGGTCAAAACAACAAGAAAATTAACTGTACGCTATTATTGCGATAATCTGGATCCGTCAAGAAGAAAGCTTGCAGATTGCCAGTAAGGATAGATTTTCCTTGCATTCTTAATGTGAAAGTGCTAAGATATGGGCATGCGAAAGTGGCGGAACTGGCAGACGCGCATGCTTCAGGCGCATGTTCTTTGGAGTGAGGGTTCGAGTCCCTTCTTTCGCACCATTTGCCTATTTCAGCGTTATATTCACGCTTTATAAAAGCCCTAGATTAAGGGCTTTTTTGCTGTTTGGAAAATAGATGACATTTTGTTGCTATATATGTTTTGATATATTCTGTTGCAAAAATGTCATACATTTATTTTTAATGATTTTTTGTATATCATTGGTCGATCACTGAAGGGAGATGTTTATATTCGATACTTCCCACTTTATAGCGCACC
>CAZUVT010000067.1:0-10822 GCA_964623925.1 uncultured Erysipelotrichaceae bacterium
CGAGAGCTGATTGGAACATAAGGGCATTTCCAAAAGGAAGTGTCCTTTTATTATCCAATCAATTGACCTAAGATTCCATAAGAAAAGATCAACATGATACATCCGGCCAAAACGACTCCGAGAATGGCCGCGATTGTAGCTTTCTTCTTATTCATTCCGATCATCGAAGCGACAAGACATCCCGTCCATGCTCCGGTACCCGGAAGCGGGATTCCGACAAACAACAATAATCCGAGAAATTCGGCTTTTACGATCGAATCTTTTTTATTATCTGCTTTCTTTTCGAAAAATTCTGCAATCGGTCTAAAAATTTTTGTTTTTTTCATCCACGAAAAGATTGGCGTAATACATGTCAAAATAAACGGGATCGGCAAAATATTTCCAATAAAACAAATAATAAAGCTTTTGATCGGCGGTAGCTTCAGTAAGGATGCTGCAATCAGTCCACCTCTCAATTCAAGGATCGGAAACAATGAAATAATGAAGATCGTCATTTCTTTTCCAAATGGAAGTGCAGATAATCCGCTGAGCATCTCCATGAAACTGTTTACTAAACTTTCAGTCATTTTCTTTACCTCTTACTCATTCTTAAATCATCACATCAAAGGTCCAAAGATGCGGATCAACAAGATAATCATTCTCTTGATAAAAGGAACTTTTCTCATTTCTTCTAAAGTTACTTCTTTTGATGCTTGGAGCGTTTTCAGGAAATCTTCTTTCATTGCCTGAATTGTCTGTGTTTTACATAACCAGACTCCATCTTCGAAATGATGAACCAGACTTCGGTAATCCAGATTGATCGTTCCGATCACGCCTAAAACATCATCTGCCACAAAGTTTTTGGCATGAATAAATCCAGGTGTATATTCATAGATCCGTACCCCTGCCTTCATTAGCTGTTCATAATAGCTTCTGGTAATCTGGAAAACAATTTTCTTATCCGGAATTCCCGGAGTGATGATCCGGACATCGACACCTTTTTTTGCGGCAATTTCCAGAGCATAGACCAATTCACTGTCAATAATCAAATAAGGTGTTGTAATGTACAGATATTTCTGAGCATTGCTGATCATATTGAAATAAACAGATTCCCCGACCAGTTCATTATCCATCGGCGAATCCCCGAAAGGCTGATAAAAACCATCTGACTCAAAACTTTCCGGATGATATCGATGTGGATCATAATCTTTGAAATCGACTTCTTCATGAATTGAAAAACACCAGTTTTCCAAGAACATCTCGGTAAGATTGAATACCGCTTCCCCATACAGATAGATGGCAGTATCTTTCCAATGTCCGAATTTCTCCTTTACATTGATATATTCATCCGCAAGATTGATTCCGCCGGTAAACCCTCTGTAGCCGTCGATGACACAAATCTTTCTATGGTCACGATTATTGTGGATAACAGAAAGCAGCGGTCTGAATGGATTAAAGACACACGTCTTGATTCCTTTGCTTCTTAGTAGATGATCATATTTATACGGCAGTTTGAATCCGCAGCCCCAATCATCATACATGAACCGGACTTCCACCCCCTGCTTCACTTTTTCTTCCAAAATGTTCAGTATTTTCTCCCACATGGCCCCTTCTTCAACGATGAAGTATTCCATAAAAATATAATGTTCTGCTTTATTCAATTCTTCGATTAATTTATCAAAGAAAGACTCGCCCAGCTCAAAATACTGAGATACTGTATTTTCATAACACGGATATCCGGAAAACTCAGAAATGTACTTCGACTGATTTTGCATATTTGCATCCATTTTATCGATAACCGTTTGATCCTGATCCATTTGCGGTCTCATTTTTATGATATAATTAGCATATAACTTATGCGTCCAGGAACTTTTGCAGAATAAATAGAAGATTACACCGAAAAACGGAAAGATAATCAGAATCAATACCCATGGCAAATGGGCAGAAGGATGATTAGTATCATTAAACAGATATAACAGTACAATAATTCCGAGAATATTGATAATTCCATAAATCAATGAGAAATATTCCCCTACTTGCAATATGCCAATCAGCATGAGGCACAACTGAATGACGATCAATAATCCCACAATGACAAAACGAGAAAATAACAAACGTAACAATTTCATACTATTGAACTCCATCAGGATTTTTTAAAGTAAAATTCCAAGAATCTTCACACATTTCTTCGATTTTATATTGAGCTTCCCACCCAAGCAATTCTTTTGCCTTCGTTGTATCTGCGTAACATTCCGCAATATCTCCCGGTCTTCTTTCCACGATTTCGTATGGAATAACGACCTTGCTGGCTTTTTCAAAGGCATCTTTGATCTGCAAAACCGAATAACCGTGACCGGTTCCGAGATTGATCGCCTCAACCCCCTTGTGATTATCGATATATTCAAGTGCTTTTACATGACCTTTTGCCAGATCCACGACATGAATATAATCACGCACACCCGTTCCATCGATCGTATCATAATCATTCCCAAACACATTCAGTTTTTTAAGCTTTCCTGAAGCCACGCGGGCAATATAAGGCAATAAATTATTGGGAATACCATTTGGTGTTTCTCCGATCAACCCGCTCTTATGCGCTCCGATCGGATTAAAATAGCGAAGTAAAACAGCACTAAAATCCGTCTCTGCATGACATAGATCCGTTAAGATCTGTTCAATGAACAACTTTGTCGTTCCATATGGATTGGTGGTATGTAATGGAAAGTCCTCTTTGATCGGAACACTTGCAGGATCTCCATAAACGGTTGCACTGGAAGAAAATACGATTTTTTTGCATCCGAATTCTTTCATTACTTCAAGAAGATTCAAAGTTCCGCCGATATTATTCTGATAATATTTTAATGGGATCGCAACGGACTCTCCGACTGCCTTAAGACCGGCAAAATGAATTACGGAATCAATTTCATTGTCCATGAAAATATGACGCAACGCTTCTTTATCACAAATATCTTCTTCATAAAATTTAGGCAGAACATGCGTGATTTCCTCAATACGATTTAATACTTCCTTAGAAGAATTATATAAATTATCAATAATCACCACATTTTTTCCCGCTTCGATCAATTCAACAGCAGTATGAGAACCGATAAATCCGGTTCCGCCTGTAATCAAAACACTTTTCATCCTTCTATTTCTCCTTCACTTCCTGTATTTGCTTCTTCGAAAACCATAAAACGATTAAAAACATTCCCAAAAATGAGAACACAGAAAACAATCCATGCAGATCAAAACTGAATCCAGGGAAAATCTGGAAAACAGAACCGACCATTAATCCTAATATCGCCAAATATGTAGGTCTCTTATAGTTATTCATCAAATAAGAAACCAGTCTTGATCCCGCAACGATTCCGAAAATTGCGCCAAGCAGGATCGGAATGCACAGCGGAATAATCAGATTCGGAATTGCATATCCATAAATATTGCGATACATATTCATGATTATCAATAACAGACTGCCGCTGATTCCCGGAATGATCATAGTGAAAGCAGCAATCGTCATCGCAGAAAACAGCGCAATAAAACTGATGGGTGTTAATTCGGTAAAATGAATCGTTCCGCCACTCTTATCGCCGTTGGCAAACATCAATGCAATCATAAGGGCAAAAGTGACCAAAAAGAACAGCCAGTCTTGCTTTTTAGCGTGTTGAACCACTTGAATATGCGAATATAAAAGCGGTATAGAACCGAAAATGACCCCGATAAATCCAAAATAAGTTTCTTGAGAATAATAGGTCAGGCAAAGCTTCATGATATTGCTTAGTCCAATAATTCCAATGAGAGCCCCGATTACCAAGAAGATAAGAAATTTGATATTTTTTTTCAAAATCTCTTTTTTCAAAGATAAAATGGACACCAATCGATCATAAAAATTCAAAATAACCGCCATCGTTCCCCCGCTGACCCCGGGAACTACATTTGCCATTCCCATGATCATGCCATAAAACACATACTTTAATTCTTGCATAAATCTCTCCTTATGAAAAAAGTCGAATGACATCCTGAAATGTCACAAATATCATTAATGCGAAAAATAACGCAAAGCTGGCTAAAATAATCGCATTTTCAAACTTCTTATTCAACGGCTTTCCAATAACCATTTCAATCAATAGAAGAAATACCCGTCCGCCATCCAAGGCAGGAAGCGGAATGGCATTGAATATGCCGATATTCAAAGACATCAATCCAATCAATAAAAGATAATTCCTCAATCCGTAAGAAACTTGTTGTGCTGTAGCATTGTAAATTCCGACCGGACCTGACAATTGATTTAAACCAATTCCTCTAAATAGTCTCAATACAGTTTCAAACATCTCCTTAGCAGTATCGGCAAGATAATCAAAGCCATAGTAGCCGGCATTCAATAAATTAATTGAAATGACTTGAGATGGAGGAATCATAACTCCGATCAGATAACTGTCTGTTTCTTCGCTATATCGTGGAGTTAATAAAAATGTTAGCTGTTCATTTCCTCTTTCAATCGTATAAAGAGCCTCATCATGATAGATGGAAGTATACGTCAAGATATCATAGAAATCATCCGGATGAATTTCTGTGCCATCGCTGAACTTGACCGCAACGATCCGATCTCCTTTTTGAAGATTGGCTTCTGATGCAGCTGAATTTTCAATAATTCCATCGATAATCGGCTGCGGTGCTAAAGCATAAGATCCGGAAGCCAGGATCACCCCACTGAAAATCACCCAAGCAAGAATAAAATTCATAAAGATTCCTGCCAAAAATACGATGATCTGTTTCCATTTGGCAATTCCCTTGATCGTTCTTTCATAGGGAACCTCAATTTCTATTTGGGCATCTGCCTCCCCTGCCATGGAAACAAAACCTCCGATCGGCAAAGCACGAAGCGAATACGTCGTCTCTCCGATTTTTTTCTTGAAGAGCTGCGGTCCCATTCCCAGTGAAAACTCGTTACAATATACTCCAAACATCTTTGCAGTAATAAAATGGCCAAATTCATGAATCGTTATAATTACAGACAGCAATACTATAAAATAAATGATTGTCATTTTTCTGCTCCTTTCACAAATTCATCCGCCTTTTCACGAGCCAAGTGATCGGCTTCATAAATATCTTTCAGGCTAATATCTGATTTATAAGGAATGGATCTGCAAGTCTTGAAGATGATATCTTCAATGTCCAAAAAACCGATCCTGCCTTCTCTAAATGCCAGATTTGCCACTTCATTTGCAGCATTCATTACTGCCGGCATATTTCCGCCTTTTTTACCGATCTCATAGGCAAGAGCCAATAGTGGATAGCGATCTGCATCAGCATTTCTGAAATGAAGTGTTCCCACTTTTGCCAGATCTAAGCAATCCGAATGGAAAAGCTCTAATCTGCTTGGCCAAGCAAGCGCATATTGAATCGGCAATTTCATATCCGCCGTCCCCATCTGTGCAATAACTGCATGATCTTGATATTCGACCATCGAATGAACAATGCTTTCCTCATGAATCAAAACATCGATCTGATCGTAATCCAAACCGAACAGCCAATGGGCTTCCATCACTTCAAAACCCTTGTTCATCATTGTTGCACAGTCGATCGTGATCTTTTCTCCCATCATCCAATTGGGATGGGCAAGTGCCTGCTCAACCGTTACACATCGGCATTCTTCGCGGCTTAAATGCCTGAAACTGCCGCCGCTTGCCGTAATAATCAACCTTTTTACTTCATGGATCGTATTTCCCTGCAGACATTGGAAAATAGCCGAATGTTCACTGTCGATCGGCGTTAGCGAGATGCCTGCATCTTTACATGCTTTCATTACGATTTCTCCGGCCACAACCAGTGTTTCCTTATTTGCCAAAGCGATATCTTTCTTTGCCTCGATTGCTTTTAAAGTCGGTGTCAGGCCGACAAAACCGACAAGGGCATTGACCACAACATCTGCCTCAGGAAGTGTTGACAGATAAATCAGCCCTTCCTCACCATATGAAACATGCAAATCAGGAAATTCCCGCGACAGCTGTTCGGCATCTTCTTCACGACTCACACAGATTTCCTTGACAGCGGTTCTTTTTAGAATTTCTTTTAATTTTCCCAAATTTTTTCCTGCACTTAAAGCAATAATTTCAAACTGCTCAGGATGAGCAAGACAGACATCAAGAGTCTGAGTTCCGATCGATCCGGTCGCACCTAGCAATACGATTTTCTTCATAACATCATTCCAATCATCAAAGTATAAAATAACAACAAATTAAACAAAAGACTATCTATTCTATCTAAAACTCCGCCATGTCCGGGAAACAATTTGCCAAAATCTTTCACTTTGTAATAGCGCTTTACAGCACTCAAAGCGAGATCTCCGATCTGGCCTATGATCGGCATCAAAATACTTCCGGCAAGGATCATTTCAAAAGACAGAACATCCCCCAGATAAAAATAAGCGAATGCAAAAGATCCTGCAGCACCAAGCAGCCAGCCGCCAATAGAACCTTCAATCGTTTTTTTCGGAGAAATTCTCGGATTCAGCTTATGCTTTCCGAAAAAATATCCGGTAAAATAAGCACCTGTATCTGTAAGATATGTTGCAAGCAGAATGAAGATCATGATTGCCGGTGAAATCTCATAGATATGACGGATACTCTTCACCGCAAACACAACGACATTTATCATGCAATAGACAAGTCCCGCATCATCCACAGTAAACCACGAAAAGCAGATCACGATTAAATAGAGAAGAATCAAAGAAAAGATCAAACCGGCAACCAGAAATTGATCCGGAAGCCAAAACATGCCGATCATCATGATAACAAAAGCCAAAAGAACCCACTTCGGTGTTTCTTTCTGTCGTACTTTCAAGATTTCATCAACACCGAACCATACGAATGCAAAAATCAAAATATCAAGCAGCCAGCCACCGTATAAAAGCGGTGGAAGAACTACCGCAATAATTATGAGTGCTGTTATGATTCGCTCTTTCATTCTACTTCACTCCTCCAAAACGACGATCTCTATTTTTAAATTCTGCAATCGTCTGCACAAATAAATCAGGTGTAAAATCAGGCCATGCTTCGTCTACGAACACAAGTTCTGCATAAGCAATTTGCCATAATAGGAAATTGGATATCCGGATCTCTCCGCTCGTTCTGATCATCAGATCCAACGGTGGAAACTCAGAAGTCATCATATACTGATCAAAACCTTCTTCATCCAATTCATTCCTTATTTTACCATTTTTTACATCTTCTGCATAGTGTTTAGCAGCCAATACGATTTCTCTTCTACCACCATAATTCATCGCAAAATTCAAGATCATCCCGGTATTGTTCTTTGTTTGTTCGATAGCGGAAGTCAAAATATCAGCAGTTGCCTTAGGAAAGCGATCCATCTCGCCAATCATGCAGATCCGAATATTCTTCTCCATCAATTCCTTTAAAAATCGTGAGAAAAATACAGACGGAAGTTTCATCAGATAATCCACTTCATCTTTTGCCCTTTTCCAGTTTTCTGTGGAAAATGCATATAATGTCAAAACTTCGATCCCCAGATCATTTGCAGCAATCGCAATATTTCTGACATTCTCAGATCCCTGATAATGTCCTGCAGTACGCGGCTTATTCTGCTTTTTTGCCCATCTGCCATTTCCATCCATAATAATGGCAACATGTCTGACTTGATTTTCCATAAACACTCCTTTATATTCGCGATACCCAAATATCTCTTTCATCATTTTATATAATTACAATTCATATTTGAAGTATATTTTCAAAAATTCCATTTTATGAAAGAAGCTCACCGAAGTGAGCTCAGTTTAAATCGTCATGATTTCTTTGACTTTTTCATCCGCAAGAACATCAATCTTTTTCACAAATTCATCTGTAACTTTCTGAATTTTTTCCAGACACTGCTTTTCCTGATCCTCAGTAAGTTCATCCTCTTTTTTAGCAGCCTTTGCATCATCATTGCTGTCACGGCGAATATTACGGATCTGAATTTTTGCATCTTCTGCATATTTTCCGACTTGCTTGCTCAGATCACGGCGTGTTTCTTCAGTTAAAGCAGGCACAGTCAGACGAATCACTGTACCGTCATTATTAGGTGTAATTCCCAAATTGCTTGCCAGAATAGCCTTTTCGATGTTTTTTAAAGCAGAATTATCATAAGGCTTGATCACGACTGTCTTGCCTTCCTGAACCGTAACACCTGCCATCTGATTGATCGGTGTCATCATGCCGTAATATTCCGCTTCAATGCCGCTGATCAAGCTTGCATTGGCTCTTCCTGTACGAACTGTTGTTAATGTTTTTTCAAAAGCTTCGATTGTTTTTGTCATTCTTTCTTTTGTATCATCAAGAATCATATTTATCATTGTGTCTGTTCCTCCTTAGAAATTGTAGTTCCGATCGTTTCTCCCAATACGGCTCTTTTAATATTTCCTTCCTGATTCATATTGAATACGACCAAATCAATATTATTATCCATACACATGGATGTTGCGGTCGTATCCATGACTGCAAGACCTTTTGAAATCAAGTCCATATAAGTCAATGCATCAAATTTGGTTGCTTCCGGATGAAATTTCGGGTCAGCACTGTATACACCGTCTACACCGTTTTTTGCCATCAGGATCACATCCGCTTTGATTTCAGATGCCCTTAGAGCTGCAGTCGTATCCGTTGAAAAATACGGATACCCGATTCCTGCACCGAAGATGACAACTCTTCCCTTTTCTAAATGACGAATTGCTCTTCTTAAAATGTAAGGTTCCGCAACTCTTTCCATTGAAATCGCAGTTTGAACACGAGTAGGTACTCCTTCATCTTCCAAAACGCTTTGAATGGCTAACGCATTCATGACCGTTGCAAGCATACCCATATGATCTGCCTGAACACGATCGATTCCCAAATCGGCAGCCATCTTTCCGCGGACGAAATTTCCCCCGCCGACAACGATAGCCATTTCTACACCTAATTCGTGAACTTCTTTAAGCTGTTTGGCCAAAGACTTCAAAACCTTAGGATCAAAATTGTTTCCGCCTCCCGATAAGGCTTCACCACTCAACTTCAATAAGACTCGTTTGTACATGATTTGTATCGCTCCAATCTTTTATCAATTCTATCATAACATATTTCTTTTTATTCTTCATTAAGATTTTTATCAAAAAGTCTATAAAAAAACAGGAAAAATTCCTGCTTTTCATTGAATTTGCTTATTTGATTGCATTTGCAACTTCTTCAGCAAAATTATCTTCACGCTTTTCGATTCCTTCACCTACTGCGTAACGGACAAAAGTTGCACATGAAGTTTTGTTTTCCTGAAGATATTTGCCGACTTTTTTATCAGATTCTAAGAAATAGATCTGATCTACCAAACACATTTCCTGAAGTGTCTTGCTGACACGGCCTTCAATAATTCCGTTAAGAACCTTTTCAGGCTTACTTGCAAGGCTTTCATCATTCTTAGCGATTTCAGTCTGAATGCTGCGCTCATGTTCGATTACATCCTGTGGCATATCATTTCTTGATACATAGGATGGATTCATAGAAGCAATCTGCATTGCAACATTTTTACACAGCTGTGCATCAGCACAATCCTTCAAAACAGCAACAGCACTGATCTTTCCGCCCATGTGCATGTAAGCACCGAAGGAATCATTGTCTTCCTTAGAAACAATGGCAAAACGACGAAGAGTAATTTTTTCACCAATTGTTGCCGTTGCATCTGTAACAAGTTGTTCGATCGTCTTTCCTTCAACTTCTACCTTTAAAGCAGCTTCCAAATCAGCCGGTTCTGCACGCAGGATTGCTGTTGCAACATCATTCAGTAATGTAACGAACTGTTCGTTCTTAGCAACGAAGTCTGTTTCTGAATTGATTTCAACTACACATGCCTTATTGCCTTCAACAACTACTTTAGTTAAACCTTCAGCAGCAATTCTTCCGGCTTTCTTGGCAGCTTTAGCAATTCCCTTTTCACGAAGATAGTTAACAGCTTTTGAAAGATCTCCATCGCATTCAGTCAAGGCCTTTTTACAGTCCATCATTCCTGCTCCGGTCATTTCTCTTAATTCTTTAACTTGTGATGCTGTAATCATAAATTTTGATTCCTCCTAATTTATTCAGCTGCCGGTTCTTCAGCAGCGGCTTCTTCTGCCTTTGCTTCTGCAGCAGGTGCCTCTTCACGACGAGGACGACGATTGAAATTGTTCGGACGAGGACGACGTTCTTCATTTCTCTGTCTTCTGCGTCTTTCATTTTCTTCATTCTGCTGATCAACATTGACAAGTACATCTTCCATCGTGATATCTGTCTCTTCTTCATCAGGCTGATAAGCTGTTGTCAAAAGACCGCCTTTTGCTTCAACGATAGCATCTGCCATGCATCCGATGATCAATTTGATTGAACGAACTGCATCATCATTTCCCGGAATCGGATAATCAACAACTTCCGGATTGCAGTTAGTATCGACAATACCAAATACAGGGATATTCAATTTACGAGCTTCTGCTACTGCATTGTGTTCTTCTGTTGGATCAACTACAAAGATTGCATCCGGCAATTTCTTCATTTCTTTGATACCGCCCAAGAAGTTTTCAAGACGAGCTGCTTCCTTACGGATCTGAGCCTGTTCTTTCTTAGGATAAACAGAAATCGTTCCGCTTTCTTCCATCTCTTCGATTTCGATCAAACGTTTGATTCGCTTTTGAATCGTGCGGTAATTTGTTAAGATTCCGCCCAGCCAACGCTGATTGACATAGAAGCTTCCTGAACGAAGTGCTTCATCAAGAACAACACTCTGTGCCTGTTTCTTTGTTCCTACAAATAGAACTTTACCGCCGTTTTCAGCGATCGTACGCATT
>CAZUVT010000068.1:0-10753 GCA_964623925.1 uncultured Erysipelotrichaceae bacterium
ATGTGCCCTGGCCGGAAAGGAAAATGTCTTCAAAGCTTATCACGAAGCAATCGAACAAGAATATCGGTTCTTCTCCTTTGGAGACAGCATGTTCATCAACAATGAATAGACCTAAGACATTCTGGTGGCAGAAAGGGTTTGATGAAAGAAATAAGATCCTGGCCAATCAAAAAAAAGCAAGCATCCTTGTCCATGCATGCTGTGCCCCGTGTGCCTGTTTTCCAATGGAATGGTTAAATGAGGCTTTTGATATCACACTCTATTACAACAATTCCAATATTTATCCAAAATCTGAATATATCAGACGAAGAGATGAATTAATAAACTATGTGGAGCTGTTCAATAAAGAACATCATGCTTCCATCAGGCTCATCGTTCCACCTTATGACAATGAATCCTATACCGAAAAACTCCGTCCCTATCAAGATGAGCCGGAATGCGGAAAGCGATGCATTTTATGTTATACCTTGAGAATGGATGAAGCCTACGCCTATGCACATGAACATCATTTTGATTATTTTACAACAGTCATGACGATATCACGACAGAAAAGCAGTGAAACATTGAATGAAATCGGCGAACATCTTGCCTTAAAGTATCCTCATACGCAATATTTCTTTTCTGACTTCAAAAAGAAAAAAGGGATGGATCGAGGAATCGAATTAGCTTCGCAGTACGGACTTTATAAGCAGAATTACTGCGGATGTATCTATTCTTACAACAAAAGAAAAAAAGATGAAAAAAATGGACCCATAGGATGATTGGATCCATTTTCATTTAATACAAACATTGACTTTATTCAAATACTTCATCAGTCTTTTTTTACTCAGATATTCAAAAGAAGACACTGTTGCACATCCGGCAGCTCCGCCATATCTCAATGCCTCATCCACCGAATATCCCTGTGAAAGCTTCCCGATAAAAGTCGCAAGCAAGGCATCACCGCATCCTACTTTGTTGAGGGCATTTACTTTTTCCTGCGTCATTCGATAGATATGTTCTGAGGTTTTTAATATCGCTCCTTCCGAACCCAGAGAAACTAAAATATTTTCGACTCCATCCTGATGAATCTGATCAAGACAAGTATTCAACTCCTGTTCATTCATTTCTTCTTTTTTCATCAATAGCTTAAATTCATAGAGATTGGGCTTAATTAAATAAGGCCGATATTGAATCAGTTTTTCATAAGATAAAGATTCCATATCAAGAACCAGTCTGGCTTCTTTTTCATGAACTTTTTCTGATAAGCGAAACAGGAAATCATCCGTCAGTCCTTTCATCATGCTTCCACACACCAAAACATAATCCGATTTTTCAATTGAATCAAGCAAGGATAAGATCTTCGCTTCCACATCTTTATTAGCACTAGGTCCCGCCGCATTAACGCAAATCGTTTTTTCTTGTTGATGAATCTTCACATTGATCCTGTTTTCTCCATCCACAGCTACTTCTAATAGTTGAATATGCTTATGATCCATGATTTGTTTTTTTATAAAATCTCCCGTAAACCCACCAAGCAATGCAATTGCCACAGAATCGATTTCCAGTTCATTCAATACAACCGAAACATTGATTCCTTTCCCGGCCGCTTTCAACATCACATCCTCTGCACGATTTACTTCTGTATCCATCAAAGCTTCTTCCACTCGCATGAAATAATCAATGGCAGGATTCATCGTTAAAGTATAAATCATTTTTTATTCATCCTTTCTTTACAAAAAATGATTTATCTTCAGATAAACCATTTTTAATCTTTTGTGATGTACTAAAGATCTATTCTTCTGTAATCTCAACCTTTGTCATGATATCACCGTTGCGCATGACACGAACAGCTCCCATATTATCAGTCACACGACCGAAGATCGTATAACTTCCATCCAAATGCGGCTGCGGACAATGACAAATATAAAATTGGCAGCAGGCACTATCCGGATGCATGGCGCGAGCCATAGCCATAGAACCTTCGACATGCTTCAAATCACTCAAAGATGCCTCATTCTTCAAGTGATAGCCCAAATCTCCCGTGCCATCTCCTTTTGGACATCCACCCTGAGAAACAAAATTCGGTATGCAACGATGGAAAGTTTTCCCATCATAATACCCTTCTTTTACAAGCTTCACAAAATTTTCGACAGTCAATGGGCTACATTCCGGATAGAGTTCAAAAGGAATCTCTGCACCGTTAGCCATCAGAATTCTTCCCAAAATCAACTTCATTCTATAATATTCTCCACTTCATCCTCTGTCAGTTCGACCACTTCTTCCTCTTTTTCCGGAGCTTTGATCTCAATGAATTCAATTTCAGGTGAACGGTCCAGATCCGCAAGATCTTTTCTTAATACGGCAATACGTTGAGTACATGCAGTCACTTTATCAAACAATTCAGTCATATCTTCCGGATTTTTCCCTTCGAGATAGAGATCATAACAGCTCTTTCCTGCTTGAAGCAGATAACTGTTGATCAATTTCTCATTTTCTTTGATCTCTTTTTTGATTTCAACTTTATTCTTTGTTACTTCAATCTTTTCCTTTGTAATTTCTACTGTATTTACTGTAAAATCCTTTGTCTTTTTGAACAAAACTTTTGCAATTTCTTTAAAATCAGCCATAAAACTTCCTCCTATAACAATCTTATTTTACCATGTTTCCTATCATTTGTGTACATCTTTTATCAAGGAATCAATCAAAGTTGCCACACCGTTTTCCTTGCAGGAAGGCAAAATCGAATACCCTCTGGCCTTGATCTCTTCATTGGCATTGGCCACAACATATGGATGACCTACCGCACCCAGCATAGCCAGATCATTCTCACTGTCACCGATCGCATACGCTTCTTTCAAATCAAGATTCTCCAACTTCGCCAATTCTTCGATTGCCGTACTTTTGACTTGCTTCACATCATGAATTTCCAACAGATAGTTTGAAGTCCGGATCAGATGAAGTCCATCCAAGTAATCATTCAAACATTCTTTTACTGCATTTGCGGTTTCTTCATCATCATGATCAATAAACATTAGGATCTTCAATACCTGATCATAATCGAAGTGCTCCACTTTTCTCGGAATCGGCTCCTGAAGCATCCGGAAATGCTCTACATGATCCATATAATCCTGATCAAAATTCTTTAATACTTCATGATTCGTATAAACATAGAATGGAATCCCGATCTTCTCTAAGGCTTCAATACACTTTTGACTTCGTCCTCCAACTTTCGTAACCGTGAGAACTTCATTTCTTTTCTTATTGAATAGGATAGCACCATTCCCGGCAACCTGCCATGAATCATTTAAATCAAGAAGATCTAATAAAGAATATAATGCACTTGGAACTTTCCCAGTCGCAAAAACGATTTTTCCTCCAACACGTCGATAACGAAGCAGCGCTTCTTTGTTTACCTCTGACAAAACATCCAGACTGGCAATCAGCGTATTATCTACATCCATAAATAACATCGGAACATTCATAATTTCCCCTTCTCGAATTATTTTACAAAAAAAATAGAGGCATTTCCACCTCTATTCCATTGTTTTTAATACACCTTCACTTAAAAGCACCCGAGAATCGGATAATTTTGAAACCTCGTTGCTGTGGGTTACAACAATAACCGTCTTGCCGAATTCTTCAGTTAAATTCTTAAATACTTTGATGATTTCCTGCTCAGTTGCTGTATCTAAGTTTCCGGTCGGCTCATCGGCAAAGATCAAATCAACATTGGATGCAATTGCCCGAGCAATGGCAACACGCTGCTGCTCACCACCGGAAAGCTTGGAAACAAGACGATCGGCCTTTGATTTAACGATTCCAAATTTTTCAAGAAGTGCATACGCTACTTCTTTCTGATTCTTCGGAATGTTATTTTCGGTTTCTGTCATAGCCATCTCAACATTCTCCAAAGCAGTAAGATAGCTGATCAGGTTATATTGTTGGAAAACAATTCCGATCTTATTACGGCGATACTGACCTAATCCCATTTTATTGATGTCTTCATCACGATAATAGATCGTTCCGCTGTCTGCTTTATCCAAACCGGAAATAATCGATAACAATGTAGTTTTACCACTTCCGGAAGGTCCTAAAATCGTATAGAATCTTCCCTCTTCAAATTCGTAGCTCAAATTTTCAAGAATCTGTCTTTTATATCCACCATCAACATAGCCATAGCACAGATTTTCAAGTTTTAATATCGTTGCCATCCCTGTACCTCCTAGTTTGTACTCATCAAAATCTTCTTTGGATTGAATCTCATGATCATTGCGCTTGGAATCAAGATTGATAGGAACACGACACCCAATCCCAGAATATAGATTTCTCCGATGATTAATGGACTGATCTGAACTTCATACTCTTTGAGGATCTCCTCTTGTGTAATGTCAGTAAAGTAATTGGTATTCCACAATTCATTTCCGATATAATAGTAATCATTGGACTCTTCTTCATCGGCATACTGATCTTCCGTTGCAACTTGATAATCCATGACTACTTTTCCCACCTGTCCGGCAATCATTGAACCGCTTAAGACAGCCAGTGTAAATCCGAGTACCGCAACAATGACAAGCTCTACGAAGAACTGCATGACGATCTTTGCTTTTGTCACACCGATTGAAAGCATGACACCAATTTCATATTCTCTGTTTTTCAAGGTCAAGGCTGTCGTCAATGTGATAATAACAATGGCATTGACAACAACGATCCAAACAATAATATTTGCAAACAAGCTCAATGTATCAAGCGGTCTTGACATCTGTTTGAAAGTTGTGTTATCTGATTCAAATTTTCTGTATTCTCCTAATGAATCCTTATTATCATTAATGAAGTCTTCTACATCAAGTGGATCATTGATCATGATCGTTGCAGAAGATACTGCCATCCAACTGTCACGATCATAATTACTTTCATCAATCACAGGCTCTTCATCACCATACATCGCATTGTAGTAGCGATCCTGTGCGATACTCATTCTGATCTGTGCATCGACAACAACCGGGCTTGGAGCCAATACCCAGTTATATGGAGATTCATATTTATCAAGCCATTGGAAATCTTCTGAATTTTCATCGATCACTTTGCTCGTATGATAGATACCAATAATTTCAAGATTGAGAGTTGCATCCTCTTCTGTCATGTAATCCTTATAACGTTCCAGCATATCCTTTTGTCCCATACGAACAGAAAGGATATCTCCAATATTCAGATTATTGTATTCTGCCAGCTGATCGGTAATCAAGCAAACCGGCTTAGCATTATCAATCTCATCCTGAGTATAAAATCTTCCGTCTACAATTTCAAACATGCCGGATTCAAATTCGATCATGTTGTCATACATATTTGATTTGATCGCAACACTCGGACTTTCATATGTGTAGCATTCTTCATTGCCAAATTCATCCGTCCAGCAACTGCGTCCGCCATTCTCCTCATTTTCCCGATCATTATTCAACGGAACCGCTTCAAATCCATCGGCATAGACAGTACTGACAGTTAACGCATTAACCGCTCTTACACGACCGTCCTCCATAAGCTGATAGATCATTTCTGATGTAATATACGGGAAATTCTGACGATAGTTCTCATAAATTTCCTCGCGTTCTTCATCCGTCAAAGAATCGACATAATCATACCACTTTCTATAATCTGTCGTTACATTGACCACCGGATTCATCGACATTCTAGCCTTCTTCTTAGCATTTTCGGCAGCACTGGTTATCCCCAGACCGACGATGACAAGATTTCCAATCAGGAAAAAAGTAATAATCAATAAACAAGTCTTTGTTTTCCCCCGTGTTATATTTTTTAGCGCACGTTTTAAAAAGTTCATTTTCTCCGTTTCCTTTCTACTTGTTTCAATTAATTATTAGAATCATTTTGATCTAATGATTCATTAGGGTTTACATAGACCGTAATCTCAATATTATCCCCCTCATGAATTTTATTTCCTACTTTAACTGACTGTCCATTTACAGTTACCTTGACATGACTCATTCCCTCTGTATAAGCATACTCAACATTGCAATGAGAAACATTAGCTAATACTGATAAAATATTTTCTTCTGTATTTTCAGCATTCCCTTCTATAAAGGCTTTATAATTTGAACTATCAATAATCACTTCATATCCTGCTGATGCAACATAATCAATTCTTGCTCCCGGTTCCAACGGTCTATCACAAGAGACTTCTTTCTCATTGACAAGACATGCGTAAGAAATAATCTGTCCTTTGCCGTACTCTTCTGAATAAACAGTACCATTTTGACGCCAGCTTCCTGCAAACATATCTGCACCTTCTGCATTGATTTTATCAAGCTGATTTTCTAAATCTGTGACAAGCATACCCTTTTGCAACGTTACACCGGCTTCACTTAACAAAACCAGACCTTTAGAATAAGTTACTTCCAAAACATCATCTTTGCCCACAACTTTTCCGGAACCGATCGACTGAGAAATGACAGTACCCGCTTTGGCAGACTTATGATATTTTTCAGTAGAGACGACTTTAATATTGACTCCCTCCAAGAATGCAGCCACTTCTTCTCTTGTCATGCCGACAAGATTCTTCATCGTCACTGCTTTTCCTTTTGAAACAACAACCGAGAAACTTTCTCCTTCTTTAATTGTCTTTCCGGAATCAACACTTTGCGAAATAATCAATCCTTCCGCAATTTCATCATGATAAGATTCAGTCTTTGTGACAGTTACTTTCTTTGACTTTGCCCAGTTTTCAACATAATCCCAGGTTCTTGTTTTGACGAAATCTTCCATCGTTACCGTTCCTGCCGGAGCCGGTCCTTTTGAGACATTGATTGTCAAATTAGAACTTCTTGTAAAGTTATTTTCAGTAATGGTCTTCAATTCATAATTGATAACTGAATCTTTTTCAACCGTGTCACTGTAAACTGTTGCAACTTTAGTTTTAGTTAATTTATTCTTCTTGATCCAATCGTTAATTTCATCTAATTCCATATTTTGAATATCCGGGAAATCAATCAATTCATCTGGATCTGCACCTTTTGAAACAACAAAGGTCATCTTCGTATCCTGTTTGATCTTTGTTCCCTCATTTACAGACTGAGAAATGATCGTATCGGCATCAAATTCCAAACTGTATTCCTGTGTCATAATAATCGAATCAGATGTGGAAATACTGTTGGCCTTTGCCCATGCGCCCAGATCTGTTACCGTTTTACCTACAAAATTAGGAACTTCAATCTTCGCTCTAAAGAAAATAAACCAAATAAGCAATCCGGCCACAAGAACGATTGCTGCAACGATTCCAAGCAATTTTGGATTCAGATTGATTCCCTGCTTTTCAACTTTTTGCACTTTTTCTTCACGAAAGCTTTCCGGTTTTTTTTCAATTTCACTTGCCAGTGAATTCAAATAATCTTTATTGTTTTCCATTGTCATTACCCTCTTTTCCAATCTCAGTAATACACATATTCAATTATATCATAGGCAATCTAATAAATGGTGCAACTTACCTTTTGATTTCTGCAACCTATTTATCCAATTACTTACAATTCTATTTTAACATTCCGGAATTGAAAGTCAAGAAATCCAAAATACTTACTAGCCGATTTAAGCATTTCTTAATAATTCCTAAATTTAAACTTTATCATTCAAAATAAATCGGATACTTCTTAGTGCAGGCCAGTACTTCATTTTTGATGATCTCCAGCTTTACAGGATCATCTTTATCTACGATTGCGCGCTTGATCCACCTTGCAAGCATCCTAAACTCTTCTTCTTTGAATCCCCGGGTCGTCATGGCTGCACTGCCCAATCGGATTCCGCTTGTCACAAAAGGTTTCTGTGTATCATAAGGAATCGTGTTTTTATTACAAGTGATGCAGACCTCATCCAATACTTTTTCAGCTTCTTTGCCGGTGATACCGAAAGATCCCATTACATCCACCAAAATCAAATGATTCTCGGTTTTTCCACTGACGATCCGGAATCCTTCTTTCTTTAATTCATCACATAACGCTTCAGCATTCAGAATGATCTGTTTTGCATAAACCTTGAATGCTGGATCTAAAGCTTCTTTAAAACAGACAGCCTTTCCGGCAATAATATGCATTAGCGGACCGCCTTGAATTCCAGGGAATACATTTCGATCCAGATCTTTTGCATATTGCTCTTTGCAGAGAATGATTCCCCCTCTTGGACCTCTTAGTGTCTTATGTGTCGTGCTCGTCACAAAATCACAATATGGAACCGGGGACGGATGAAGTCCTGCTGCCACTAACCCAGCAATATGAGCCATATCCACCATCAGATAGGCTCCCACTTCTTCGGCAATCTCTCTAAAACGCTTAAAATCGATAATTCTTGAATAAGCACTGGCTCCTGCCACGATGAGTTTCGGCTTCTCTCTTCTGGCAATTTCAAGCACTTCATCGTAGTCGATCATTTCGGTTTCCTTGTTTACGCCATAGCTTACAAAATGATATAAGCTTCCGGAAAAACTGAGCGGATGACCGTGAGTTAAATGCCCACCACTGGACAGATCCATTCCCAAAACCGTATCTCCCGGCTTGAGTACTGTAAAATAAACGGCCATATTTGCCTGGCTTCCGGAATGAGGCTGAACATTGGCATGTTCTGCCTGAAAAAGTTCACACAATCGTTTACGCGCAAGTTCTTCCACTTCATCTATATACTGACAGCCTCCGTAATACCGCTTGCTTGGATATCCTTCTGCATATTTATTGGTTAAAATGCTCCCAACGACTCTCATAACTTCATTCGATACATAATTTTCAGAGGCAATGCATTCAATATTGTTCGTTTGTCTGCTCTCTTCTTTTAAGATAGCCTGTCTTATTTCCTGATCGATCATTTTATTTCCTCCTTCTGCCCTCATGTTCATCGGCAGTCTCTTGTACTAGTTTATCATAAACCGCAAACGGATTATACATAAAATTCTGTGATTCATTCTGTTATAAAAAAATTTGCTTGATCTCAAAAAAGACTCTTGGCCATGACAAGAGTCTTTTTAATCACTATTTTCCGATTTCAGTTCCAGCATCATATCACGAAGTTCTGCCGCTCTTTCAAAGTCAAGGACTTTTGCAGCATCCCGCATTTCTTTTTCAAGATTTGCGATCAATTCCTGCTTATCTTTCTTAGCCAGCTTAGACTTTTTCTTCATATAGCGGCTAGCCATTTCTTTGGTTTCCTTACCATGAATAACTTCCTGAATATCTTTTTTGATCGTTGTCGGAATGATACCATGAGCCTCATTGTAGGCAATTTGGATTGCCCGACGACGGTTGGTTTCATCGATGGCTTTGCGCATGGAATCCGTAATCATATCCCCATACATGATAACTCGTCCATTAGCATTTCTTGCCGCCCTTCCGACGGTCTGAATCAGACTTCTTTCCGATCTTAAGAATCCTTCTTTATCGGCATCCAAAATAGCAACAAGCGCCACTTCCGGCATATCCAGGCCTTCTCTAAGCAAATTGATTCCGACTAATACATCATATTTTCCCTTTCGTAGATCACGGATGATCTCAATTCGCTCCAATGTCTGGGTTTCATGATGAAGGTAGGCAGCATGCAATTCCATTTTTTTCATATATCCGGTCAGTTCTTCGGCCATTTTCACCGTCAGCGTGGTGATGAGAACACGTTCATTTTTTTGGATACATTCTCTTATCTCATCCAAAAGATCATCGATCTGTCCTTTTGTCGGCTTAACTGTAATCGGCGGATCTAAAAGTCCGGTCGGACGAATGATCTGTTCAACGACATGCTGGTGAACAAGATCCAATTCATAGTTTCCCGGAGTTGCCGATACATAGATAGCCTGATTGACCAACCCTTCAAATTCTTCAAAACGCATCGGTCTGTTATCAAGAGCACTCGGCAAACGGAACCCATATTCCACAAGAACTTCTTTTCTTGCCCGATCGCCGTTATACATCCCTCGTATCTGTGGTAAAGAGGCATGACTTTCATCCACCACCAATAAAAAATCTTCGGGAAAATAATCAAAAAGATTGTACGGTCTCTGTCCCGGCTTTCTTCCATCGATATGACTGGAATAATTTTCGATTCCCGGACAGATACCGAATTCCCTGAGCGCTTCCAAGTCATAGCGGACCCGCTGTTCCAGTCTCTGCTTCTCGACAAGTTTATTCTCTTTTTCAAAGTATTTCAATCGATCTTCCAATTCTTCTTCGATTTCATTCGCTGCCCGATAAATGTCATTCATATTGCGCGCATAACCGGAAGCCGGAAAGACATTGTAGATGCTGTAGGCATTGATGATCTTCTGCGTTATCCGATCGATTTCGGTAATTCTTTCAATTTCATCGCCAAACATTTCGATTCGAAGCAAAACTGCATCGGTATGCCCTAATGAAACATCAATAACATCTCCTCTGACACGGAAAGTTCCTCGTAGCTGATCTATATCATTTCTGGAGTATTGTCTTTCCACAAACTTTCTGAGAAGTTCTTCTCGGGAGATCATTTCACCGACACGGATCGTAAAAAACATTCCTTTATATTGAGCCGGATCACTGGATGCATAAATGCACGCAACAGAGGCTACGATGATCGTATCTCTTCTTTCCAATACCGAATTGATGGCGGCCATTCTAAGCATATCCAACTCATCATTGGTCATAGCGCTTTTCTCGATATAGGTGTCTGTCTTCGGCATATATGCTTCCGGCTGATAATAATCAAAGTATGAGACAAAATATTCGACGTGATTTTCGGGGAATAGTTCACGGAATTCAGA
>CAZUVT010000069.1:0-10650 GCA_964623925.1 uncultured Erysipelotrichaceae bacterium
AGATCGTGCTGCGTTATTTATCTAGAATTAGAAATTTTTTAAATTGGAATACGAATAAGAAGTCTGAAGATTTATTAAATCCCGAACAAAAGCTTAAGTATGATTTAAATAACCGAAAAGTACTTTTAGTTGACTATGAGAATATTCCCTATTTACCAAAAAGGTTTTATTCAAAGAAAGAATCTGATTTGGTTTGTTATGTTTTTTTTAATAAAATGCAAAGGAAAAGATTATTTGAGGAATTAAAAGGGATAAATTATTCTGCTAATATAGTACAGATTCAATTAGAAAAATCCGGTAAAAACTTTCTTGATATTGGAATTGGAATGTATGTTGGGATGATCTATTCTCTATATTGTCCGGAAAGTGTTTCGATTTATTCAAAAGATAAAGGTTATCAGATTTTGGTAGAAATGGGATATATGATGGGAATCAACAATATTTATAATATTGAACCCGATAAGTCTGTGCCTGTTGAAAATATTGAAATAAAGAGAATTATTAAAAGATGTAGGAAAGATAATGTTGCAAAATTTGCAATATCACTAAAAAAATTTAAGAGGAAACTCAAATTTCTTTTCCCAAAATTACAGAATGATGATATAAACTATGTATTAAAAACTTCAATAGAAAATGGATGGATTCAAATAATTAATTTAGATAATCAGCAATTGGTTAGAATAAAATAATTGAGCCTATTTAAAATTGAATTAATGCGCAATCGAGGTAATAATTAAAAAGGGAAGTGTGGAATATCCGATGCTTGAAAATCATTGAATCTCATTGATTCAGATTGAGAGATAAGAGAATCTATCAGAAACGGTTATATGTCGATTAAAAACCGGAAGCGGTATTACGTTTGTCTGATGAAGAAAAGATTTGGTGGCTTATGAATATTGAAATCTTTATGGTTTATGGATGGTGGCAATAAAAATAGAGATTCTTTTACCTGCCAATGTACTTTCCTTGATAAAATTCCCAATCAATCGTATAATAATTGCAGTTGAACTATTGGAGGAAGTTTATGAGCGAAAATTGTAATCATGATTGCAGCAGCTGTTCTCAAAACTGCGCATCAAGAACAGAAGCGCAGGATCTGAAAGCTAAATTAAATGAAGTCAGTCATGTAAAAAAAGTAATTGCCGTTGTCAGTGGAAAGGGTGGAGTCGGAAAGTCGTTGATCACATCCATGCTGGCCATCCAGATGCAACGCAAAGGTTATCAGACCGGGGTTTTGGATGCAGATATCACCGGGCCAAGTATTCCGAAGATCTTCGGAGTAGAAACGCCGGCTTATGGAAATGAATATGGAATGCTTCCGAATGTGTCAGATGCCGGAACAAAAGTAGTTTCTATCAATATGATGCTGGATGATCCGGAACAGCCGGTGCTTTGGAGAGGACCGATTCTTGCAGGTATCGTAAAGCAGTTCTGGAGTGAAGTGGTTTGGAATGATGTTGATTACATGTTTGTCGATATGCCGCCGGGAACAGGCGATGTTCCTTTGACAGTCTTTCAGTCTTTGCCGATTGACGGAATCGTCATTGTAACCAGTCCTCAGGAGCTTGTTTCCATGATTGTTGCGAAGGCAGTCAATATGGCAAATATGATGAATATTCCGATTTTGGGACTTGTTGAAAATTACAGCTATCTGGAATGCCCTGATTGCGGTAAGAAGATTGAAGTGTTCGGTAAGAGTCACCTTCATGAAGTGGCAGAAAAATATAATCTTCCGATCTTGGGAAGAATGCCGATCGACCCGACGTTTGCAGAGTTGTGCGATGCCGGAAATCTGGAAGCTGTTTCAGGTAATCCGCTGGAAGAAGCGGTTACAGTTTTGGAAGAAATGCTATAAAGATGTCAAATTGACATCTTTTTGTTTATAAATCATGATTTTTTGCTATAATGATATCAAACTTTGACAAACTAATAAGAAAAGAGGTTTTTATGCGAAAATGTTTAGCGATATGGGCTGTTAAGATATTAAGTGTTGTCGGAAAATGGATAGGAAGAAAATCCAGCAATGCACCGGGTGTGGTTGCTTTGAAGATCTGTCCGGATATCATCAGAAGATGTTCGAAAGAAATAAGAAAAGGAATACTTGTGGTTTCCGGCACTAACGGGAAAACGACAACAAACAACATGATTTATGCTGAAATCAAAGGTCAAGGATATAAGGTGATCTGCAACAAGCTGGGGGCAAATATGATTGGAGGTATTGCTACTACCTTGTGTCAGGAAGCAAATATCTTCGGACATATTGATGCAGATTATGCCTGCTTTGAAATTGATGAAGCTTCAACTGTCAGAATTTTTGATCAATTGACTCCGAATGTGATGGTGATTACCAATTTGTTCAGGGATCAGCTGGATCGCTATGGTGAAATCGATATCACCATGCAGAAATTAAAGACAGCTTTGAGTAAGGCTCCCGGGGTTAAGCTTGTTTTAAATGGGGATGATCCTTTAACTGCTTCTTTCGGATCATTGGAAAATGTGCAGGCAACTTATTATGGGATTTCCGAGAAAGTGCTTCCGCAGATCAATGAAATCAAGGAAGGACAGTTCTGTCAGGTATGCGGAAGTCCATTGGAATTTGACTACTATCATTATAGTCAGCTGGGAAGCTATCATTGTCCGCATTGCGGATCCAAACGTCCTCACATCGATTATGAAGTGAAAAATGTGGATCTGAGTGATGGAATGAGCTTTACGATCAATGATGAACCAATTCATATCAACTATAAAGGTTTCTATAATATCTATAATGTTGCAGCATGCTACGGGGCTTGCGTGGCAATGGGGATCTCTACCGAGAAATTTGCGGAGTCATTCAAAGAATATAAGCCTCAGATCGGACGAATGGAACAGTTTGAATTCAATAAGCCTGTCATTTTGAATCTTTCTAAAAATCCGGCCGGATTTAATCAATCAATTCAAACCGTACTTCAGGATCAAAGAAAGAAAGATGTCATCATTACGATTAATGACAATTACAACGATGGCACGGATGTCTCCTGGCTATGGGATGTTGATTTCGCAAAATTGAATGATGGAACAATGAATACTTTGACCTGTACCGGACTTCGCTTGTATGATATGGCACTTCGATTCAAATATGAGGATATACAAATTGATGAGATTACAACAGATGTCAAATCGGCAGTAAGAAAGAGTTTGGAAACAGATTCTGAAGTTGTCTACCTTTTGGTAACCTATTCAGCTTTATATGCGACACAGACTCTATTAAAAGAATTGAAGAAAGAATGGGAGGTCAGAGCATGAAAGAGATAACAATACTTCATCTTTATCCTGATCTGTTAAATCTATATGGAGATACCGGAAATATTGCCTGTTTGAAAAAGAGATTGGAATGGCGCGGGTATCAGGTGAACGTTGTTCGCTGTACCGTTGAAGAAGATTACATGGATCTTGATCATACAGACATTGTCTTTATCGGGGGTGGAAGCGACCGTGAACAGAAGATCGTTTGTTCCAAGCTTCTCGAAAAGAAAAAAGAACTGACTGAATACGTTGAAAATAATGGGGTTGTCGTCGCAGTATGCGGAGCTTATCAGCTGTTAGGAAAGTATTATAAATTAGGTGATGAGACAATAGAAGGTTTATCTATCCTTGATATCACAACTGAGCGTGGTGAGACTCGCTTGATTGGAAATGTCATTGCCAAGTGTGATTTGTTTGAACAGCCGATCGTTGGTTTTGAAAATCACGGCGGAAGAACGATCATCAATCATCATGAACCTTTGGCAAAGATCATCAAGGGGTATGGGAATACAGGTGAGAGCGGATATGAAGGGGTACATTATAAGAATGTGTTTGCGACGTATATTCATGGACCGCTTTTGCCGAAAAATCCACAGCTGTGTGATGAAATCTTAACTTGTGCACTTAAAAGAAAAGATCCTGATTTTAAAGGATTGGAAAAACTGGATGATTCCTTGGAAGATCAAGCGAGCAAGGCAATTATTAAAAGATTTGGGTGAGTTTTATGGATTTTCCAAGAGTTGAATTACATTGTCATTTAGACGGAGCAATGACTCCGTCAACTTTTTATAAGCTTGCCTTGGAGCAGGGAATCATGGATGAAAGTATGGATCAGGAAACCTGGAGAAAACAGAATATCATTACCGAAGCGATGCCATTGGTAGAGTGTTTGAAAAAATTTGATATTTTAGTCTCCATACTTCAAACAAGAGAATCGTTAATAGAGGCAGCGGAAACATTGGGGGATTCTCTTTATGAACAGGGAATTCGTCTCGCTGAAATTCGCTTTGCCCCTCAAAAGCATACGGAGAAAGGCTTGAGTCAAAGAGAAGCAGTTGAGGCTGTCATTGAAGGAACAAAACGCTCGATGAACAAGCATCCCGATTTGATTTTGGGTGTTATCGTCTGCATGATGAACTGCGGTCCTGAAATAGATAATTATAAGGAGAATGAAGAAACGGTAGATCTAGCCATTGAATATCGAAACAAAGGGGTTATCGGTTTGGATCTGGCCGGAGCAGAAGGAGCAAACCCCACAGAATCTTACCGGGAATTATTTGAAAGAGCACATCACTCAGGAGTTCAGATTACAATTCATGCAGGAGAAGTCTGTCCGGCAGAATCAGTTCGAACCGCAATGTCATTGCATGCAGATCGAATCGGCCACGGCATTCATGGCTGGCAGGATCCTAATGTAATTGAAGAAATCATTCGAAGTCAGATTCCGCTTGAAGTGAATGTTACCAGTAATCTGCTATCCCACTGTGTTGATTCTATTGAGCAGCATCCCGTTCGGGATATGTTTGATCGGGGAGCTGTTGTTACGATCAGTACCGATGATCCGTTATTATGCAATATTTCTCTTCAGGACGAATATGACTTATTGCAACAAGAATTCGGGTTTACAGAAAAAGATTTGATTCAAGTCAATTTGAATGCGGCAAGGGCATCATTCTGTGATGGGAAAGAAAAGATCATTGATAAATTAGAACGAATGTTACAAGAAATTTAAAGGCAAGTATGCTGTTGGAACTTGCCTTTAGTGCATTTCGATTGCATTGACAGGACAACTGTTCATTGCCTCGATAGCAGTCTCTTCAAATGCCGGATCAACTTCGCTTAAAATTGCTTCAGAAACACCGGAGCTATTCATAAAGAAAACTGTGGGACAGATGGCAGTACATACCGCACATCCAATACACTTTTCATTCACAAAGAATTTCATGACAGACTCCTTTCGTCTTTTATTAATATGGGAGAAAATTCTCGTTTTATACTTTAAGAATTCTGTTATACATTGCATTCTTCGTTGTAATGGTGTAAACTTCAAATGGTGATGAATATGAAAATGCATGTATTTCGTTTGACATATGGAATGGATTTAAGACAGGGAATCATTGAATATTGTCAAAAGCATAACATAAAATCGGCGGTTTTGCTTACTTGTGCAGGATGTGTGACTTCCGTTTCTTTGCGTCCTGCCGCTTTAAATGAAAACTATGTTGAAGAAGGAAATTTTGAAATCGTTTCTTTGACAGGAACGATTGCGGATAATGGTGTCCATTTCCATGCTTCTTTTTCAGATAGCACATGCGGTACTATTGGTGGACATTTAATGGATGGATGCCTTATCAATACAACCGCTGAGATTGCTCTGATGGAATGCGAAGAGATTCCTCTTCACAGAGAATTTGATGAGAAGACAGGATATCATGAATTGATGATTATTGGGAAAAATAGTTGAAACTTTTCTAAATTTTCGTATAATAAAAGTAGAGAACTCCTCACCAGAGGTGTCATCTGATTTTGAAATTCAAAAACTAGATAAGACCCCGTGTGCTAGACGGGCCCTATCATATGTATTATGTTTATTTCTTCCTTGATTCAAAGAAGATTGTGAAACGTAATTGCAATAGCATTATCAAGACCAGTATTAAACTAATCAGGACACTATTATCCATACGATCACCTCCCTATCTTTTAGGGTAGATGACACACTCCCGTCAAGGAATTCTCCGAGATTATTTTATCATGATTACTGTTGGGCAGGAATACTTCAAAATTATCAGTGAGATGAAACTATCATATGGTTTATTATTCTTTGCCAGAAAATACATTTGATGGATAGCCATTTTACAGATGTGATTACTAAATTGTTGAGGTGGAATGATAAGAAGTTTTTACAAAGGATTTGATGAGAAGACAGGATATCATGAATTGATGATTATTGGAAAAAATAGTTGAAACTTTTCCAAATCTTCGTATAATAAAAGTAGAGAACTCCTCACTAGAGGTGTCATCTAATTTTCTGTAAAAAACTAGATAAGACCCCGTGTGCTAGACGGGGTTTTATCATATGTATTATGTTTATTTCTTCCTTGATTCAAAGAAGATTGTGAAACATAATTGCAATAGCGATATCAAGACCAGTATTAAACTAATCAGGACACTATTATCCATACGATCACCTCCCTATCTTTTAGGGTAGATGACACACTCCCGTCAAGGAATTCTCCGAGATTATTTTATCATGATTACTGTTGGGCGGGAATACTTCAAAAGTTAAGAGAAATTAATTTGAAATATGATGTTCAATTTAATGATTTTCAAATTTTCAAGTTCTTGTTTAGAGATCACGAATAAGTTATTGGTTGACATTTATTTTTCATTATAATAAAATAGATGCATGCCGACTTAGCTCATCCGGTAGAGCAACGCACTCGTAACGCGTAGGTGGTAGGTTCAAGTCCTATAGTCGGCACCAGAGAGAGTTTTGACCGTTTAATAAACTGAACGGTTTTTATTTTTGTTTATTGAAATTCAGATCGTTTTGAACAGTGAAGACAATTCAAAATGTGCTGAATATACGATATATGCCAGAAGCATATATAAATTGAATTTGAAAGAATAAAGAATTTTATTTGTATGCATTTATAGGATATTTTTTTATGATCGAGAATGCTAATATATATGCAGAGGTGATAACATGTTTAAATTGGCAAGTAATGAAAAAATCGGAGGATATTTATCAAAGAAAATTGCAAGTAGATATGATTCAACGCGACAATTCTGCGTGAAATACTTGGAATGTGAAAATGAGGTAATTAATGAAGAAACAATACAAAAACTCAGTAATCGAATGTCGCAAATAAAACAAGGAAAGAAATCGATTCAAGTTTATGATTTGCCTGTATTTTCAAAACTGTTGAGTATATCATGTGAAGAAATCTTAAGTGCAGGGCAATTTTTTGCCAAATGCAGCGATAGAATGACAAACTATAGCATTTCGTTTTCTCAAGAGGAAGAAGAATGGATTAGATATATCAATAACGAAGAAGAATTGATTCTTAATCCTGATGAGTATGGAAAGACGGTTATAGATTATGCAATTGAATTTAAAAATTATAATTTATTAAAGTTTCTTATCGAGAAAAAATACATTTGGTTTGATAGTAGAAAAGACGATGATTATGTTTTGACATTTGGTGCAGGAACGAGTATCCAAAGAAAAGATCCATGGAGAATAGCTGATTCCTTACAATATAAGTTAGCAGCAGAAGATCAATTAAGAATGAAAATTATTACAATGGCAATCGAAAATGGAGATATACAAATTTTGGATGAATTGAGGGCTAGAGAATTGCCTGAACTGTATTATAAAGTACATTATATGTATAGTGATCTGGATTTTGATAGTCGTTATGACGAAAACTTTATAAATACTTTAGTAGAATCTAATAATAATATTTTAGATTATTTTACAGACGAATTTCCGGTCAGAGACCGGATAAAGTATACAAATGGGACTGAAAGAAGACATATTTTTATGTTTCCTTTTATATCTGAATTACTAGATAATCTAGCTAGAAAGAAACATAAATTTTTAGAACAGGCACTGAAAAAATCGATAACACACAATAAGAAAATATATACTAAATTAAAGCAATTGATACAACTTGAGATTGATAGATCAATGAGTCGATATGATTATATTAAAGATGATCCCAAATATAAGAGCGATTTGCTTGAAAAAATTGAAATAGATATAATAAATGGCATTTTGCAGGATTTCAAATTCTATGAAAATAGTAAAGTTATATGTTATTATTCACGAGAATCCGGTGATGGAATGGTTACTAATATTATAAAAATAAAGGAAACAATTGAGGAAAAAGGATTAAGAAGATATGCAGAAGAGTTAAATGATTTATACAAGAAGATTATAAATATAAATGAAGAATTTATTAATCGATAGAAAGGAAAGAAATATTATGAAGAAACCAATAAGAGATTTAGAAAGCGGAGAATTATTGTTTAATTGCTCAGATAATTTTGCTTTTGATTCAGATGGAACAATGTTTATGAGGATATCAGAAAATTCAGCAATGGATATGGATTCGGGTGAACTACATTTTGTTTCTTCTTGGCAGGAAGATGAGTGAAACATTGGAATACAACTAGGAAGTGAATTTATTACTTCCTAGTTTTTTTATTAATAATACCAAATTTTTCTTGACTGAATCAGCGAGTTGTGCTATGCTAACTAAGTAAGTTATCACAGGCTAACTTGCGGATGGGAAAGAGGGATATGTATGCCTTTGACGATGGCTAAAATCGGTGAGATCAATTCGATTAAAAAAATTGGTGGACAATCAGAAACAAAAAAGTTCTTGGAAAATTTGGGATTTGTTCAAGGTGCAGAAGTGATGGTGGTATCTTCCATAGGTGGGAATTTGATAGTTAATATCAAAGATGCGCGAATTGCGATTGATAACAAGTTGGCAAGAAGAATCTTGATTTAGAAAGGAAGAGAGCGATGACATTAAAAGAATGCAAGCCTAAAGACACATTAAAGGTGATTCAAATTCATGGAGAAGGAGCCTTAAAGCGAAGGATCATGGATATGGGAATTACGAAAGGTTGTACAGTTTATGTGAGAAAGGTTGCTCCGTTGGGAGATCCGGTGGAACTAACTGTTCGCGGATATGAATTGACACTTCGTAAGAATGATGCAGAAATCATTGAAGTGGAAAAGATCTAATTTTTTTTGATTTATGAGTTGGCCTAAGCTAATTTGAGAGAGGAGAATAGTAGTGATTAAAATTGCGTTAGTGGGAAATCCAAACTGTGGAAAGACAGTGATATTCAATGCTTTGACCGGATCAAGACAATATGTCGGAAACTGGCCGGGTGTAACCGTAGAAAAAAAGGAAGGACAGCTCAAGGGAAGAGATGATGTGATCATCACGGATTTGCCGGGGATATATTCCTTATCTCCGTATACGATGGAAGAAGTAGTAAGCCGTGATTATTTATTGAAAGAAAAGCCGGATGCAATTATCAATATTGTTGACGGAACCAATATCGAAAGAAATCTGTATTTGACTACACAAGTCAAAGAGATTGGGATTCCGATGGTCATGGCTTTAAATATGATGGATCTTGTCAGAAAAAACGGAGATAAGATCGATCTGAACAAGCTGTCAAAAAAACTGGGGATCGAAATTCTTGAAACTTGTGCTTTAAAAGGCGAAGGAGTGAAAAAAGTATCAGAGAAAGCAATCATGCTGGCAATGAATTCTCAATATAATAAAAATGAGATCCGTTTCAGCGAGAGTGTAGAAACGATCCTTCACGATATTGAAAATGAATTGCCGCATACGATCGACGAATCCCAAAAGAGATGGTATGCAATTAAATTGTTTGAAAAAGATAGTAAGCTCGGAGATCTTCAATTAAATGAAAGTCTTGAAAAGAGAGTGGCTGAATTAGAAGCTGAAATTGATGAAGACAGTGAAACGATCATGACCAATGAACGATATGATTTCATTGAGAAATTGATGAAAGAAACAGTTCAGAAGTCGGGGAAAAAGTTATCGACTTCAGATAAGATCGATAAAGTGGTTACCAACCGATTCCTCGGTCTGCCGATCTTTGCGTTAGTAATGGTCATCGTATATTGGATCTCTGTTTCTTCTTTGGGAACGATCGTTACCGACTGGGCAAATGACGGCTTATTCGGTGATGGCTGGTTTGTAGCAGGAATCGGTCGAGAAGCATATGATGAAGCAGTAGGAGAGTTTGATGTGACTCAGGCTAAAATTGAGGGATATCTGAATGCTGCGGATGAAGCAGGGTATGATGTGGAAGCTTTGCTTAGAAATCTTGAAGAGAAAGAAGATTTTGATGAATCTGAACTGAGTGCTTTTGTTAGTGCCGCAGGATCATTTCATGCAGAAGTAGAATTAGAAAATGAAGAGGGAGAAATCGATGAAGTTGTAACGATGGGCATGGCTGATTTCACATCCGCATTAGAGAAAGAAGAACCGGATCCATCAGAATATGGTCCATGGATCATCGGAATTTCTGCACTTGCTGAAAATACACTTGAATCTTTGGGAGCCTCAGACTTAGTCATGAGTTTAGTTGTAGATGGAGTCATCGGCGGTCTGGGTGCTGTATTGGGCTTTACTCCTCAGATTGCGATTCTATTCCTATTACTAAGTATTCTTGAAGATTGTGGCTATATGGTACGCATTGCCTTTGTCATGGATAGAATGTTTAGAGGATTTGGCTTATCGGGAAAAAGCTTTATCCCATTGCTAGTCAGTTCCGGTTGCGGTATTCCGGGTATTATGGCTACCA